>CAZWNS010000014.1:0-5886 GCA_964635245.1 uncultured Spirochaetaceae bacterium
ACAACGTCGATCCCGCTGAGCCGGCCGCGGAACTCGCCACCGCCCGGAACGTACGTACCCTGGAGGAGGCCCTCGACGGCGCCGACGTGATGGTGGGGCTCTCAGCCGGCGGCCTCGTGAGCGGGGAGCATCTCGCCCGCATGGCGGAGAACCCCATCATCTTCGCCCTGGCGAATCCGGACCCCGAAATCGAGTATGACGACGCGCTTGCCGCGCGCCCCGATGCCCTGGTTGCCACCGGCAGGAGCGACCGGCCGAACCAGGTGAACAACGTCCTCGGGTTCCCCTACATCTTCCGCGGGGCGCTCGACGTGGGAGCTCGAGAGATCAACGAGGAGATGAAGATCGCCGCAACGCGCGCGCTCGCCCGCCTTGCGCGCGAGCCGGTGCCGGAAACCGTGAGCCGCGTCTACACCGAGGGCGAGATCAGCTTCGGCCGCGGCTACCTCATTCCGAAGCCGCTCGACCCGCGCCTCCTCACGAGCGTGGCACCGGCGGTCGCGCGGGCGGCCATCGACTCGGGAGTGGCCCGCTACACCATCGACGACTGGGCCCACTACGAGGCCGAGCTCACAGAGCGTGTGGGAATCGGGCAGAAGCTGGTATCGGGTCTCATCACCCAGGCGCGAAAGCATCCCAAACGCATCATCTTCGCCGAGGCTGAAGACTACGAGGTGCTCAAGGCCGCCCAGATCGTGCGTGCGCAGGGCATCGCAGAGCCCGTCCTCCTCGGTGACGCCGAGCGCATAGAAGCGCTTGTGAGCGCGCACAGTATCGACGGCCTCGAGGACTGCGTTGCGATCGATCCGGTAGCGGAGCGCGAGCTGCGCCGGGACTACGCCCGGATTCTCTACGAGAAGCGGCACCGGAAAGGGGTTACCTTCGACGACGCGGTATCCTTCATGGCCGATCCGAACTACTTCGGAAGCGCGATGCTCGCCCGCGGCGCCGCCGACGGCCTGGTCTCGGGACGCACCCGGGAATACCCGAAGATTATACGTCCCGCGCTTCGTGTAATCGGCCGCGAGGAAGGGGTCGGGCGGGTCGCCGGGATGTACATCGTGAACTCCCGCCGCGGCGTGTACTTCTTTGCCGATACCACCGTGAATCTCGACCCGTCGGTCGAAGAGCTTGTCGAGATCATCGCCCTTACGGCCCGGACGGTGTACTTCTTCAACATGGAGCCCGTCGTGGCGGTGCTTTCGCATTCCAACTTCGGCTCGGCGCGAAACGCGGAAGCCGACCGCTGCGCCGAGGCTGTGGCGCGGGCGAAGGCCGAGCTCCCGGATCTCACCATCGACGGCGAGATACAGGCCAACGTCGCCCTCGACCCGGAGCTGCTTGCGTCGAACTACCCGTTCTCGGATCTCGTGGGCAAACGGGTGAACACGCTCATCTTCCCGTCGCTGTCGGCGGGGAATATCGCCTATAAGCTCGTCGGCGCCCTCGGTGGGGCGGAGCTCGTGGGACCGGTGCTCATGGGGATGCACAAGCCGGTGCAGATCCTTCAGCTCGGCTCGAGCGCCCGGGAGATCGTGAACATGGTGGCCATAACCGTAGTGGAGGCGCAGAAACGGGCCTCGGGCCTGTAGCGTCTTGCAGCGATATCTCGGGCCTGTCGGGTCTCGCAGCGATATCTCCGATCGGATTCCGCCGAACCTCAGCGCTCGAAGCTGTCGCCCATCAGCCTGGTGTACTCCTCCACCGGTGCGCCCTGTATCGCCAGGTCGATGATCTCCTTGCCGAGCGGCATGAGCTCGTCCGTGTAGTACTGCTTGAGCTCGCTCGTGAAGAACTCGTGCAGAATCTCCGCGCCGCGGTCGAAGCCGTCGTGTCCGACCTCGAGCTGTTCCTCGACCCGCAACAGGCCCTTGGGAATCTCCTGCCCGTTCACTTTGAGGTTCTCGACGGAGTACCCGAGCAGCGAGTAGCGTGATTCCACGAGCTGGCCCGGCCGGAACTTCAAATTGCCGCGGCGGGCGATGTACTCGCGGGCGAGCCACTCCGGCTGGAAGCCGACCCTGTAGGCGCCGATGTACTGGTTCGGGATGAGGACGTACTTCGTGCGCGGCGTGTCTTTGATGAGCTCCAGCAGCAGATTGGCGTGGCGCACCATCTTTCCGGTCGCGAAGGGCCAGTACGAGCCGACGCCCTCGCTCGAGATACCCTCGGTGGTCACGATGCTGGGGTTCGAATGCCCGCGCGGGGCAACCAGGCGCCACAGCCAGCCGAGGGCGGCCGGCAGAATCTGCAGCATCCCAACGATGCCGTAGTTCGGATTCTCATGTGTGCTGGGAGGCGTGCGCACGCCGAAGCTTCTCACGTCGACTTCGATCGGGCCCTGAACGGTCCTGGGCACGAAATGGCGCGGCATGATGACCCGCGGATTGGGGCAGGGCCTTCCCGGGGCGTCCATGGTGTGTTCCCACAGCAGGATCGTGGAGCCGGGCTGCCCCTGCATGTTGAGGAAGATCAGCGGCTCCGGCGGTTTGATGGTGAGCTTCTCCAGGTGCGGCTCGGTGCCGTACTCGGTGAGGTGATCGACGCGCAGGAACCAGCCCGCCTCCGCGTCCTCTATCACGAGCTTGCCGTTGTCGTTCTGCAGGTAGGGGGCGGCGAGGGCCATGTCGTCCGCCACCGGATTGAGCTCGCAGGTGTCCATGAGCTCGAGGTAGTGACGCTCACCGGTGACGGTGTTCTCCCCGAGGAGTATGCGACCGTCGGCCTCCCGGTGGATGGCCTGGGTCATCTCGCTCTTCCCGCCGCCGGAGGCACCCTCATGCATGATGGTAAACTCGTTGTCGTAGGGGGTGACGAGGCGTACGGCGGAGCTGTGGAGCGTCGTCCAGCCCTCCTCCTCGCCGCGGTTGAGCAGGATGCCGTAGACGCCCTTCTTGGCGCTGGGGCCCGGGTAGAGGTTGTAGGAAAACAGCTCATGCATCTCCGGGAGGCGATTGTGGACGACCACCTGCCGCCCGCCGAAATGCGTGTGGCGAAACGGCGGAGCCAGGTAGATAACACCGCTCGGCTCGAAGCCCTGCGGGACCTCATCGCGGGGAATGAAACCCTGCAGATCGGCAAGACCCGCCACGAAAAAGCCCGAATTGTCCGGCCCGACGAGCAGCGACGGGTATCCCCGCTCCTTGTCTCCCGACATGAAGGGCATAACGATGAGCCGTTTCTGCTCCTTGAACCATTCGAAGGTTTCCGCGCGGGTGGCGTCGAAGCTCGTACCGAAGCGGTCCGAATACCGGGTCTTGTCGGTGGGCCCGTCATCGGCGATCACCATAGCCGCGGGGTCGCGGCGGCGCATGTATTCCTCGGTGTAGTTGACCGCCGCGCCGTTCTTGCAGCGGCCGACGGTGGCCTCGACGTAGCGGCCCTTGCCGGGGACGTCGTAGGCGACCTCCACGAGGTCGTCATCACTTTCGAGATAGGCGAGCTCGAGAAGGTGCTTGCGGCTTTTCGGCACGACGATTTCGACCGACTGTAGCACGTCGGCCAGCTCCTCGGGCAGTGTGAGTCGGGACAGAATGGATTCTTGTGCCGTATCGGCCATATGTTCCTCCGGCGGCGAGTAGATTCGCATGTTTATGCGGTTTTCAAGGCGTTCGACCCGCCTTTCCCGCATAATAAACCAATACGGTGGTCGCATCAAGCAGTAAGCATCGATTGTATCGATTGTCAGCTCTCCCGCGCGACCTCTTTGATCAGCGTGTAGGGGAAGAAGCCGGTCGCATGTCCGTCGCTCCACTTGATGTAGAGCGCGTAGTTGCCGAGCGGCCGGGTTTCCTGGGGTTTCACGTCGGGGTCGATGTCTTCATAGTGGACCTTGCGCTCGCCGCTGTGCTCGTCGACGCAGACCGCGCACCGGCAGCTCGCCCTGAGTTTCCGGTGTTCTACCGACAGCGTCTCGCCGGAGGGCCAGGTGAGTCGCAGCTCCCTGTCGTCGTAGTCAACGTCCGGCTTTTCGAGCCCGAGTGCGAACTCGCCGACCGAGGTCAGCACGCGCGTGGCAAGGGCGTCCACCGCCTGATCTTCGAGGTGGTGATCCATCGTGCCGCCGTAGGTGTCGTGTGCGAGGGGAAGCTGGGCGAGGATCGGGGTGCCGAAGCGTTCCTTGAGACGCTCGGCCGCGCCCTCGCCGAAGACGGCGTGGCGACTGCCGCAATCGGGGCACTGGAAGTATGCCATGTTCTCCACGACGCCGAGCACCGGAACGCTGACGCGGTCGAACATGAGCATCGCCTTGCCGACGTCGGAGAAGGACAGCGCCTGCGGCGTGGTGACGACGACCGCACCATCGAGCGTGACCTGCTGGGTGATGGTCAACTGCACGTCGCCGGTTCCGGGCGGGAGGTCGAGGAAGAGATAGTCGAGCTCTCCCCAGCCGACCGCGTGGAGGAACTGGTTCACGTAGTTCGTGACCATCGGCCCGCGCATGACCGCGGGGGCCTCGCCGAGGACGAATCCAAAGGACATGAGCTTGAGCCCGTCCACATCCACGGGGATCGCCATCTGCTGCGCATCGGCTTCGAGCTCGGGCCGATGCCGGTTGAAAAGCGACGGTACCGACGGGCCGAAGATGTCGGTGTCGAGCAGCCCCACCTTGTACCCCCGCTGGGCGAGGATCTTCGCCATGGCGGCCGCCACGGTGGACTTGCCGACTCCGCCCTTGCCCGACGCGACGGCGATGATGTTCTTCACCCCGACGAGCCCGCTCGGGTCCTGCTGGGTCTTCCGGGGGCCGAGTTTCGGGGAGACCTCGACATGCACCTCGGTGGCGTCGGCGAGGGCGCCTACCGCCTGCCGAGCCTCGCGCTCGATCCGCTGTGCGTCGCCGACCGACGGCGTGGTGAGCTCGATGCCGACGGAAATCCGATCATCCACCGCTACCGTGCGAACCATGCCCAGGGAGACGATATCTGCACCGATCTCAGCGTCGTGTACCGACTTCAAGGCGTTGAGAATCTTCTCTCGTGTTACATCCATAGTGCCGACAGGATATTGCGTGGCGGCGGCATATGCAAGTAAGCGGTGTCGGGGAGCCTGTGGCCGGGCGCGGGCGACCCGGGTGGCGCCGCCGTGGCTACCGGTACCCCGCCCAGAGAACGAGCGACCGGTAGTCGGCCGCGAACCCGACCGCTTCGAACGCCGGCCGGTACGGGCTGCCCGCCGGGTCGACGCCGTTGATCGACCGGACCGTGATACGCGAGGGCGGGCGAAACTCTCTGCCGATGAGGAGGGCGAAGATCCCGAGGGCGTCGGGCAGAGCGGGGTGGTCGGCGGGCAGAAAGACATCCACCTCCGAGCCCGCCCGTCGAACGACGAGCGCGGGCCGATCACCGTGAAAGGCAAGGTAGGTTCCCGGGTGCTTTCGCGGCACCTCGTAGTCGAGGGCGGCGAGGCCCCATCCGCAGGGAGACGCGGGGTCTGCAGCGTTCAGAAAAAAGACGGACGCGGTCTCCGCGGCCGCGGCGTCTTCGAGTCGGGTGAGCGCGTCGCTTCGCGCGAACTGTACTCCGGGCACGCCGTCGAAGAATTGACCGACCTGCACCTCTCCGGCCAGCTCCATGAGGCGTAGCGCACCGAAGACATCGTGCCAGCGAAACCCGGGAAGCTCATCGGCAAGGATCTCGCGGAACACGATCCCGTAGCGGTCGAGCAGCACCCGTGCCCGGTCCTTCTCGAGCTCCACGCGGTCGACGAGGTCGCCGTCTTCCTCGCACCGAAGCTCCTCGTCCAGGGAGAACCACAGTCCTTCCGCCTCGCCGCCGGGGTGCCGGCCGCGACCGCCGGCACCTCGGCCGCGGAAGCCGTGCCGGCGCCCGGCCCCCGTCTCCCTCCCGGTGCTCGTCTCCCTCCCGGTGCCCGTATCCCGCCCGG
>CAZWNS010000014.1:5986-49686 GCA_964635245.1 uncultured Spirochaetaceae bacterium
CCCGCGGTCTTCCCTGAGCCCCCGCCGTCCTTGAACCCTCGGCGGACGCCCTGCCGCACCGGCGCGAAGGAGTCGGCGGAAACGCGAGCGGCCCAGGCGCCGTTCCAGAGATCCGTCGCCACCTCCCCACGCGGTCGCCTGAGCCGGAGCGCCAGATCGGACAGGGTCATCCGCCCGCCCGAGGCGAGGACGGCCCACGGCGACTCGGTGTCCCCCGAGTCAGCCGCGCCACCGGGATCCCGCCCGGCGCCGGCGCCACCGGCGTCCCCCGAGGCGCCCGCGGCCGCGTCACACAGGAGCTCGAGCTCGGAGCGGAAGCCGAACGTCACGTGTCGTTCCCTGGTGGAGAGCCAAAGGAGCTCGGTCTCGCGAAGGAGACGATCGAGGTCCGCCGTGGCGTAGCCCTCGACCCGTGCGGGGAGAATCGCCTCCTCCCAGAGCTCGGCCCGGGCGGGATAGAAGAGCAGCGGCTCGAGTGCCCGCTTGAGCCCCTCGATTCCCCTGCCGCGGCCCGTAATGCCCTGCCGGTCGGCAAGGAAGGGAACGAGCAGGGAGGCGGGCTTCGGCTCCACGGCGGTTCGTCGCGCGGAGCGGAGGCGACGGAGCAACCGTTCGAGGTTCTCGATGTCGCAGACGCGCTCTCGCGGGTCGTCTCCCACCAGCACGTCGTCCGCAAGCGCGGCTTCCGCCACGAGCTCGGACACGACGGGATCGAGCTCAACCGGCGACAGGAGTAGGTCGCGCGCGATGGCGTCCCGGGCGCGGGGAACCTCGTAGCGCATGCGCGCGGCGAGGAGCGCGCGCAGTGCCGCCTCGCGGGATTCGCCGGATCGCTCTGCGGGCTCGGCCCGAACCGCGGCCGCGAGCAGGTCGGAGAGGGCGCCTTCGGTCACCGCCGCGGATCCGGCCGCCGCGGGCGGCACGAGCGGCACGAGCGGCAGGAGCAGGAGATCCGCGGGCTCGCATCCCCATGCCCTGCAGAGTCGCGGAACCTCTTCGACGGCGGCCACCAGCTCCGCCTCACCCTGCCGGCGCACGCGAACGATGCGAGCCGCAGCCTCCGGCAGCAGCGCTTCGGCGGTGTCGTCCGGGAGCCCGACGGCCGCCCGGTCCCGGCGGATCGCCGTAACGAGCTCGTCCCACTCGGCGACGGTGAGGGCGGTGCGCTCGCCGACCCAGTCAATGAGCCCACGGGAGTCGGATGGAGCGTACCCGGGTTCGGTGCGCTGAAGCCGTCTGCGAAACTCTTCGACGAGCTCCGCGGGCAGGGTCGGCCGCAGCTGCGGCGACAGCAGGCTTCGTCGAATCGCCTCCTCCGACACCGTCGTCGAGGGGTGCCGCGCGCCGCCGTCGGTCTCGTAGACCCCCGTGTTCGTCGTCACCCACAGAAGGTTTCGAGCGAAGGGGGAGGCGCCGACGGTGGCGCAGTGGGCAACCTCGATCTCTCCGTCGTGGACCGCGGCGATGTGGTCCGCAAGCCCGTCGAGATCGAAGAAGTCGTCGAGACAGGTTCGCCAGGTTTCTACGGTGATGGGGAAGTCCTCGAATCGGCTGACCGCCTCGAAGAGTCGTCGGGAGCGGCGGCGCGTCATCCACAGCGGCATTCGCCGGTCGAAGCCGGCCTTCGGCAACAGAAGCGCCCTCCCGGCGTTTTCGCGAAAGCGGCCGCCGAAGAACCCGCCGGTTTCGAGGCGGCCCCGCAACGAGTGAATCATGCGGCGGGGAGAAGCCGGCAGCTCCGCAAACGCTCGTGCGACGAGCGCGGTTGCCGGGCTCGACGTCGGGTCGGCCGTTCGCGGAAGCTCAACGAGAACCGCGTCGTTCTCAGCGGTGGTGGGAATCTCCGTGCCGGTGAGCTCTTCGAGCGCCGCGGTCAGCAGGAGGGACAGAGGATAGTTCTGCGCGCCGCCCCACAGCGTGTGACAGACGACACGGCGGGTCGGCAGCGTCTCGTCCTCGGCGAGGTACTCCAGGACGATCCGTCGGCGGTGGGGGAGCCCGACGCCGGTGTGTTTGCGTTGCGCGAGGAGAAATCCGGCAAGCTCACGCGCGGCGGCGGTAGAGATGGAAAGGCCGCCCCGGAGCGGCCGCAGCGTGTCGGCGGCTTCGGCCGGCGTCGCGGTCTCGAGTGCTTCCCCGGCTCCGGGAGCGTCCGCGGCCGCGATGATCGCATCGGCCGACTCGAGAAAACCGAGGATGCGCTCACACAGTATCCGGTGGCGCCACACCGGCTCTCCGCGCCAGAAGGGGATGGCGGTGTGGGACTCGCGCGCGGGCTCGACGAGGACCTCGCGGTCGGTGATCCCCGCGATGCGCCACGGTTGATTGCCGAGCACGAAGACCTCGCCGATGCGACGTTCCCACACGAACTCTTCGTCGAGCTCGCCGATGCGGGTGCCGTTCCCGGCACGGCGGAGCTCGTAGTAGCCGCGGTCCGGGATGGTGCCGCCGGAGTGATAGAGCAGGCGGGCGACGCCGGGGCGGGCGGTGGCGATGCCGCTGATGCGATCGACGGTGATCCGCGGTTCGAGCTCTCTGAGGCGAGTGGCGCGGTACTTGCCCGCGAGCAGGTCGATGACCGCGTCGAACTCCTCGCGGGTGAGCTCGGTGTAGGCGTGGACGCCGCGAATGAAGTCGAAGAGCTCGTCGAGGTTGCGGGGTTCCATGGCGATCATCGAGAGAAGCACCTGCGCGAGCACGTCGAGGGGCTTCCGCACCGGCGCCACGGGCTCTATGTCGCGGTCAACCGCCGCGCGGGCGGTCACGACGGCATTGAGGCAGTCGCGGCCGAAGAGCGGATACACCCGCGCGCGACTTACCGCCCCTACCTGGTGACCCGCGCGGCCGGCCATCTGCAGGCAGGAGGTGACCGAGAACGGCGTCTTTGCGAAGACTACCTCGTCGATGGAGCCGATGTCGATGCCGAGCTCGAGAGAGGACGTGGCGACGATGGCCTCGAGCTCCCCGGTCCGCATCTTCTCCTCCACGAGCGTGCGCACCTCACGCGAGAGCGAACCGTGATGCGCGTAGGCGATACGCCGTCCGGCCCGTTCATTGAGAAGCAGGGCGATTCGCTCCGCGTCGCGACGGTTGGTGGTGAAGAACAGGCTCGATCTGTTGCGCGAGACGATGTCGGCGAACTCCGCCGCCAGTGGAGTCCAGGGGGACTGCGGTTCTTCGGCGGTCGCGGTATCGACGGTGTGCACGGAAATATCGAGAATCTTGTTGTCGGCGGCCTCGATGATTCGCACGGGTCGCCTGCCGCCCACGAAACGCGCCACGACCTCGAGGGGGCGAACCGTGGCCGAGAGCGCGATACGCTGGAACTCTCCCGAAAGACGCGAGAGTCGCTCCACCGCGGTCATGAGGTGAACGCCCCGCTTGGTTCCGGCCACGGCGTGCACCTCGTCGAGGATAACCGTGCGGATATCCCCGAGGATGCTCCGTCCCCCACGGGAGCTCAGAAGCAGGTTGAGGCTTTCCGGGGTTGTGGTGAGGATCTCGGGCGGGCGGCGCAGCATCGTCCGGCGCTCGCTCTGCGGGGTGTCTCCGCTTCGCGTGGCGGTGCGGATCTCGGGGGCGTGGGGGAACCTCTCCGTGAGACCGGCGAGGGGCTCGGTCAGGTTTTCGCGTATGTCGGTGTTGAGCGCCTTCAGGGGCGAGACGTAGAGGACCGACAGACACCCGGTCGGCCATGCGCCGGAGAGCAGACGGTCGAGCGCGTGGAGGAAGGCGGCGAGCGTTTTG
The DNA here is from genome assembly GCA_964635245.1 of uncultured Spirochaetaceae bacterium. Classification (GTDB taxonomy): domain Bacteria; phylum Spirochaetota; class Spirochaetia; order DSM-27196; family PWMO01; genus JAAAOH01. Next base: position 9,734 of record CAZWNS010000014.1, read on the forward strand.
CCGCTGCCCGTCGGCGCGGTAACGAGCACGTGCTCGCCGGCGGCGATGGCCGCGCGGCTCGCCTGCTGTATCTCGGTGGGCGCGCCGAAGCGCTGCGCGAGCCACCGTGCGGTTTCGGGGTGAAGACCACTCCACTCACTCATTCATCGTGTAGGTCCACAGACCGGCTTGCTCCCGAATGCCGGTGAGGGGTTCGGTGAAGATGCGCGCGTTTTCGAGGATCCAGTGATACCGCTCGGGTTCCGCCCACGCGCTGTCGGAATCCGTCACGATATCCACGAGGTCGACCGTGCCGATAAGGGCGTTGGCGTGAAAAAACGGGGAGGGGTCGCCGCTTCGATAGTGGGCGTAGACGTCTGCCAGCAGGCGGTACTGGTTGACCACGTTCTGCGGTTGGCGAGCTTCGTTCTTCAACTCGACACGCACGCCTCCGTCGGGAATCCCGATGTAGGTGCCCGCCTCATCCATCCGCTGTATCTCGGTGAGATACTCGTCGAACTCGTGCAGCACCGGCATGGGGAACCTCGAGAAATCGGGCATGCCCCGAAACCCCACCCTTCCACTGGAATGGATGTGCAGCGTGCCCCGATACCTGGTTGTCCAGGAGCGGTTTTCCACTTCTTTGATGCCGTAGCAGATGAGATACGATACCGGATTGTTGACCGAGAGACAGGTGAGCTCCATGGCACGATAGTAGCCGGTTCGATTTCCCCTTGCAAGAACGCGCCGCCCCGCCATACCCTCAATCGAGAGGCGGCGGTGGTTCGCGAACGGATCGGTCACATCGGTCTTCCCATCAACAACGCCGGCATAAGCGCCGGTCCCAACGCGCCCGCGATCCGGAGAGATCTCCCACGAGAAGATACACGCTGCATTCTATCGCCTGGCGGGTACCTCTACCGGTGAGTCGGGCTCGAGCGTGTGGGCCGCGCCGTAGACGGTTATCTCGATGGGCTCGCCCTCGACGAGCTCGAAGGTCAGAAGCTCATGGGTCAGGTCCACCTGTATGTGGCGAGCGTGGAAGCGCAGCGGGAACCGCAGCCGATGCCAGGCGGCGGGCAGGCGCGGATCGAAGCTGAGATGTCCGTCGAAGTCCCGCATCCCACCGAAGCCGTAGGTCAGCGACATCCACACACCGCCGGCGGACGCGATGTGGGCGCCGTCGACGACATTGCCCGCCACGTTGGCCAGGTCCATCAGCAGCCCGTACTGGAAGTACTCCAGCGCCTTCTGCTCGTAGCCGATCTCCGCGGCCAGGATGGACTGCACGCAGGCCGAGAGCGATGAATCGCCGGTGGTCAGCGGGTCGTAGTAATCGAAGTTCCGGCGTTTCTCGTCCATTGTAAACTCGTTGCCGAGCAGAACGAGTGCCAGCACGACGTCCGCCTGCTTAATCACCTGATGGCGGTAGATGACCAGGGGATGGTAGTGCAGGAGCAGGGGATAGTGATCGAGCGGCGTGCGGGCGAAATCCCAGATTTCCTTGGCCAGGAAATTGGCGTCCTGGGGATGGATACCCCGCTCGTTGTCGAAGGGGACAAACATCCTGTCGGCGGCGCGCTTCCACTCCCGCACCTCGTCGTGCTCGAGCCTGGTGTCGTGCACGAGGCGACGGTAGGCTTCCGGATTGGTCTGCTCGAGCCAGGGGATGACCTCGGCGGCGTAACGCAGGTTGGTGCGGGCCATGAGGTTGGTGAACGTGTTGTCGTTGACGACCGTGGTGTACTCGTCGGGACCGGTCACCCCGTGGATGTGGAACGCCCCGGTGTCGGGGCTGAAGAATCCCAACCCGATCCACAGGCGGGCGGTTTCGACGAGAATTTCCGCGCCGACTTCGGCCAGCAGCTGCGTGTCGCCGCGGATGTCGACGTAGCGCTTGATCGCGTAGGCGATGTCCGCGTTTATGTGGTACTGCGCCGTGCCGGCGGCGTAGTAGGAGGAGGCTTCCTCGCCGTTGATGGTGCGCCAGGGAAAGAGGCAGCCTCCCTCGGAGAGCTCCCTCGCGCGCCGGCGCGCGGCATCGAGCATGGAGTGGCGAAACCGCAGCAGATTTCGCGCGATACGGGATTCGCTGTAGGTGATGAAGGGCAGTACGTAGATCTCGGTATCCCAGAAGTAGTGGCCCTCGTAGGCCTGTCCGGTGAGTCCCTTCGCCGGGATGCCGGTTGTCTCCGCCCGTGCCGCCGCCTGACATACCTGGAAGATGTTCCAGCGTATCGCCTGCTGCACCCGTGTCTCGGTATCCACGAGGACATCCGACCTGGACCAGAAATAGTCGAGGAAGGATCGCTGCGCGGCTTCCAGCGCGTCGTAGCCGTCACGCACCGCCCGGTCGAGGGTACGCGTGCAGCGATCGATGAGCTCCGCGGGAGGCACCGAGCGCGAGGTGTGGTAGCTGAAATACTTGGTGATCCGAATCGGCACGTCCGCTCGGGCGTCGATGGTGAATACCACCTTCCCGTTGTCCTCGCTCCAGGAGCGCGTGGCGTACCAGGGGTTGTCCGTCTCGATGACGTGATCCACGCCGGCGCCGAGGGTCATGCGGGAATTGGTGGTGCGGTAGCCGGTAACAATGCGGTGCTCATCTTCCATGTGGTCTACGGCATTGAGCACGCGAAAGTCGAAGGCCCGCGCCTTGCGCGGATCGCTCTCGTCGCCGTTGCCCGGCTCGTCCGCCGGTCTGCTGTCCTGACGGTTGAGGAGCTGGGAGGATATGACCACCGGCGCGTCGGTGTCGAGGCTGACCTCGTAGCACATGGCGCCGAGATGGCGATGCTCGAACGACACGATGCGGCGCGAGTCCACCCGGATCCGTTTTCCGGCCGGCGACGACCAGACGAGGCTGCGCCGCTTCACCCCGTCGCGGAAGTCGAGCTCGCGGCTGTACTCCACCAGGCGCGCGGTGGGCAGATACAGGGGCTCGTCATCAACGTAGAGCTTCAGCACCGTGGCATCCGGTACGTTTATCATGGTCTGACCCGTGCGTGCGAAGCCGTAGGCCTCCTCCGCATGCACGATGGGCCAGGTCTCGTGGAACCCGTTGATAAAGGTGCCGGCCTGCACCGCGGGGCGGCCCTCCTCGAAGGTGCCCCGAATGCCGAAGTAACCGTTCGATAGGGCGAAAATGGTTTCCGCGTTTCCCATCCAGCGTGAGGAGAAGTCCCGTTCGACCATCGCCCACTCTTCGGGCGGATAGAGGTGGTCCGGGAGAATGCGGAGGTCGCGCGCTATCACTGTGTACCCCCTTTCGCAGCAGGATCGTGCACCATCATCATCTTCGACGTCCCACCCTGTCGGTGTGAGCCCGATTCTTGTAGAAAATCACCGAGAACGCAAGGGTGTCCCGGCGCATCGGGGTGCCGCTTCTACCGGTCGCCGTCGAGGTCGTCCGTCGATCGCGCGCGCATCGCGTCGAGGGGCAGTGCACGCTCGCGAACGAGCAGCGCGCCATGGATCAGGATTTCGGCCATGAGCCGCATGAACACGAGGAAGACGACGGCCCAGGCAAGGACTCCGTATGCCAGGAATCGGGTACCGGCGGCGTCGACGATCCGGCCTCCGGCGGCAAGGACCAGCTGCCAAACCACCGAGGCGCCGAGGGCGATCGCGGCGGTGGGCCGGAAGCGCAATCGGGCGCGCGCGCCGGCGCGGAAGACGGCGTAGAAGACCACCGCGATGAAGGTCGCCGAGAGGCCCCGTGCAGCCCAGGGGAGGAGGGTAGGATTCAGGTCCGAGAGTCGCACGATCCAGCGGCCGGCGGCGGAAATGATGGTCGCGGCATACACAAAGACGAGAAAGAGGGCGTTGGCGGCAAGTGCCGCAAGCCGCGCCCGGCCGTGGGCGATCGGACGGCCGATTGCCAGCGAGATCGTACGCTGCAGGTCGACGAACAGGTTGTGGACCGCCAGAAGGAAGACGGCGACGGTGACCACGGAGAGCGAGCCGGGGCTGCGCGCGTAGCGCTCGATGCCGGAGACCAGATTCGCCCGCACCGAGGTCGGCAGGAATCCGAGAAACTCGCCTTCCACTACGTCGACCAGCTGCGGAGTGACGAGAAAGGAACCTGCAACGAGGAGGAGGAACAGGAGCGGCACCGAGGCGAGTATGAGGCTGAAACTCAAGCCCTTGGTGAGTATGGCTCCGTGAATCTCACGATAGCGACGACGCACCCGGACGATGGTGGTCAGAACGGACACCGGCTTACGGCTCCTCGGGCCCCTTCGGCCGGCGCGGCGTGTCGGTTTCCTCGGAGGGACCCTCGTCGGAGCCTTCGACAACGGTGAAGTTGCGCACGTTGTCGTCCGGACGGGGCCTGTCTTCCTTGATCTCCTCGATGAGTGTCACCGCCTGAAAGGGAATCATCAGGTGGTCGGCTTCCCCGAATGTCCGCCGTATCTCGTCTTCGAAGGGATCAATAATCAGTTTGTTTTCTTCGGGAAACACCAGCTCGGTAATCGAGACGAAGTAGGGATGCGTGAGGTCGAGGCCATGCGCCCGCAACGTCACGTCCTTCTCTTTCCACTTCAGATGTACGCGGTATAGTGACACGACAGGTGCAAAGATACCATCGTGCACGCGCCTGCGGATAGGGCGTGAGGGGGCTTGTCGGATCCGGCGGTGGGCCTTCATAGTGACGGGGATGAATACCTCCGAGGACTTGCGAGAGAAGCTGCGCCGCATCGACGGCAGGGGATACAAGGCATACAAGGACATCGCGGACCGCTACCGCTTCGAGAGCTATACCCTCTCCATTGATCACGTACAGGGTGATCCCTTCGCCTCCCCGAGCCGCGTCCATATCGAGGTGGACGCGCGTACCGCAGGTTTCCCGTCCTGGAGCTACGTGTCGCCCGACGACGGCCGCCGCGGTAGCCGCAGCCGGGAGATCGCCACCCGCGACTACATCACGCGCCGATTCGCAGGGGCGGCGCGCCGCATCGCGGCGGGGCACCGCGGCACGGGAAAGGGGGGGCTCATCGAAATCGACCGCCCGGGCCAGGAGGTCCTCGAGCGTAGCTCCGCCTTCATCGGTGGTGCGGGCGTGGAGATTCGATTCTTCGTGGGCCTGCCCGCGTTCGGGAGGAAGGTCGCAGGCGGCCATGCCGAGGCAATGCTGCTCGAGGAGGTTCCCGCTATCGTCGCCGAGGCTGCGTTCTTCGCGGCCCTCGACGAGAGCGAGCTCCGCCGACATGTGGAAGGTGTCGAGGATGCCGACGTTCTCAGAAGCCGGCTTCCCGAGCTCGGCCTCGTTGCCTTCGTGGCCGAGGGTGCCGTCCTCCCGCGCCGAAGCGGCATCGACCAGCGGCCCATGGCGGCCGGAGAGGCGGTTGCCTTTGAGTCACCGCCGTCCCTGCGGGTAGGCGTCGACCTTCCCAATCGGGGACGAGTGACGGGGCTCGGCATTCGGGAAGGCGTCACGCTCATCGTGGGGGGCGGCTACCACGGCAAGTCGACGCTGCTCTCGGCCGTGGAGCGGGGTGTGTACAATCACGTGCCGGGGGACGGACGGGAGCTCGTGGTATCCGACCCGTCGGCCGTCGGTATCCGCGCGGAGGACGGCAGGCGGATCGAGAAGACCTGCATTACCCCCTTCATCTCCGGGCTCCCCGGCGGCCGCGATACCGACGCCTTCAGCAGTGATGACGCGAGCGGCAGCACTTCGCAGGCGGCCAACATCATCGAGGCGCTCGAGGTGGGTGCGCACGTGCTCCTGATCGACGAAGACACCTCGGCGACCAACTTCATGATCCGCGACCATCGCATGCAGGAGCTCGTTCACGACCGGGATGAGCCCATCACCCCCTTCATCGACAAGGTACGCGTGATGCACGCAGAGCTCGGCGTGTCGACTATTCTGGTTCTCGGCGGAAGTGGCGACTATTTCGACGTGGCGGATTGCGTGATCGCCATGCGTGAGTACCGGCCGTCCGACGTCACCCGGCAGGCATGGGAAATCGCGGCGAGATATCCAACCGATCGGAGAGCCGAAGGGGGAGATACATTCGGCAGGCGCGCGCAACGGGCGCCCGACCCGCGCAGTATCGACCCGCGCAAAGGGAAGCGGGAGGTCAAGCTCACACCGCGGGGGACGTCGGTGCTGGGGTTCGGGACCTACACCGTCGACCTCTCGGCCGTTTCACAGATCGTCGACCCGAGCCAGACGCGTGCGATCGGCTGGGCGCTTGCCCGAATTGCCGCGCGAGCGGACGGCAGGCGCAGCGTGGCCGACCTGGTGGCCGAGATCGAGGAGCTCGTGCGCGAGCAGGGGCTCGACGCACTTGCCGGTCGACCGGTCTCCGATCTTGCCGCCTTTCGCGGCCTCGAGCTCGCGGCCGCGTTGAACCGGCTGCGGAGCCTTCGTGTTGTCACGGGAGCATGAGAGGCGGGCGCGGACGCGCCCGCCGCATCACTCGAACTGCCGAACCGGATCGGTCGGCGTCAGCCGAACTCGACGTTGCGCTCGATAACGGTGTCGGGATCGTTCTTGAGCTCGTCGATATAGGCCTGCACGGCTTCCTGCTGTTTCTGCTGCTCGAGGTATTGTGCGATCTGGGGCCTCACCTCTTCATACGGCGTGGTACCGCCCTCGCTCTTTTCCTCGACCCTGATGATATGAAAGCCGAAGCGGGTTTCCACCACGTCGGAGGTCTCGCCGGGCTCGAGGGCGAACGCGGCCTCCTCGAAGGAAGGCACCATCTCGCCGCGTGAAAACCGGGGAAGGCTGCCGCCGTCGGGGGCGCTGGGCCCTTCGGAGTGCTCTCGTGCCAGCTCGGCGAAATCCGCGCCTTCTTCGAGCTCCGTGAGCAACTCCTCGGCGCGCGCACGCGCATCCTCTTTGTCCTCGTCGGACTCGGCATCGCCGGTCTCGATGAGAATATGGCTTGCCTTGACGCTCTGCGACTGCTCGAACATCTCGGTATTCTCGTCGTAGAACTCACGCACCTCATCATCGCCGACCTCTATCCCAGAGGTGACTTCCTGCTCGAGGAGCTTCTGAATGGTGAGGCTGCGGGCGATCTCGTCGCGAAGCTGATCTTCATCCAGCCCGGCATTCGCCAGCGCCTGCTCGAAGCCCTCGTCGCCGTACTGGCCCTTGTACTGCCCGATCTGCTCTTCGACCTCGCTCTCCGCGGCGCTGATGTCTTTGTCCTGCGCTTCCTGGTGGAGCAGCTCTTCGTTGATCATTCCCTCGAGGATGTTCGACTTCATGTCGTTGAGCTGCGTCTCCGAGACGGGGGCCCCCTGGCTCTGGCGGCTCATCTGAAGCTCGTTGCGAGCGACGGCGTCGTTGAAGCGCTCGTTGGATAGCGGAACACCGTTGATAACCGCGACCGGGTCTCCGTCGACGTCGACCGCGGGATCGGAGTCTCCCGGAGCGGCCTGTTCGCTGCCGCCGGACCGCCCCTCTTCCTCGAGTGTCTCACTCGGGCGATCCTGTTGCTGCCCGCTCTGCTGTTCTTCCTCTCGTTCTTCTCTGTTCCCCCCCGCCGTCGCTGCGACCGTAACCGCGAGGCCGAGGGCGAGGGCCATCACTACGATACGAAATAAGCGTGAATGCATGTACGCTCCTTGTAATGTGCCTGGAATAAAAGTGGATAAGACAAAACGCGGTCTCCACGTATATATACTCCTCGCGGTGGCGAGTGTCAAGGATCACCGGCGATTCGCGCGGAACCGCCCGAAAGCCGTGGATCGCCCTCACATGCCAAAAAACTCTTTATACTCTAATGCAAGCGTAGACACGAACAGACGCGCAATCGTATACTTACACCATCGTGGACAATTCCGGCCGATGTTCGATACATGACCCCGATCTCGCGAGGAGGCTCGACGAGCTCGACGCGGCGGCACTGGATCGCCTCGAGTTCGGCGTGGTTCGTATGGATCGAGCGGGGACGGTCGTCGCCTACAACACCGCCGAGGCGGAGCTGTCCGGGCTTGCGGCAGCCGGCGTCGTGGGGCGGGACTTCTTCGTGCAGGTGGCCCCCTGCACGAACAACCACCTCGTGGCGCAGCGCTACCGGGATGAGGAGGAGCTCGACGACTGGATCGACTACGTATTCACCTTTCGCATGCGTCCGACCCCGGTCCGGCTCCGTCTGCTGAAAACACCCGATTCTCCGCATCAGTACCTCGTCGTTCAAACGGTATGAGCGGCCGAAACTACGAGGAGCTTCTCCAGTTTCTCTATCGCGTCCCTGTCGGCCTGATCGAGATGGACGGGCGGGGTGAGATTCGGCTCATGAACGGCTATGCCTCTCAAGTACTCGTGCCGGTGTCCGGAGCCTCCTGGAGCTCGAACCTCTTCGAATTGCTCGGCTCCGTCGCCCCGCGGCTGTGGTCGTTCATTGCCGGCTATCACGGCGTCTACGGCACGGTCGTGTCGAACGAGCGACTCAGTCTGCTCGATACCTGGTATGCGTTTACGATCGAGCGTCTCGAGGAAGACTCCTACATGGTGGCATTCCGCAATGTGGCCGACGAGGTCGAGCGCGAGGAACGGTTGCAGGCGGCCGTCATGGAGGAGGCGCAACAGCGCGGGCGTATGGAAATCGCCGGAAGCGCGCTCCATGATATCGGGAACGCGCTCGGCGGGCTCTCCACGAAAGTTGCCCGCCTGCTCGCCGAGCCGACCTGGCGCGAGGTGATCGAGCTCAAGCGCCTGCGGGGGCTGGTGGACCGGCACAGAGAACCGCTTGCCCGGGCGCTCGGCGACGAGCGCTCCGCCGCCCTCTCGACGTTTCTCGAAGAGCTCGTGACCAGTCTCGAGAAGCGCACCGGAGAGATTCGGGTCACCGCCGAGGAGATGGCACAGACCCTCGACCATGTCTCCGAGACCCTCGCCCTGCAGCGGCAGTACGCGGAGGAATGGACGAGCGGCGTACGTGCCCCGGTTCACCTGATCCGGCTGATAGAGGACGCGCTTGCGATGCAGCGCTCGGGTTTCGAGAAACGCGGTGTGGCGCTCTCGCGCACCTACCCGGATGGGACGGTGCTCGTCGCCGGAGATCGGACCAAGCTCGTGCGGGTGTTTATCAATATCGTGAAAAATGCGCTCGAGTCATTCGACGCGCTGCAGGGCGGGGAGCTCGACTCCCCGACTATCGGGATCAGCGTCGAGCGCCTGGATACCCCGCAAGGGCCCAGGGTGCGGGTGTCGGTGCAGGATAATGCGATCGGTTTCGAGGTTCCTCCCCGCTCGCTTATCGCGGATGAGCGAAGCACCGACAAGGCCGGGGGCAGCGGTATGGGCCTGTACGCGGCGCGCCGGATCATCGAGGCGCACGGCGGCGATCTGTCCCTCCGGAGCGAGGGCCCGGGAACGGGAGCGACGGCGACGGTGGTGTTGCCCGCCGCGCCGGAGGCGGAAACAGGAGACGGTTCATGGATAAGAAGTTGAACACGAGAGTTTTGATTATCGACGACGAGGAGACCATTCGCGACAGCTTCCGCGAAATCCTCCTGCCGAAGGCCCGCGATTACGGGGCGCTCGACGAGGCGAGCGCGTCCCTGTTCGGATCGTCGGGGCCGGCGAAGCGAGGCAGCGAGCTCTTCGACTTCCAGCTCGACGAGGCGGCCGACGGCGAGTCGGGAGTCGAAAAGGTGCGGGAGGCCGTATCCGCCGACGCGCCCTACGCGGCGATATTCGTAGATATGCGCATGCCGGGCCGTGACGGTCTCGAGACCGTTCAGCAGATCCGAAAGATAGACGGCCGGGCGGAGATCATCTTCATTACGGCCTACAGCGATCATTCCATCGAAGATGTCGTCGACCGCGCGGGAGCGAACGTCGGCTATCACACCAAGCCGTTCGCCCCGGAAGAAATCCGCCAGCTCGCGACCAAGGCGGTATATGAGTGGAACAAGACACGCAACCTCGAGAATCTCATCACCATCATCTCCGACCTGCGGGCAACGCGGCCCCAACTCGATCTGCTGCTGCACAATGTCCTTCATCAGGTCGCCGAGCTCGTGGGCTCGGGATCCGCACTCATTGCGTTTCGGGGTGAGGACTCGCAGTACCGCAAGCACATCGGCATCGGACGCCTCGCCGACGAGGCCGTGGCCGAAGAGTATCTGAAGACGCTGCCGCAGGTGCCCGAGGGCGAGGTCCTCCAGGGCGAGGAATCGATCTACTTCCCGATGCACGACTATGGTGTGGTCGCCCTGTTCGAGGAAAGCAGGCGTGCTCTCAGTACCGATCGGATCTACATGATTCGACTCTTCCTCGAGCAGGCTGCACAGGCGATCGACAACACCGAGCTTCAGGAAGAACTCATCCGCAGCGAGAAGCTCTCGGCGGTGGGGCAGGGCATCAGCATGGTGGCCCACGATCTGCGTTCGCCCCTCGGCAACATCATCTCTCTCGTCGAGCTCATAAAGGTGAGCGAGGACAAGGCGGAGGAAGTTCCGCGCTACCTCGATCTCATAAAGCAGTCCGCCGAGAATGCCACCACCATCGTCTCCGACATTCTCGACTTTACGCGCAATACCGAGATCGAGAAGCGGTGGGTGGCGGCACGCCGGCTCGTGGAGCGGGTTGTGGATGACGCCACCCGGCGGGATACGGCGGCAGGCGTCAGAATCGAGGCCCGCGGCTCCGACGGAGTGGAGGTGTTGTGCGATTTCAGCAAGATGCAGCGCGTCCTTTCAAACCTCGTGCGAAACGCCGCCGAAGCGCTCACGAGGGCCCGCGTCGCCGATCCGGTGGTGTCCGTCGGCGCGGAGCGCCGCGACGGTGCGACACACTTCGTTGTCTCCGACAATGGTCCGGGGCTTCCCGAGGAGATTCGCAGCCGGCTGTTTGTGCCGTTCGCAACCAGCAAGACCGCCGGTACCGGTTTGGGGCTCGCGATCGTGAAACGCTTCGTGGACGCGCACGGCGGGACCATCGAGGTGGACACCGGCCCGGCCGGGACGACCTTCGACATCGCTGTGCCGAACGAGTGACCGACGGGCCTCGGCGCGCCCCGACGGGCCCCGGCGCCGGCGCGCCCCGGCGCCGCTACAGAATGTGCTTGAGGAACTTCTGCGTTCGCTCGTGCCCGGCGTTGTCGAAGAGGTCCGACGGCGATCCCGTCTCAACGACTCGCCCCTCGTCCATGAAGACGACGGTGTCGGCCGCCGCGCGGGCGAAGCCCATCTCGTGAGATACGACCAGCATCGTCATGCCTTCCTTCGCCAGGTCCAGCATGACGTCGAGGACCTCCTTGATCATCTCCGGATCAAGCGCCGAGGTCGGCTCGTCGAAGAGCATGACCTTGGGATCCATGGCAAGCGCCCGGGCGATCGCCACGCGCTGCTGTTGTCCGCCGGAGAGGTGGCGCGGGTACGCATCGGCCTTGTCGGCGAGCCCGACGCGCGCGAGGAGCTCCCGTGCCCGGGGTTCCGCCTTGTCGCGGGGCATGTGTTTCACCGTGCGCGGCGCGAGGGTAATGTTGTCCAGGGCGGTCAGGTGAGGGAAGAGGTTGAAGTCCTGAAAGACCATGCCGACCTCTTCGCGGATCTTTCGGATATCCCCGTGCGGATCGGTCACGCTGTCGTCGTCGATCCGGATTTCGCCGCCGGTCAGGGTCTCGAGGCGGTTCACGCAGCGAAGCAGGGTGCTCTTGCCGCTTCCCGACGGGCCGATCACCAGGACGACCTGCCCGGCCTTCACGTCGAAGCTTACCCCGCGCAGGGCCTCGACATCGCCGAATACCTTCTGTGCGTTGCGTATGCGTACTCTAGCTTCCGCTTCGGCCAAGACGATCCTCCATGATTCCCACGAGCTTCGAGAAGAACAGCGTCAGTACGAGATACATGAGGGCCACGATGGTGTAGCTCTCGAAGTATTCGAAGCTCGTGGAGGCGAACTCGCGACCGCGTCGAAGCAGATCGGAGACTGCGAGGATGGACACCAGCGAGGAGTCCTTCAGCAGCGCAATGAACTCGTTGCCCACCGGCGGCAGGATGATGCGCACCGTCTGCGGAAGGATGACCCGTCGCAGGGCCTGACGGCGGGTCATGCCGAGGGCGAGAGCGGCCTCCATCTGTCCCTTCGGTATCGAGGAGATCCCCGCTCGGAAGATCTCACCCATGTAGGCGCCGTAGCAAACCGACATGGCGATGATTGCCGCAAGCAGTCGCGGCACCTGCACGAATGCACCGAGTGCGTAATAGATGTAGAACAGCTGTACGAGCAGCGGGATGCCGCGAATCACCTCCACGTAGACCGTGGCAATGCGGTTGATGACGGTGTTGCGCGATATCCGGCCGAGCCCCGTGAGGAGCCCGATGAACAGCGCTATCAAGATGGAGATCACCGTCACCTGGAAGGTGCGAAACACACCCACCGGGAGGAATTTCATCACGTCCCAATAGGGCGACGGCGAGAGCAGCGGCAGGAGTACCAGCAGGCCGATTGCGCCGAAGAATGCGATCCGCCACGCCGAGAAGAGATTCTTCTCGGCGCGGTCGGGAATGAGCATTCCGTCTGAGATCGTAATGCTCGTGCTCTTTCGGTCGGTGCGATCTACCTCAGCCACTTGTCTTCGAGCTCTTCGATGTAGCCGGCTTCCCGTGCCGCCGCGAGGCCTTCGTCGATCATCGCGAGGACTTCGTCGTTGCCTTCCCTGACGGCAATGCCGTAGAACTCATTGGTAAAGGGCTCTCCGACGATCTTCAGGCTGTCCGCGTAGTCCTCGTTCTGCAATGCGTAGTTGGCGGCGATGGGGGTATCGGCCACCACGCCGGAGATGCGCCGGTTTGCAAGATCCTCGACCGCGAGCCCGATCTCGTCGTAGGTGCGGAGCTCTACGTCGTCCATATTCTGGACTTCGATCGCTCCCGTTGTTCCGATCTGGGCACCCACCTGCTCGCCGCGCAGATCCTCGAGGGTGCTTACCCCGCTTGTGCTCTGGTGCACGATGAGCACCTGACCGGCGTTGATGTAGGGCTCTGAGAAGTCCATGGTTTCGTCGCGTTCGTCGGTGATGGTCACCGAGGATATGACCGCGTCATACTCGCCGGCTCCGAGGCCCGCAAAAATGCCGTCCCAGGCAGTGTTCTGGATCTCGACCTCGAACCCGGCCTCTTCGGCAATGCGGTTCATGAGGTCGATGTCGAAGCCCACGAGATCGCCGGTCTCCGAATCCACGAACTCCATCGGGGGCCACGTCGCGTCGGTCGCAACCGTAATGGTTTCCGGGCGCCCCTCTTCTTCCTGTCCACCGCCCGCGAGCGCAACGCCGCTCGCGACGGCCAGAATCAGGGTGACAAGCAGAAGTCGCTTCATAACTGCACTCCTTTTTGAAGTATTATGCTACGAGAACATAGAGAATATGTTCGAGCGTGACAAGTGCATGCATGTTTATGCATACATGCATCCGCCGCCGACGCGCGTCGGCGGCGCGATCCGGCGGCAGCGGCTGCGTCTATTCGTGTTCTTTGGGCACGAGGCAGATGAACTGCAGGTCCTCGCTGCCGGTGTTTCTGAACTGATGTTTCTCGTTCGGAAGCACCAGAGCGAAGTCCCCCGCCCTGATAGGTGTGTCCTCACCGGCCTCGTTGCGCATAACGCCCGCGCCCTTGAGCACGTAGTTCTCATGCTCCCAGGGATGGGCGTGATAGGGGGTAAAGCCGCCCGGCTCGACGGTAAACACCCGCATGCTGAAGTTCGGCGCGCCGTCGGCGCTTCCGACCGGAAGCTGTTTGCTTACGCCCTTGAGCTCATCGGATTCGATCTTCTTCTTCTCGACGGTGTCGAGCGGTGTAATCTTCATGTTTTCTCCTCCGAACGGTGCGGGGCCAGTATACCCGCAAAGCCCCGACAGAGTAAATCGGGACGGTCGGGTCGGCGGGGCGCGGCGCCTACTGCCGCGGCTCCCAGGCCTCCGCAAAGCGGTAGCGGAGGGCGAGGTGCACGGCGACATCCGTTGCCGCAAAGGTAAAGAACTCCTGGCTCATCCCGGCATGCACCCGCAGTTGCTCGTGTACGGCGAACGCGCCGCCGAAGGTTGCGACGGCGGTGAAGCGGTCGCTCCGCTCGTAGCCGAGACGGAAGGGACTCGTGTTCCCGCTCACCGTGGTGATGAGCGAGAGCGCGTCGCCGGCCATCCACTCGAATGAGAGCGAAAAGGGCAGGATCCAGGGTACGAACCGGCCCTCGGGAATGAATTGCGGCTGGGAGAGGTAGCCGGCGCCCAGGGTAGCCGACAGCGACGCGGTGGGCCGGGTGTAGTCGGCAAATACCCGCAGGGCGGCGTCCGTGCCGCCGTTGGTCAGCATGATCGAGGGCGCCGCGAGCGGAAGCTTGAGCGCACCACCGAGACCCAGCATAACGGCTCCGTCGTCCCGCTCGAAGAGCTCCAGTCGCGGTTCCAGGGTCAGCGCGGTCATGTCGATGACGGGATCGCTCTCATCGAGCACGACACCGTCCGCGGTCTCGAAGTAGAATCGGAGGTCGTTCCGCGGGCGCGCGCCGCGGCCGGCGTTCGGGAAGCCGAAGAAGTCGTGATATGCCTCGAGGGCCCCGTCGAAAAAGGCCGGGTGATGGCTCACCCCCTGAACGGAGGCGTTGACCTCGGCCCGGTGGTGGATACCCCAGGTGATGCCGATCGTGGTATAGGCGGACTCGCTGTCGAGAATCACGAAGACATCCTCCTCGCCCCCCTCCTCAGGATCGAAGAAGTAGTTGTTTCCGTAACTCTGGTGCATGAATACGGAGATCGCATCTTCCCCGATCGTTTCGGCGCGACGCGGCTGGAGCTGAATGAAGGGCGTATAGAGCGGATGGAGATTGTGTGCCGCGAGGGGACCTTGCGGCAAGCGCGACGGATCGTCACCGTCACCCGCCGGCTGTGCCGGGGCCGAGACGGTGAGTACCGCAAAGACTGCGGCGGCGAGCAGCCGGCGCGGAGCGGTCACCGCAGTCAGCCCGGCACGCACTGCACGATGGCGGTGCGGCTGCGCGGTCCGTCGAACTCGCAGAAAAACACGCCCTGCCAGGTGCCGAGGGCGAGCCGGCCGCCTTCAACGATGAGGCTCACCGACGGTCCGACCAGGATGGACTGAATGTGTGAGTCGGCATTGCCCTCGGCGTGGGAGTAACGGGCGGTGCGGGGCACCAGCTCGCGCAGCGTATTCTGAGCGTCCTCCGCGACGGAGGGGTCGGCTGCCTCGTTGACCGTTACCCCTGCCGTCGTGTGCGGTACGTAGACCACGCAGATACCGTTGTCGATTCCGGATTCGGTAACTGCGGACTGGACCTCTCGCGTAATGTTTGCGAACTGTTTCTGTGACGTCGTGCGGATCTCGATCATCATGCTCATGCCGGGTTCCTCTCGCTATTCTATCATTGAGCATGCAGGTCTGCGGCGGTTCCTGTCAAACCCACCGAAGACTTGTGTCGATTACGGATTAGCCGCTATCATGCGAGCCATGCAACGTATACTCGGACTAATCCTGTTTGCTGCCGTGGTGATCGTGTTTTTCGGCTCCTGTGCGACCCAGCTGCATAGCGCCGCGGAGCAGGACAGCGTCGACCGCGTGCAGCGGCTCGTGGAAGAAGGGCGGCGGATCGATGAGCGCAATCATCTCGGCGAAACCCCGCTCATGATAGCCGCCGAGGAAGGGAACTTGGAGACCGCGAGATACCTCGTGGAGAACGGCGCCGACGTCAATGCCGCGAAACCCGGCGGCGGTGAGACCCCCCTGCGTCTGGCCATCGGCAACAAGGACTACCGGATGGTTCAGTACTTCATCGAGCACGGGGCGGACGTCAATCAGACGAACCAGTTCGGATGGACCCCCTTCATGACGGCCACCCGTGTCGGAGACAAGCGCATCCTCGAGCTTCTCGCAACGTCCGGTGCCGATCCCTACGCGCTTACCAATGAGGGGGAGGACGCCATGACGGTTGCAAGCCGCAACGGGCATCTCGATATCGTCCTCATGCTCGCCCTCGGACGGCAGGAGTACTACGGCCGGCTTCTGAGCGGAAGTGACGGCGGGGAGAGCGCCGGTGACGGCGAGTAACCGGGATCAAACGGCGCGGACATGCGCCTATTGCAGCTGCGTGCCGAGCGTCCGCGCGATATGCGTGAGGAGGGCGCTGTAGATCAATCGGCCGGAGTGCTGGTGTATCGTGTGATGGATGAGATCCCCCCTGCTGTAGAGGATCGACGTGCGGCGGTGGTCCACGCGCAGAAAGTAGCGGTAGTGCTGCTTGTACGGATCGAAATCCTCCTCCACGTCGATGACGTGTCCGGGATTCCTCGCCTGTAGGGCTTCGATGATGCTCATCCGTGGTTTGCCGTCGACCCGGTGCCTGCCCGCGCCGGTGCCTGCCCTTGCTTCAAAACTCCGGCCGTATCCCTCCCGACCCGAACGGCGACTCTCCGGATGGCAGACCGCCCATGGTGCCCTGTTCCAGCTCCCGATAGAGCTCGAGCAGGTAGCGCGCCTCGGCGAGCCGGCGTTCGGTGGTTGCCTTTCGGGAATCGAAGGTGTTGAAGAACTCGGTGCTCGAGAGCCGGTTGTTGATCCGGGTGCGGCCGAGTCCCTCGGCATGATACCGACTGAGCTCTTCGAGGCGGTAGAAGGTGTTTTCGAAGAGCGGCAGAATACTGCGCACCTGCACCGCCGGCCCGCCGACCTCTGCTCGTAGCCGAAAGCGCTCGCCGCGGCCGCGCATACCCGTGTCGCCCGCAGCGTCACGCATGTCCTCCGCGTAGGGCGCCAGAGCGCGGTAGGCCTCCAGGAATCGCGGGTACTCGTCGAGATAGCGGCGCCCGTAGGCCGTAATGAAGGTGTCGGCGCCGGCGCGGAAGGCTTCCATGCGAGCTTCCTGCCAGCCGGCGAGAAACTCCGGCATGTCCTCGGGGTCTACCCGCCGTGCACTGAGCCGCCCGCGGTTCACGCTCTCCACGGCAACGCCGGCGTCGGCGACGACCTCTTCCTGCTCTCGCTCCACCGCAACGCGTCCCTCGGTGACGCCTACCGCCACCGAATCATCGGGACTGGTGCGCACCTGGAACTCCGTGCCGCGTACACCCAGAACCACCGTACCGGTGTCCACGGACACCGACTCGTCGCCGACGAGCCTCTCGACGATGAAGTCGAGGTCTCCGCGAAGAAGCTGGAAGCTCGTCTCCGTTGGGCCGCGGCCGGTCCGAGGCTGGACATAGAGGGCGGTGTCCTCGCTGACGACCACCGTCGTCGGGCCGGTGTTGACTTCCAGCTCGACGTAGCCGTCGAGTCCGGTGCGGATCAGGTCGCCCGCGGAAATGCCGGTTCCGATGTCCGCGTACTGCTCCTGACCTTCCTGGAAGAGGTCGACGGTGCCCTCGATGTACACGATGCGGCCGACCTCCTGTGCGAGCGCAGCTCCGGCGCCGAACAGGATCAGGGCAAGTGCAAGCGCCGGGGTCCGCCGTTGCATGATTCGTCCACCCATGGTACCTCCCCGCGCGGCGGCTATTCGCCGCTCGCCTCGGTATTCCTCCTCGCGACGGCCAGCGAGTAGTAGTATCGTTCGTCGGGACTCCGCCATCTGGAGAGCACGTAGAAGCCGCGCACGACGTCCGCCGTCTCCTGAGACCGCGTGGTCCGCTCGGTGGTGCCGACACCGTCGATGCTCCGGCGTTCCCCGACCGCACGGATCCGCGCCGCCCGATCGAGGACAATCTCCGCGAGCGCCTCTTCGTCGGCGGCGGTAACGCTGTCCGATCGGCTTCTCCGCCGTGCGGCCACACCGACTCCCGTGTCGTATCCCGGTATGCGGCGACGCTCGCCGATCCATCCGGGCGGCGACTCCCCCGCGGGGCGAGTATCCCACAGCGGGCCGATCCCCGCAAGCTCCGGGAGCTCCGGGAGCTCCGGGGCGGCTACGATAACCACCGTGCCCCGACCGTCTTGATAGGTCTCCACGAGCTCGAGCCCGTCGCGGATCTCCGCGGCGCGGTCCCGATCGATACGGGTCTTCACGGCTTCAGCATATCCCACGCCGCGGCCGGACCGGCGGGAAATGAAGACCACCGACACCTCGACTTCGAGATAGCGCACGGCCTCTTCGGCGGCATCGAGGACGGCCGCCTCTTCTTCGGCATCCCGGTCGCGAAGCCGCGGGGAGAACCCGACGAAGAGGGGGATGCCGTCCCGCGGCGCGGTGTCGTAGAGCAGAGCCGTCGCCGGGTCGATACGCGGCGGCGCGGTGTGCGCGTCCGCCGGTACCGTCTGTGCCGGCGGTCCCGAGGTACAGGAGACGAGGAACCACGAGGCGAGTATTACGGACGCCAGGCATCCGAGGGCCGCGGTCGAAGCGGATTTCATGGCGCCCATTGTGCCCCGGACCATGGCGGTGCGACCAGCGGGAGACCCGCGGCCCCGAGCGCACCGCCCGTTCACCCGTGCCCGGTCTTCAATCGCCGTGCCTTCCCTATTGATTCGAGCCCGCGCGAGACGGGTTGTCTTCGACCTGCCGGTCCAGGTATTCGAGTGCCTGCTGGGCCTTGAACTCGGCAAAGGCAGCATCCTCGTTTCGCTGGAATGCGTCGCTTGCCGCCTCCACGAAGCCGTCCTTCGGATAGGAGACGAGCGCGTAAATCGTTCCGTCGGGCGCCTGTGTGACCTGTTCGGTCTGGCTCCCCTGAAGTGTCGTCTCGGTTACCTGTCGTGAGATATTCTCTACGAAACTGATGACCTGGTTGTTGCCGTCTGCTCCTGCTTCCTGGGCGTAGTCTATGATGGCGGCTTCGATGGACGCGTTCATCTGAAAGGCGATGTCTTCTCGGGCACGGGAGACCGCCATCCGTCTCGAGGTATCGAGGGTCGACATCTTCGCCGATCCGACGCCGTAGATCCCGTCATCGGCAACCGGCGGATTGAGATACCAGCTCGGCGCCCCGGCCTGCGCCGCCGGGCTGTCGTCACGTTCCTCTTCCGCTCCACCCGCGCACGAAGCGACAAGCAGGACGGTCACGAGGACCACCGCGATCATTCCGACGTGTTTCATCTGCACCTCCCCACGCGGCGCACGCACCGCGTCTGTTCAAACATATACTCCACCCCCTGCCAAAAAACAACACGAGTTCTCCTGTTCAAGACTCCCGGCGGCGGGTGCGGGCGGCTTTGCTTGACCCGCCATACGGGCGGGTCTATACTTCAGTACGCTATGACAAGCATGATTGTACGGGCGAAACGCCCGGTGCTTCTGGCTATGGTGGTGGTCCTCGCCCTCGGCGCGTGTGCGACCCCTTCGCGGACCGTCCAGCGAACCTCCGCCGATACCACCACGGACCTCAGCGGCCGGTGGAACGATACCGACAGCCGCCTGGTGGCGGAGGAAATGATCGGCGATCTCCTCAACAGCGCATGGCTCTCGAACTTCTCCCAGCAGGAAGGTCGTACGCCGGTCGTCATCGTGGGGAGGGTTCGCAACCTCAGCTCCGAGCACATCGACACGACGCCCTTTATCAAGGACATGGAACGCGAGCTCATCAACAGCGGCAGGGTGACCTTTGTAGCCAGCGCCGAGGAGCGGGCGGCGGTGCGCGATGAGCGCATGGACCAGCAGACCGAAGCAAGTCCCGAGACCATCAAGCGTCTCGGTGAGGAGACCGGCGCGGATTTCATGCTGCGCGGGTCCATAACCTCACAGACCGACGCGGTCGAAGGGCAGCGGGCGGTGCTCTATCAGGTGGATCTGGAGCTCATCAACATCGAAACCAACGAGAAGTCCTGGATCAACACCAAGAAGATCAAGAAGGTTATCGAACAGAGTCGGACGCGATGGTAAGCCGCAGCCGGCGGTAACGGGGGGCACGAACGGCATGACGCACAGGCTCCTCCCGCTTGTCGGGGCGGCCGCTTTACTTGTTTTCACCGGATGCATGACGACGCGCAACGAGCCGTTCGTTCAGGTCGACGAGCTTGCGCGGAGCGGGCAGTATGAGCAGGCGGCGCGGATGCTCTCCGGCGAGGACCGCGACATCTTCTACAACGAGCGCGACAAGGTTCTCTATCACCTCGATGTCGGGATGCTCTATCACTACGCCGACCACCACGACGACAGTAGCCGGCATCTGACCGAGGCGGAGTTCCTGATCGAGGAGTACTTCACCAAGAGTATCAGCCAGGCGGCCGCCTCCCTCCTGGTAAACGACACCACTCGGGATTACGCCGGCGAGGATTACGAGGATATCTACCTCAACGTGTTCAAGGCGCTGAGTTTCCTCAAAGACGATGATTTCGACGCCGCCTTCGTGGAGGTGCGCCGAATCAACAACAAGCTCAACCTCCTCGAGGACAAGTACCGCAGCATGGCCGCGGGCTACAACTCCGCCGACGAAGCGCAGATGCAGTTCGAGCCCGGCGACACGAACTTCCACAACTCGGCGCTCGCTCGGTACCTGAGCATGATCATGTATCGCGCCGAGGGCGACTACGACAGTGCGCGCATCGACCTGCGAAGCATAGAGGCGGCCTTCCGGGAGCAGCCGGGCGTGTACGACTTCGATCAACCCGACCTCTCGAATGCGCTTGATCCGTCGATCGGACCGCGGCTCGTGGTAGTCGCCTTCACCGGGGAGTCACCGACCAAACAGGCCGACACGCTGCGGGTGATCACCGAGAACGATCTCATCATCATCCAGGGCGAGCGCGAGAACGACGACGGTATACTCGAGACGACCCGCCTCGACGTGTTTCCGTTTCCCGGTGTCGAGGGGGGATACCGGTTCAAGTTTCAGCTGCCGCGGCTGGTGCTCCGCGGGAGTGATGTTGCGCGTATCGAGGTGCTCGTCGACGGGCGGATGGTCGGCACGCTCGAGCGTATCGAGAGCATGCAGCGCGTTGCTCAGGAGACATTCGAGGTGCGAAAGCCCATCATATACCTGAAGACCATCACGCGGACGGTCGTCAAGGGCATTCTTGCCGAGCGTGGGAAGCAGGAACTGCAGAACGCCGCGGCGGACTCCGGTACCCTGGGCGTGCTCGGGAGCATTGCGGCGGGGATCGCCACCGATGTGGCGGTGGACGCGAGCGAGCGGGCCGATCTGCGGATTTCGCGCTATTTCCCGGCCTTTGCCTATGTCGGGGAGTTCGAGGTGCCCGCCGGAGAACACGAGGTCTCCGTTCGCTACTTCGACGGACTCGGCAATCTGCTCGGAGAGGAATCGTTCGGGCCGCGAACCATGGACGGGGCCGGTGTGAACCTGGTCACCTCGTATATGCCGAGGTAGGATAGGGCGGTAGAGTGGAGCGGCGGAGGACACACGCATGAAGAGGTTTGTCGTGAGAATCACGATGCTCGCGCTGGCTGCGGTGGTTTTTCTTGTCGGGTGTGCAAGCGGGCCCGGCCCCGCGGGTGGCGGTGCATCCGGCGGCAGTTCCGGGGACGGCGGTGTTCGGACCACCGCCGCCGGGGAGCCGATACCCGAATGGTACGAGAATCCCAAGAGTGTATACCCGGACGATCAGTATCTCTCGGCGGTCGGATCCGGCGACACCCGGCGCTCCGCCGAGCAGGATGCCCTCGGTGCGCTTTCTCAGATCTTCGAGGCGCGCGTGACGGTGGACAACCGTGTCAACGAGCGCTATCGCGAGATCGCAGGCGCTTCGGGTAATTTCAGCGAGAGCGATGTCCGGCTGGCCAACAGCGTGAACGTGCAGTCCGACCAGCGCCTGGTGAACGTGCAATACGGCGAAAGCTTCACCGATTCCCAGGGCCGGGTGCATGTCATCGCCTACATGAATCGCATGGAAACCGGACGGGTGTACCGGGATCTTATCCGGAAGAACGCCTCCCAGATCGAGCGGTTTCTCGAGGAGGCCGAAACCGAAGAACGCATTCTTCGCCGGTTTGCATTCGTGAGCGCAGCAAACGTCATTGCCCAGAGTAATCGGGCGCTGATCGATCAGCTGCAGATTATATCGGCCCCTCTCGCCGCCACGCTCCAGTTACCCTACGATGAGCAGGCCGTTGCGGAGCGCCGCCTGGACGTCGCCTCCGAGATGGCCTACCGGGTGAATGTCTCGGGTGGCGCCGCATCGCGGGTGGAAGAGGTGGTTGCCGGGGCGCTGAGCTCGGAGGGCTTTGTGGTATCGAGTGGCGGGCCGCTACTGGTACGCGGCTCCGCGGAGCTCGAGGCGGCCGAAGGCGGGCGCTACGAGGAAGTGCGGTGGTATCTGAACCTCGAGTTCGTGGGGCCCGACGGCAGCACCGTGGTGGCATTTAACCAGCAGGATCGCGCGAGTGGAGTCACCGAGGATGCGGCACGGTCCTTTGCGTACGGTGATATCGAGACGGTCGCGACGGAGGATTTCGTGGGGCAGGTGATCGGGTATTTCGACAGTCTGGTCATTCAGTAGCCTGCGGGGGTCGGTGGCGCCGCACCGCCGTTGAACTCGATTCCGGTCGTGCGATGGCTCACTCCCCTGCAGGTGTTTCTCCGCTCAGGCGCCGGTCCGGGCGAGGTGCACGAGACGCTCCACGCGCCGCGAGACGGCCGGATGGGAGCGAAAGACGGATGAGTCGTGCTTCTTCGGGACCGGTAGGAGCTGGTGCAGCATCGAGCGTCCCACGTTGTCGATCTTCTGCAGCGCCGACGCAAGCGCAAGCGGCTCGTCGGTCAGCTCAACGGCGCCGAGGTCGGCGGAGAACTCCCGCGATCGGGAAAGGGCCGTCTGCAGCAGCACGCTCGCACCCGGCGCGATAAGCAGGACGGCGATCAGTCCGAGCGGTATTTCCACGTTGCTCAGAAGAAGAACGGGCAGATACAGCAGCAGCAGTAACCAACCCACCCGCGAGATGACCACCGTTATCATTGCAAGCGCCTCCGCGATGCGGTAGGACATGAGATCGTTATCCCGCACATGCGCGAGCTCGTGGGCGAGGACCGCGCGGACTTCGCTCCGGCTGAGAGTATCGAGGAGCGGCGGCGTGACGATCAGTATCGGATGCTCGCGACTGCCCAACGTCGCGGCGTTCATCATGCCGACCGGCAGCAGATATACGTCGGGTGTCCGCGGCAATTCGGCCCGCGCGACAAGCTCGTCCAGCATCGCGTGGAGGATCGGCGCGTCGGATCGCTCCAGCGGCACGGCGTTCTGTGGCCTGAGCGCCGACGCCCGATTCTGCACGGTCACGAAGATGTAGCTTCCCGTCCCGAGCACCACGGCAAGGCCGAGGGCACCGAGGATACGCAGGCCGCTGAGCAGGAGGACGCCGAGCATGAGCGCGAAGATCAGAACGGTCTGAGCAAAGAGAATCCGGCGCCGGCGGCGGATTTCGCGGTGCATGGAAAGAAGGTAGCTACAGAGCCACGGCCCGGGCAAACGCCGGCACGCCGTCGCCGTACCGGCCTTCCGCCTGCAGGCGCTCGAAGTACTCCTCGTAGTCCTGCGGCGGGAGGCGGTCGCGGATCCGCAGCAGGGCAAGCACCAACAGGGCGTTGTAGTGTCGGATTCCCCCCGCGGCGGCGCGCTCGTGAATGCGCCGGTCTTCGCTTACGACGGGGAGGCCGCGCGCGGCGGCAAGCTCGAGCAGGAGCTCGTCATTTCCGTGCTTGCCGCCGCCGACAAAGGCCTCGGCAAGCTCAACGGCCTCTCGCGTCCAGGGGATCTCCCCGCCGCGCCGCAGATCGGCGATTCGCACCGGTAACTCCGGCCAGCCGACTTCACGCGCTACCGGCCCCACGGTATGGAACTCCACCTCCGCCGCGGCGAAGCCGAAGAATCCCGCTTTCAGCATGTAGATGATGCTCGAGGCGTCTATCGCGGCGGTCCGCAGCTCGGCAAGCTCCGCGCGGACCCGGGAGACGGCTTCGGGATTCGGTGTGCGGGTGCGGGGATCGACGTCGGAACCGGCCATACGGGTACGGTAGCAGAAACCGTAACGGAAACGGAAGCGCACACAAAGGCGCCCGGCGCGGGGCCGGGCGCGGAGGTAAGGGATGAAGGCGGGCGGCTTGCAGGAACCGACCCGTCGTCACTGCAACTGTCGTGCGTCTACGTCCGCGGTCTCGGCGGTCTCGGCGTTGGCGGCGGCCTGCAGGACCGCGAGCGCGATCGAATTGAGCTTCGTTTCGCTCGAGTCCGCCCGGGAGGTCAGAACGATCGGTGCACGCGCACCGACGACCACCGCCGCGCTCTTCGCGCCGCCGAGGAACACCAGGCTCTTGTAGAGGATGTTCCCCGCCTCGATGTCAGGGGTAACCAGAATGTCCGCGCGGCCGGCCACCGGATGGGTAATGCCCTTGTGCTTTGCGGCTTCCACCGAAACCGCATTGTCGAGCGCAAAGGGCCCGCCGACGGTGCACCCGGTGATACTCCCCGACTCATTCATCTCCACCAGCTTGCCCGCCTCCTCGGTGCAGGGCATCTTCGGGTCGATCTTCTCCTTGGCGCAGATGAGTGCCACCTTCGGGGTCGTGATGCCGAGCGCGTGGGCGAACTCGCAGGCGTTGTCGATCATCTGGCGCTTCTGCTCGAGATCGGGGGCGATATTGATGGCCGCGTCGGTGCCGATGAGCAGTCGTGGATAATCACGAATGTCGAACACCGCGACGTGGCTCAGTACGCGTCCCGCGCGCAGCCCGTAATCGGCATTGAGCGCCTGCTTCATCAGAACCGAGGTGTCGACGAGGCCCTTCATCAGTACCTCGGCGTCACCGGCGCTCACCGCCTGCACCGCCTTCATTGCGGCGTCGACGGGATCCTTGACGTCCACGACGGACGCGTTCGAGATGTCGAGCCCGTTCTCCTCGGCAATCGCCCTGGTCTTCTCCGCGTCGCCGAACAGCAGGCTGTCGGCGATACCGACGTCCATGGCCTCGGCGACCGAGGCGAGCACATCGAGATCCTGCGAGCAGGCGACTGAGATGGTGCGCGGGCCGTATGACTGTGCTTCGTGTAGTACCTCGTCGAACGTCCTCATCACATTACACCTTGACCGTCTCGGCGACCTCCATGCCTTTCTTCAGCGCCTCTTCGTTCATCGGGATGAACTTTTCCTTCGACGGGCCGAAGACTTTCTTCAGAGCGGCTATGACGTCGTCGAGCTCGAATAGGTTCGTGGCCGCGAGAAAGGCGCCGAGCATCACCATATTGGCCACCTTGAGACTGCCGGCGTCCTGCGCGAGCCTGTTCGCCGGCACGGCGATGACGCGGATGTTCTCCCGGTCGGGGCCCTCCTCGATGAGGGAGCTGTTGTACAGCAGCAGGCCGTCCGCCACCACGTCGGGGACGAACTTCACCATCGATGGGTAGTTCAGCACCACGGCCGTGGTGGCATCCCCCGAGATGATCGGCGAACCAATGGGAGTTTCGGAGACGATGACGTGGCAGTTGGCGGTGCCACCGCGCATCTCCGGGCCGTAGGACGGCAACCATGACACCTCTTTTCCCTTCTGCATGCCGGTGTAGGCGATGAGCCGCCCCATCGACATGACGCCCTGGCCGCCGAAACCGGCGGCGATGATCTTCTCCTGCTTCATGACTGCACCTCCTTTTCGGGATGCCGGAAATTACCCAGCGGGTAATAGGGGATCATGTTGTCGGCGAGCCACTGCAGGGCCTCCACCGGCGGGATTCCCCAGTTCGTCGGGCAGGTGGACAATACCTCGACGAGCGCGAAGCCCTTTTTCTGCTGCTGGGTCTCGAAGGCCATCCGGATGGCCTTCTTCGCCTTGCGGATATGCGCCGGCTTGTGGACCGACACGCGCTCGATGAAGGCTGACCCGTTGATCGTGGCGAGCATCTCCGAGATGCGAATAGGCTCGCCGGTGTGCTTCGCGTCGCGGCCGAGGGGTGACGTCGTGGTGCGTTGCCCGATCATGGTGGTCGGGGCCATCTGCCCGCCGGTCATGCCGTAGATGGCGTTGTTGACGAATATGACGGTGATGTTTTCACCGCGGTGCGCGGCGTGGACGATGTTGTTCGTGCCGATGGAGGCGAGGTCACCGTCACCCTGGTAGGTGAACACCATCTTATCGGGATGGACGCGCTTGATGCCGGTTGCCATGGCCGGGGCCCGGCCGTGGGCGGCTTCGTGCATGTCGCAGTTGAAGTACTTGTAGGCAAGCACCGAGCAGCCGACCGGCGCGACGCCGATCGTATCGCCGAGGATGTCCATCTCTTCCATCACCTCACCGACGAGGCGATGGATTATTCCGTGGGTACAACCGGGACAGTAATGCGTCTCTACGTCGGTCAGTCCCTTCGTTCTATCCATTACAATAGGCATTATTTCACCTCCGAAAGCATCTTCTCACAGGCATCGACGACATCGGCCTCGGTTGGGATCATACCGCCGGAGCGACCGTAGAACCCGACCGGCCATCGCCCCGCCGAGGCAATCTTCACGTCGTCGAGCATCTGGCCGTGGCTCATCTCCACCGACATGAGCGCGCGGACCGAGGAGGGAAGCTCATCGAATACGGCGTAGGGAAAGGGCCAGAGAGAAATGGGGCGAATAAGCCCGGCCTTGATTCCCTTCTCGCGCAGCTGTCCCACCGCGTTCTTCACGACGCGGGCCGAGGTGCCGTAGGAGACGAAGACGAACTCCGCATCCTCGGTCTGGGAGGTTTCGTAGCGCACCTCGTTTTCCCGCATCTTCCGGTACTTTTCCTGAAGATGGATGTTGAGTTTCTCGAGCTCGGCCGGGTCGAGGCGCAGCGAGTTGATGATGTTCGGTGCGCGCTTGCCGCCGGTGCCGTCGGTTGCCCAGTCCTTGGGGGGCAGATCCCGCTTCGGCGGCTTCCTGAACTCCACCGGCTCCATCATCTGCCCGATCATGCCGTCGCCGAGCAGCATCACCGGGTGGCGGTAGAAGTCGGCGATGTCGAAGGCCTCCATCATGATGTCGACTGCTTCCTGGATGTTTGCCGGCGCGAAGACGGGCATGTAGTAGTCGCCGTTTCCGCCGCCGCGGGTTGCCTGGAAGTAATCGGCCTGGGAGGGCTGAATGCTTCCGAGCCCGGGGCCGCCGCGCATCATGTTCACGATGACGCAGGGTACCTCCGAGCCGACGATGTAGCTGATGCCTTCCTGCTTCAGTGCGATGCCCGGGGATGAGGACGATGTCATCACCCGCGCACCGGCACCGGCCGCGCCGTATACCATGTTGATGGCGCCGACTTCGCTCTCGGCCTGCAGGAACGTACCGCCGTGCTTGGGAAGCTCCCGCGACATATACTCGGGAAGCTCATTTTGCGGTGTGATCGGATATCCGAAGAAGAAGCGGCACCCCGCGCGAATCGCCGCCTCGGGCACGGCTTCGTTTCCTTTCATGAGAACCTTTTCCATACTCTCACCTCCGCCTTACGCGATTCTCTCGACCACGATGACCTGGTCGGGGCACATCATTGCGCAGTTACCGCATGCGATGCACTTGTCCATGTCGCTGACGGTAGCCGGGTGATAGCCTTTCTTGTTGATGGTGCTGGTGTCCATCACCACAATATCCACGGGACAGACCGAAGTGCACAGCTCACAGCCCTTGCAGCGGTCGGTCTCGAAGGTTACGTTACCTTTGGCCTTTGCCATGGGCATTCCTCCTGGCGTGATTAGGTCGACATCCATGCTTCACGGAGATACATGGATATCGGAACGATTTCTCCATCTATATGCTTCGGGACATCACCGACCAACGGCCGAAAGACCCCGACGTAGCGAATCGGAATATCGGTGCGGGAGCTGACCTCCTTGCAGAGCGCGTCGCCGCTCTCGAGGTGGGATACCTGCGTGTGCTCGAGCATGTGGGTGTTGTTCACGAGTCCGGTTATCTCGAGCCCGGAAGCCTCCTCGATCCCTCGAATCAGGTCGACGACCTGATCGGCAGTCGCGCTCTCGGGGCGTGATCCGTTGACCACGCAGAAGACGTCGGTGTGCTCCGGCGGCATGAGCCTGCGAAACCGTCCGAGCAGGCGCGCCCCGGCCGGGTCGCCTCCGGCATCGATGATTGCCGTCGTCGTATCGCTCTGAAGGGGAGCGTTGATCTCCGAGGAAATCGCGGGGATATCGATACCCGTGTCCTGCCGAAGCGAATTGCCGATGACACGGATGCCGTGCTCCTCGAGCAGGGCGCGGCGCTCGCGTGAGCGGAAGTAGGGGTTGACGATGTCCACGTCGATCAGGGCGAGGTTGTCGGAATCGGCGCGCAGGGCGAAGTTGATGGAGAACTCGCTCTTGCCGCTTCCGTAGTGTCCCGTCATGATCGTGATACGCTTCATGGCGCAGTCGCTCATGACGTCCGTGCCCCGTCGTAAACCTGAGCCGTCTCGGCCCCGGAGAGCACCCGGATGGCGCCCTCCGCGAGGGCCTTCATCTCGTCCTCGCCCGCGTATATTTCCACCGGCGCGATGAAGGAGACCCGGTCCTTGATCCAGCCGCAGAACCGCCCGTCGTGTGCGAGCCCGCCGGTGAGAACAACCGCGTCGACCTTTCCCTCGAGCACCGCGGCCATCGCCCCCACTTCCTTTGCCGTCTGATATGCCATGGCTTCATAGATCAACCGGGCCTGCTCATCTCCGGCGTCGATCTTCTCCGAGACTTCCCGCCCGTCGTTGGTCCCGAGGTACGCCACGAGGCCGCCGCCGCCCTTGATTTTCTTCTTGATCTCGGCGTGTGAGAACTCGCCGGAGAAGCAGAGCTTTGCCAGTTTCAGTGCCGGAAGGCCCCCGCTGCGCTCCGGGGTGAAGGGGCCCTCGCCGTTGAGACCGTCGTTGACGTCCACGACGCGACCCTTGCGGTGCGCGCCGACGGTTATGCCGCCGCCGAGGTGCACCACGATCAGGTTGATCGCCTCGTAGGTTGTGCCCCGGTCCGCGGCAAAGCGCCGTGCCACCGCTTTCTGGTTGAGCGCGTGGAAAATACTCGTTCGCTCGAAGTCCGGCACGCCGGAGGGTCGGGCCACCTCGTCGAGCTCATCGACTACCACCGGATCGACGATGTAGCTCGGGACTCCGGCCTCCGCGGCGATCTCATGGGCGATGATGCCGCCGAGGTTGGAGGCGTGCTCGCCGAGCACCCCGACCTGCAGGTCGTCGAGCATCCGCCGGTTGACCTCGTAGGTTCCCCCCGAGACCGGATGCACAAGACCGCCGCGGCCCACGGCGCAGGAGAGCGAGTCGATGGTGATGCCGTCGGCGGCGAGCTCGTCGAGGATGACCTGCTTGCGGAACTCGAACTGATCGGAAATCCGCTCGTACGCGTCGAGCTCCTCGGTGGCGTGACGCAGCGTCTTCTCGAGGATCGGCGTCTCGTTCTCGAAGACGGCGAGCTTTGTCGAGGTGGAACCGGGGTTTATGACGAGTACACGGTAGGTCGTGTCCATGGCTGGGCGCTGGCCTCCTGATTTGTGTGAGAGCTCATGAGCGGTACCGTAAAGGCCGCAAACTGCGTGCCAATACGGAGGTTTCGGGGTGTTAGAAAGACAACCCGTTCTTTGAAAAAGAGTTAGCGCCCCGAGGCGAGCGTGCGGGTTTGCGGCCCCGGGGATCGACTCCGCTGAAATGCAAAATCCTGCACGCAAAAACCTGCGTCAGAGCCGTGAAAGTGCAGGATTTTGCGCCGCCGGCTCTCGTGGCGGCGGCGCCGGCAACCGCGGCGGCGCCGGCAACCGCGGCGGCGGCCGCGCTCAGCGAATGCCGTACTTCTTGAGCTTGTACTGCAGGTTTCGCAGCGAGACGCCGAGCGCCCGGGCGGCTTCGCTGCGGCTTCCGTCGACCTGCCTGAGCACGCTGCGGATGTGGCGCGCCTCGGCCTCCTCCACGACGGTGCGCAGCGGCGGAATTGCCTCGATATCCGGCTCGGCGCAGCCGAAAGACTCTGCCGGCGCCTCCTCAACGCAGTCCGGTCCGAGCTCCGGCAGGTGTCCGAGGCCGATAACCGTCTCGTACATGCCCAGATTGATAATGGCGCGTCGCAGCACGTTCTCGAGCTCTCTGATATTCCCCGGCCAGGAGTAGTTGCGCAGGCGCTCGAGCGCCTTGGGGGATACCGCCGAGACCGCGCGGCCGTATTCCTGGTTGATGCGGCGGATCATGTGCTCGATGATGAGCGGAATGTCCTGGGGGTGGTCACGGAGCGCCGGCAACTCGATCGGGATGACATTGAGCCGGTAGAACAGGTCCTCGCGGAAGTCACCCTGCTGCACGGCGTGGCGGAGATCGAGATTGGTGGCCGCAAGCACGCGCGTGTTGATGGGAATCGTACGGGTCCCCCCGACGCGCCGTATTTCGTGTTCCTGCAGCACGCGCAGGAGGTTGGCCTGGGTGTTGAGGCTCATGATGCCGATTTCGTCGAGGAAGATGGTGCCGTCGTGCGCTTCCTCGAAGAGCCCCGGCTTGCCGCCCTTACGCGCGCCGGTGAACGCTCCTTCCTCGTAGCCGAACAGCTCGCTTTCGAGCACGCTCTCGCTCAACGACGCGCAGTTGACTCTGATGAACTTCTTCTCGCGGCGATCGCTTGCGTTGTGGATGGCATGAGCAAAGAGTTCCTTACCGGTGCCGCTCTCACCGTGCAGCAATACCGTGGCCGGGGTGCCCGCCGCCACCTTCGCCTTCTCGATCGCGTGGAGAAAATTCTCCTGTCGGCCGACGAGGTCGTCGAAGGTGTATTTCGCTTCGAGCTTTCGGATGAGCTGATGCGCCTGGCGGAGCTCGGTGGTCAGCTCCATGATTTCGGTGAGGTCCTTGATAACCGCCACGCTCCCCTTGATCTCGCCGCGCACAATGATGGGTGCCGCATCGACAATGACGTCTTTGCGCTTGGGCCCGACCTTGATGCGCGCGCCCTTTACCGGCTCGCGGGACCGCAGCACTTTGAGGTGCGTGCTCTCGCCGTCGGTTATGTCGAAGGTGCAGGGCTGGCCGATGACCTCGTCGCTGGAATACCCGGTTACGCGGGTGTAGGCCGGATTCACCGAGACGTGGATTCCCTCCTCGTTGACGACCGAGATGGCGTCCTGCGTGGAGTTGAACACCGCCTCCGACAGGATGCGGGTTTCCCGCAGGTCGGTAATCTGCTCGGCGAGGTCGACCATGTCGGAGATGTCGCGAAAGACCGCAAAGGCGCCGATGATCTCGCCGTGCTCATCGACAATGGGAATGCGGCTCGTGATGATCGTGATGTCACGAAGCGGCTGCTTCCAGTTCATCTCCGGAACACCGGTTTCGAGGACGAGGGGCAGACGTGTCGCCGGGATGACATCCTCGATATGCAGCCCGAGGACTTCGACGGCCTCGGTGTCGGTCAGCCGCTCCGCCGCCCGATTGAACAGGGTGATGCGCGCATCGCGGTCCACGGCGATGATTCCGTCGTGGGTGGAATTGATAATGATTTCGATCTCTTTGCTCATGTCGCGAGCCATGGGAAAGCCCGCTTCGGCGGCGGAGGGACGTGGCATATGTGTATGATACGAAAAAAATTGCGCACTGTGAAGGCTGTCGTGCAGCAATTTGCGCAGCGGACTCCTCGTCGCCGAGCCTCGATGCGTCGCACTTGACACCGCTGTAATACTGATGTATTGTAACAGTGTACTAAGCAAATAGTACACTAAAACAGCTTGAATGTTGAAAGGAGTTTGGAAATGGTTGAATTAACGTCGGTTTCGTTTTCCTACGGGAAACGCGCGCCGCTGTTCGACGGGCTCGATCTCGCCCTCGAGCCGGGAAGCATCTACGGGCTTCTCGGCAAAAACGGCGCGGGGAAGACGTCACTTCTGCGCATCATCGCCGGGATGCTCTTCCCCGACTCCGGCCGCGCGGAGGTGCTCGGCTGCCGCGCCCGAGACCGCAGACCGGAGATGCTCGCCGATCTCTTCATTGTTCCCGAAGAGTTTTATCTTCCCGGGATCAGCGCGGGGGAGTACGTAGCCGCCCACGGCCCGTTCTATCCGCGCTTCGACTACGAGATCCTCGGGAGCTGTCTCGAAGAGTTCGCGCTCGACACCGACACCTCCCTCGCGGCGATGTCATTCGGTCAGCGCAAGAAGTTTCTCATCGCGTTCGCACTTGCCACGCGGGTGAGCCTCGTGCTCTTCGACGAGCCCACGAACGCGCTCGACATTCCGGGTAAGAGCCAGCTGCGCAAGCTGCTCCTCGGCCATATGAGTGATGAGCGTGCCTTCGTCATCTCGACCCATCAGGTACGTGACCTCGCGCCGGTGATGGACCCCATCTCGATCATCGACGACGGCCGGCTGGTGTTCCAGGCGGGGATGGATCGCATCGACCGCGGACTGCGTACCCGCGTGGTCCCCAAGCTCCCCGGACACGGCGTGCTCTACAGCGAAGATGCGCTCGGTGGGCACGCGGTTCTCGAGGCGGCGCCCTCGGAGGGCCGGCCCGTCGACATCGAGGTGCTTTTCAACGCCGTCATGCACGACGCCGCCGCGGTTCGCGCGGCGGTCGATTCCGCAGCGGAACCGCAGCACAGGGAGGTGTCGGAATGAGATTCAGCATGAAACGCGTGTTCAACCTGATGCGGGTATTCGTCATAACGCAGCGGCGCACCGTCCTCGTATCCCTCGGCGCGATCTACGCGACGCTGCTCGCGATCTTTCTCCTGGGAACGCTTACCAACTCCGGCTGGGGAACCGGGCTCGAGTACCACAGAGCGTTCTTTTCGCTCGCGCTGTACGTGGCCGGGTTCATCGCAACGAGCATGAGCTTCTCGGGCATGCACCGTGCGGACCGAAGCTATGCGTATCTCACCCTGCCGGCCTCCCACGCGGAGAAGTTCGTGGAGAAGCTGCTTCTGACCGCGGTGCTCTATCCGCTCGCGTCAATCATCACCTATGTGCTCTTCTCATCGATTCTTGCGGGGCTCTCGCCGGTGCTGTTCGGTGAGCCCTTTGCGGTGTTCAACCCCTTCACCGTCATGATGCCGCAGGCGGTGCGCGGCTACATTGTGGCCGGCTCGGTGTTCCTCTTCGGCGCTGCGTACTTTCGCAGTCGCCACTTCATCAAGACGGTGCTCTCGATCGCGGGATTGTTTGTCTTGCTCGGCCTGGTGGTCGGCGCCTCCGGCGTTGCCGCGATGACGGATCTCGTCGAGAGCGTCGAGGCGGGGGTCTACGACGAGACCGCCGCGACCGGAGAGCAGCTGAGGATGCTGGGGCTCATGGCCTCGAGGATCGGACGGGCTGTCCGGTTCCTGGTCCTGTGGATCATGCCGCCGCTCATGTGGGCGCTCACGTGGCTGAAACTCCGCGAGACGGAGGTTTCGGATGCAGTTCGCTAGCGGACAGTCGATATACCTGCAGATATCGGACTTCATAAGCGAGAAAATCCTGCGCGGCGAGTGGAACGAGGGCGACCGTATTCCCTCCATTCGCGAGACCGCGGTCTCGGTGGAGGTGAACCCCAACACGGTGACACGCGCCTACGCGGTGCTGCAGGACGAAGGCATCCTGCAGAATCAGCGGGGGATCGGATACTTTGTCGCCGAAGGCGGCCGGGAGGCTGCCGCGGCCCTCAAGCGTCGGGAGTTCGAGCAGGATGAGCTCCCGCGGGTCTTTCGAACGATGCGCCTGCTCGGCATGAGCTTCGCCGAGCTCGAGCATCTCTATGAACGCTACGTCACGGAGGAAGAGAGTGAAAGGAACGACTAAGATAGTCCTGGGGATTGTGGGGGTGCTCGTGCTCGTCGTCATCGCCCTGGCGATCGGCGCGCGCGTTGTTGTCGGCAACGTGCTGAGCTCCGGCAGCGAGGGCGACCCGATCGAGCTCTCGGGCACCCGGATCGAGCGCAGCTTCGACGTTCGGGACTTCAGCGCGATCGACGTCCGCGGCGGATGGCAGATCGCGATCACCGAAGGCGACTCCTACTCGGTGACCGTCAGCGCCGACGAGGCCCTCATGGAGCGCATCATCGTCGAGCGAGACGGCGATGCGCTTCGAGTGGACGCCGACCGGTGGCGGTGGTCGAATGAGGGGCGGTTGCGGCTCGAAGTAACCACACCCCGCCTCTCGCGCATCGACGTGGACGGAGGCGCGGACGTTCGCCTTTCGGGTTTGCGAGCCGACTCGCTGCGCATCGGCATCGACGGCGCCGGCAACATAACCGGCACCGACAGCCGGATCGAGCGGCTCGCGGTGGAGGTCGACGGTGCGGCCAACGTGGACTTTGTAGAGAGCTCGGTGGTACACGCCGACATTCGCATGAGTGGTGCCGGTAACGTGGAAATAACGATGGCCGGCGGGGAGCTCACCGGCCGCATCGAGGGCGTCGGTTCGGTCGGCTATGGAGGCGAGGTTTCCCGCAGGACCATCCGGGTGGACGGGCTCGGCTCCGTGGAGCGGCGGTAGCGCGCTCGCGGTCGCGGATAACGCACGCGCCCGTCGCGGCCGCGCGTATCGCATGCGCCCGTCGCTGCCGCCATGCTACCGCATGAACATCCCGCCGTTTATGTCGATGGTCGAGCCGGTGAGGAAGCGACTGTCGAGGATGTAGCGTACCGTGCGGGCGATCTCCTCGGGGCCGACGAACTCTCCGACGGGGGTCGCCTCGCGGAACTTCTCGAGCTGCTCATCGGGGGTGTACTTGTCGTGGAAGGGCGTGAGGATCACCCCCGGCGCGACGGCGTTCACGCGGATATCCGGCGCGAGCGCCCTGGCCGCCCCGCGGGTAAATGCGTCGACGGCGCCTTTGCTCGCCGCATAGATGGTCGCGGTCGGTGAGCCGGTGCGCATCGCGATGGAGGTCATATTGATGATGTCGGCCCGTGTGCCCTTTCGCAGCATCGGCACCATGAGCCTGGTCATCATCATGGTGGAGAAGGTGTTCAGCGCAAAGATGGTCTCCATCATGTCCCACTCGAGCTCCCAGACCTCCTGCCGCTTCACGAGGCCGCCGGCATTGTTGACGAGCACGTCGAGGTGATCGACGGTCTTGCCGACCTGCTCGGCGAGATCGCGGCAGCCCGCTTCGGTGGTGAGGTCCGCCTGAAAGAGATGGGCCGTCCCGCCGCCGTGCTCCACGGCGGCGGCAACTTCCTCCGCCGGTTGTTTCGAGGAGTTGTAGTGAATCAGGATGGTGTTTCCCTCGGCGAGCTCTTTGCTCGTTGCCGCGCCGATACCGGTGCTTCCGCCTGTAATGAGTATCGTTTTCGCCATGTGTGTCTCCTTGAGACACCAGCATAGCATCCGCGGCCCCACGCTGCAATTCGCGTTGACACCTGTGCCGAGCGGGCATATGCTCATCCCATGGATGAGGAGATGAAGCGCAAGATCGATGCGGTGCTCGACCGTGTCAAGGACCCCGAAAGCGGCTATTCCGTCGCCGAGCTGGGGGTCGTCACGCGCCTGCGGTACAACGACGAAAAGAAGGAGCTCTACGTCTTCACCGATTTTGCGGCACATGAGCCCGGCTGCCTGACCTGCGTTGGGATCGCGGCGATGATCCGTAATTCCATCGAACGATGGCTGACCGAAGAGTTCGGCAAAGAGTTCCCCGGCGTCGATGTCGTGTTCGTATAACCGATGCAGGCTCTCGTTGTTCTTATCGTCGGGCTGGCCGTCGCCAGTTTCTTCACATTTCACAGCGGGATGCGAAAGAACCGTGAGCTCGCCCGCACGATCCTCAAGACCCTCGAAGACACGTTGCAGCCGGAGGACCGCGAGTACCGAAACATAGGCGGCACGATCGGCTGGCACTTCACCTTCATGCTTGCCGACGGGCCGGTACGCAAGGTCCGCGGCCTCTTCACGCTCGTTCCCAGACAGGCGATGTTTTACATGCCGATCGCCCGCATGATGAAGCGAGAGGACGAGCTGCACGTGAGTTTCTACTCCGAGGACAGACCGGCAGGGGAAGGGCATATCGTTGTGCCGTCACGGCTCGATTCCTGGTGGGCGCAGATCGAGGACCAGGAGGAGTTCGACCAGGTGCGTGAAGAACGCGACGGCCGGGAGTTCGTGATCCTGTCGCATAATCGGTTCGTGCGCGAGAAGCTGCAGTGGTTTCTCCGCGATCTGCCCTCGGTGGTGGGACTTCGCCAGTTTGCCTGCCTGAGGCAGGACAACAGCTATCTCCTCATCTGTAACCCCTGCGAAGTCGACATCCCCGCGATGCTCGGTGCCGTTCGCGAGCGCCTGCCGGGCCTCCGCACCCACTTCGCATGATTTTATCCGACAAAAAAGCTTAACTTGACGCGCGCTCAAATCCGGTTTAGCATACACATGCTAACGCACATCCACAATCTCTCGTGAGGAGGAAAAAATGACCGCCATCATTGCAGTGTTGGGTGTGGCAGTCTATCTCGTGTTGTACTTTACCTATGGGAAGAGTCTCGAGACGAAGACGGTAAAGGCGAATAACGAGATGAAGACGCCGGCACACAGAATGTTTGACGGGGTGGACTACGTTCCTGCCAAGACGCCGGTGCTCATGGGGCACCATTTCGCGTCCATCGCAGGTGCGGCACCTATTGTCGGCCCCGTTCTCGCCATGGCCTGGGGATGGGTACCTGCGCTGTTGTGGGTATGGTTCGGAAATATCTTCATCGGTGCGGTGCACGATTACCTCTCGGTGATGGCTTCGATCCGGTACGACGGCAGATCCATACAGTTCGTCGCCTCGGATGTCATAACCAAGCGGACCGGTAGATTGTTCTACTATCTCGTGCTGTTCCTGCTCATTCTCGTCGTCGGCGCCTTTAGCTCCGTTGTCGGCGGAATGTTCCTCGATAATGGGTCCGTTCCCTCGGCGTTCGGATTGATGATCATCGCCGCACTCATTCTGGGCGTCCTGATGTATCGGCTGAAGGTATCGTTCGGGCTTTCCACCCTGGTCGGTATCGTCCTGCTCGTGCTTGCGATCGTGGGCGGCAACGCGTGGCCGGTCGAGCTCAGCCGCGACGCGTGGTTCCTGCTGATGTTCTTCTACATCATCATTGCTGCGGCTGTCCCGGTTGATGTGCTGCTGCAGCCGCGCGACTACCTGAACTCCTGGCTGCTCTACGCGGGACTCGCCATCGGCGCAGTCGCCGCCGTCTTCAGCTTCAGCGGCTTCACCGCACCGGCGTTCACCAGCTTCGCGCCGGTTATCTCCGGCGGAAACCCCACGCCGTTCTGGCCGGCCATTCCGCTCATCATAGCCTGCGGTTCCCTTTCCGGGTTTCACGCGATGGTCGGGTCGGGAACGACCTCCAAGCAGCTTGACAGCGAGAAGGCCGGACTGCCCATCGGGTACGGCGCGATGCTCATCGAGGGATTCTTGTCCACCACCGTTGTGATTGCCGTTGCCGGATTCGGTATGGCGGTCATGACCGAGGCCGGCGCCGAGATCAGCGCCGCTACCTGGGGCCAGGACTACACCGCGGCAATGGAGAGCACCTATCCGAGCGCCGCGATGTTCACCCAGACCTACGCGTCAATGGTTCACACCACCTGGCTGGCCTTCATCCCGCGGGATTTACTGACGGTCATCGCCGGTATGTGGGTCGCCTCGTTCGCGTTGACGACCCTCGATACCACGAACCGCCTGGCACGCTACACGATGGCGGAGATCTTCTTGCCGCTGAAAGACTCGGCGACGGGCGTCTACAACTTCTTCTCGAACCGCTGGGTCGCGTCCATCATCCCCGCAGCCATCGGTATCTGGCTGGGGTGGAGCGGTAACTTCAGCGTGCTGTGGCCGTCCTTCGGCTCGGCAAACCAGCTGATCGCCTCCATTGCACTGCTCACCGGTTCCGCGTGGGTGGTGAAGCGGCTGAAAGGAAAGGCGACCGTTGCGCTCATACCCGCCTACTTGCTGTGGGTAACCGTAACCGCCGCCATTATCTGGTTCAGCGCGGTTGTGCTTCCGGGCACGATCGAGGCAAACCCGGTCACCGGTATCGTCGTTCTGATCATCGAGATCGTCATGTTGATTATGAACATCCTGTTCCTGGTCGACTTCCTGAAGTCGCAGAAGGCGCCGGCGGCCAGCGAGTCGCAAGCGTAGGATCAGAGAAGTACTGCAGAGCAGAATCACATAGGAGACAGTTCATGAGTGGAGAAGAGCAGCGTAGCGAAGACCGGAAACAGCCCGGCATACTCGGGAAAGCATGGGGACTCGTGCGCAGTCTCTTCTCCATCATGAATCAGGCCCATCGGGGCAACGCGGCGGAGCTTACCCAGTTCGAGGCTCGCGAGCTCGAGAACGTCTTCGTCCTTGTCCTGATGGGTTCGTTCATGGGTATGCCTTCGCCGCCGTCCTCGTTGTCGATCGAGCTTCTCCCGTACATGGAGCATGAGCTTCGCGTGTTGAACAGGAAAGCCGAACGGTCTACGGACGCACTTGCCGAAGTCAGCTCGATTCTCAACATCGACTAGGAAACGAATGCATGAAATCACTGTTTTTCACCGGTAAGGGAGGAGTCGGAAAGTCGACTCTGGCCAGCGCGGCGGCGTGGCAACTGGCGCAGCGCGGCTACAAGGTTCTTGCCATCTCACTCGACCCGGCCCACAATCTCGGCGACATCTTCGGTATGGAGCTCAACTATAAGAAGCGGAAGATCGCCGACAATCTCTGGCTTCAGGAGGCCAACCTCGACCGGGCGGCGCAGGAGTATCTCCAGAAGAATACGGACCTGTTGACGCAGGTGTACAGCTACACCAAGGCGTTCAATTTGGACATGTATTTCAAGGTGCTCCGGCACTCACCCGGGGTGGAAGAATATGCCTCCCTGCTCATACTCGAGAATGCGTTTCAAAACGAAATGGACATGGACTACATCGTGTTTGATACGCCCCCGACCGGGCTGACACTCCGCATCCTCGCGCTGCCGAATATCAGCGTGACGTGGATCGATCGCCTGCGCCGCATCCGGCGGGAAATCCTTCGCAAACGCCATACCGTGCACTCGATGACCGGCGAATACAACGAAGCGGGAACGGTGCTTCCCTATACCGAAGAAGACGACCCGGTGTTTGTGAAGCTGCAGGATATGTTCAACCGATACGTCAAGCTCTACAAGCAGCTGGGTGAGAGGACGAACAACCTGATTGCCGTCGTGTTCAACCCCGATTACCTCTCTCAGCGGGAGTCCCAGCGCATCATAGACGGCCTGAAGGACCTCGACCTGCCGCTGAGAGCGGGGTTCAATAACAAATATACCCCGGAGCTGTCCGCCGTAGCGGACGAGGTAGAGCAGAACCTGTTCAAGGGCCGGAACGGGATCGTTGTAGAGCGCGTGCCCCTGCAGCCCTTCGCCCGCGAGGGAGCCTACAAGATGGATCACGATATCATTACTCCCATGCTCGAGGGAGTAGACTGACGTGGGTGATCCCGTCGTTGCCACCCAACCCGTGTTCTATCTCTTTATTGCCGCCACGATACTGCTGTCGCTCGGCTACATTTGGGGGCGCAGGCGCAACAAGCGGATCTTCATCAATGCCTTTGACTCGTTGGTTCGGGTACTGAAGCCGAAGGACCAGCAGTTCACCAATATCGGGGGGCTGACCGGCTATCATGCGAACCTGATACCGCGGAAGAACAAGTACATACGGCGCGTGGACGCCACCATTACCCTGCTTCCTCGCCAGTCGTGGCTCTACTATCCCTTTTCGAAGATGATCAGGCGATACGACCGCCTGTTTATGCTATTCGAGCTCTCGCCGAAGGCAGTCGGAGTGCTCGAAGAAGGACATATCATCGAGCGTGCCTATTCGCGCAAAATGGGCGCGAGCATAGAAAACGCCGAATCGCTCCGGCGCGAAGACATCGAGTGGGGCGGCAAGACGTTTTTCATATACTACGAGAACGAGCGTGTCAAACGTGAGCTCGAGGACGCCCGCCGTCGCCTCGGAGAGCCCGGGACGCTGCGCCACCTCGCCCTCGTGCCCGATCAGGACCGCATGTGGATCTTCATGATCCCTCGTCTCGGCAGCGTGCACTGCATGGTCGATACGCTCAACGAGTGGTTTCTCGCGACGGTGGGGGCACGCGTTGGGGCGGAGAAAGAGGCACGCTCCTAAGGTATCAAG
>CAZWNS010000015.1:0-10097 GCA_964635245.1 uncultured Spirochaetaceae bacterium
CGGGCCCGGAGCCCGGGGCGCCGGCGGGCCCGGAGCCCGGAGCGCCGGCGGCCCCGGAACGCGGCGCGCCGCGAGAACCGGCCGCGGCCGCGGGCCCACCCGCGACGGCAACAGCCACCCCCCGCGCCTCGAGCGCCGCGCGGTACCCCGCGATCCGCGCCGCGCGTACGGGTGATACCCCGGTGAGCTGCGGCTCGTCCACGAAGCACACCACCGCGATGCGCCGGTGACCGAGGTCGAGCAGGTGATTCATCGCCGCGGCGGCCGCAGCCCGATCATCTATGCCGACCACCGGAAAGCCGCCGCCGTCCTGCCCGTCGATGGTCACGAACGGAAGGTGTCGCCGGCGGATGAGCTCCACGATATCGGTACCCGGCTCGAGGCCGAGGGTAATGAGCCCGTCCACCGCCGCGCTCCGCACCCCTTCGAGCAGGGACTCCCGCCGCGGTGAAATCAGCGTCAGCGAGTGGTTCTCCCGCTCGCAGACCTCGCCGATTCCCTGCACGACCTGCGAGAGGTGAGAGTTTTGGAACGCCGTGGCGATGGTCTCCGGCAGCAGCAGCCCGATTGTCCCGTGCGTACCGAGGGTCAGATTGCGCGCGACGGGGTCCGGAACGTAGCCGAGCTCACCGGCAACGGCCAGTATTTTCTCCCGCGCCTTCCGACTTATCCGTGAAGGGTCGTTGAAGGCAAACGACACGCTTGTCTTTGAGTACCCGGCGATGCGCGCAATATCGTTGATCGTAACTCGGGGCACGGGTCGAGCTCCTCTATTTGATCGAGCCGGCGACCATGCCCTTGATGATCTTCTTCTGTGCGGCAAAGAAGAAGACGATGACGGGGATCATGGCCATCAGGATCGCCGTCAGGATCAGGTCCCACTGCTTCACGTATGCTCCGGCAAAGTTCGCGACCGCAAGCGGCAGTGTCTGTATCCGGTTCCCCTTGCCGAGCACGAGGAGCGGAAGCAGGAAGTCGTTCCAGATCCAGATGCCGTGCAGGATCGCGATCGTCGCATGCACCGGCGTCAGCAGCGGAAAGATGATCCGGAAGAATACCTCGGGCAGGCTCGCCCCGTCTATAATGGACGCCTCCTCGAGCTCGAAGGGAATCGCCTTTATGAAACCGTGGTACATGAACACCGACAGCGACAGCCCGAACCCGAGGTAGGCCAGCACGATGCCGAGGTAGGTTCGCAGCAGCCTGATACCGGTGACCTGAAAGATGGTGCGGAACCAGGAAACCAGCGGAAACATCACGATCTGAAAGGGAATCACCATGGCCGCCACGAAGAGCAGGAAGAGCATCTGCGAGGTGCGGGTCTTCGTGCGCACCAGGACCCACCCGGACATCGCCGGGAAGATGGTCACCGCAACCAGAGAGAACGCGGTAATCAGAACCGAGGACAGAAACGACGACGAGTAGCGGATGTTCCGGTTCGTCCAAATGGACTCCATGTTGACAAGAATCTGCCCCCAGTCTTCCGGCAGCTGCATCGGAAACTGTGTCACGCTGAAGGCGTCCTTGGCGGAGTTGATGGTGACGATCACGAAGGGGTAGAGATAGGCGATGAGCAGGAAGACCATGATCGCCTCGAGGAGGTGGCGCCTGAGCACGCGCATCATAGCTCGAGCTCCTTGCGTTTGTTTATCGTGACCTGCACGAGCGAGAAGACGACGAGAACGACAAAGAAGATGACCGCCCTCGCCTGTCCGGCCGCGAGGTCATTGCCGAGGAACGCGGTGTTGTAGATGTTCATGGCCAGAAGCTCCGTGCCGAATATGGACTCGCCCATGAAGCGCACCGCGGGCCCGCCGGCGGTCAGCGAGAAGTTGACGTCGAACTGCTTGAAGGAGTTCACCAGGGTCAGAAACATGGTGATGGTGAACGCCTGCGCGATCATGGGAACGGTGATCTTCTGAAACTGCTGCCACTCCGAGGCACCGTCGATACGGGCCGCCTCGTAGAGTTCCTCGGAAACTCCCTCTATCGCGGCAACGTAGATCATCATGATGTAGCCGGCATACTGCCAGCTTCCCACGATGACCAGAGCCATGATCGCCGTAGGCACCTTCCCGAGGATGAGGTTGTCCGCCTCGCCAAATCTCGAGAGAACGCCGATTCCCTGTCCGACGGCGGGAATGGCGTTATTGAAGATGAACTGCCACAGGTATCCGAGAATCAGTCCGCCGATGAGATAGGGAATGAAGAATCCCATGCGGTACACGTTTCGAAGCTTCAGCCGGCTCGTCACCGCGACGGCAAGCGCGATCGCTACTACGTTGATCACGATGACGTTCGCGACTGTGTAGATCGTCGTGATGATGAACGAGTAGATGAACGACGGGTCGGTGAAGCTCCCCGAAAAATTGGAGAGACCGACGAAGCTCAGCCCCTGTCCGGCCCGCGCAGTTGCATTCCAATCGGTGAGCGAGTAGTAGACGCCGATCACGAAGGGAATGACGATGACCATCGCGAACGCAAAGAGTACCGGTGAGAGGAACAACCAGAACGTGGGGCCGTTTCGGTGGAATCGGCTCATAACACCTCCTTGACGGCAGAGAGTGCCCGCCCGGCACTGCCGCCGGGCGGGTGAATTGCTGTTACCTCATGCGGGTCCCTCGAGGCCGGTGTTCAGCCGCCGAGACTCTCGAATGCCGCGGTCATGTCGGCGATGAACTCCTGTTTGTCGATCTCGCCCGCCGCAAACTGATTGTAGATGGGCGCAAGGGTCTGATCGCGGAACTCCCCTGAGAACTGGTACTGGTTCCAGGCGTAGACCTTGTCCTCGGCCGTCCATTCCTGCACCGAGCGGGAAAGCTGACCCGCGGGGTTGAGGTCGACATTCGCGTAGGCGGGAATCATGCCCGCTTCTTCGACCATGAACTCCTGGCCGGCATCGGTGAAGACCATATCGTTGAGGTACTGCTTGGCCGCCTCGATGTTCTCCGATTCCGCGTTGATGACGTAGAAGGAGGGCGCGGAGACGAAGATCCCCTCGGTCGTTTCCCGCATGGACCCGTGGGGCGCGAAGCCCATCTCGAAATCCGCGTTCGCCGCCTCCATATTGGGGTCGACCCAGTTCCCCTGGTGGAGGAAGGCGGCCTTGCCGGTGGCAAACGCGCCGACCTGCGCGTCATAGTTGCCGGTGGTCAGCACGCCGCGGTCGGCGTAGGAGAACAGAAGCTCCACCCAGTCGGCGTACTCAGAGAGCCGCTGCTCGTCCACGTCTCCCGCCCGCAGCGCCTCGACCACGGAGGTGTCCCCGTAGGGCAGCCCGTTGGAGAGCAGGCTGTTGAAATTGTGATGCGCGGTTACCCAGCCCATGTCGGCGGAGGCGGCCATCGAAACTACCGAGTCCAGCCCGAGCTCGTCTTTCATGCCGTCGATCTTTTCGAAGGCGGCACGGTAGCTGTCGTAGTTCACGAGACTCTCGGGGTCCACGCCGGCCTCGTCGAGGATATCGGCGTTGTAGGCCATGCCCCAGCCCTCGATGGCGACCGGGAAACCGTAGACCTTGTCGTCGACGGTAAACGCCACCGACGTCTCTTCCGTCCAGGGCTCATCCGAGAGGTCGAGGATGACGCTCTCCCACTCGCGGTAGTCCTCGATTCCGGCAATAACGAAAATGTCCGGCATCTCGCCCGCGCTGTAGTCGGCGCGAAGCTGCTGACCGAGGCTGGTTCCCGAAGAACCGCCGACCGACTTCACCGTGACATCGACGCCGGTCTCCTCCGACCACGCGGAGCTGTAATCCTGCAGCATCTCATCGATTTCGGGTTTGTTCTGCATCAGGGTAATGCCGGCCTCTTCGGCGTCGTCTCCACACCCAATAAGCAGACCGGCCGTGAGAATCATCACGGCGATTGTGACCACAATAGATCTTTTCATAGCATGTCTCCTTTCTCAGGCTCGTCCCGGGGACGGCAGCAGTGCCGGCGGTCGCGAGCCCGTGCTACTAAACCGGTTTTCATCCTGATACTAAACCGGTTTAGGGGTCCTGTCAAACATTTTTGTTGCAGTGTTCGGGGGATTGCCGCCGGTCGCTCACCACCCTTGCCCAGCAGGGCCAAATCCACCAAAATGTGGCGATACACCGAAGGAGGCAGACCCGCATGCTCATGACGACAAAGCCCATGTTCGACCTCGCCTACGACGGCGGTTTCGGGGTAGGCGCATTTAACGTGAACAATATGGAGATCGCCCAGGGCGTCATCGAAGCCTGCGCGAACAAGCAGAGCCCGGTGATCCTTCAGATCTCCAAGGGCGCCCGCAATTACGCCGACATCCGGTTTCTCAAGAACATTATCGACGCCGCGGTAGAGGTATACCCCGACGTACCGATCGCCGTGCACGCCGACCACGGCGACACCGTAGAGCTGCTCGATCAGTGCATCGCCGACGGCTACACCTCGGTCATGATCGACGGCTCACACCACGAGTTCGACGAGAACGTGCGGCTCACCGCCGAGGTCGTCGAACATGCCCATGCCGCCGGCGTGGTGGTCGAGGCGGAGCTCGGGCAGCTCGGCGGCATCGAGGAAGATGTCATCGGCCTGTCGGCGGAAGAATACGAGAAGAACCTCAAGAAGTTCCTCACCGATCCCGAGCAGGCGAAGGAGTTCGTCGAGCGCACCGGCCTCGACAGTCTCGCGGTCGCGATCGGCACGAGCCACGGCGCCTACAAGTTCTCCAAAGAGCCCACCCTCGCCTTCGACCGCCTCGAGGAGATCATGCAGACCTGCCCGGGCGTTCCCCTCGTGATGCACGGCT
Organism: uncultured Spirochaetaceae bacterium; assembly: GCA_964635245.1. GTDB lineage: Bacteria > Spirochaetota > Spirochaetia > DSM-27196 > PWMO01 > JAAAOH01. Next base: position 4,774 of record CAZWNS010000015.1, read on the forward strand.
CCTCGAGCGTGCCCCGGGAATACGTGGAGTTCATCAACAGGTACGGCGGTGCGCTCCCCAACGCCATGGGGGTTCCCGAGGACCAGATTGCGAACGCCGTGCGCACCTACGGCGTGTGCAAGGTCAACATCGACACCGACCTTCGGCTCGCGATGACGGCCAAGATTCGTGAGATCTTCGCCACCAAACCCGAGGAGTTCGACCCGCGCAAGTACCTCGGTCCCGCCCGGGAGGAAATCGTCAGGATGGTGGAACGCAAGCTCGAGGTGCTCAACAACGTGGGCAAAGCGCCGGAAATCGTAGCACACTGGAAGGAGCAGGGCCGGCCCCTCCCGAGGTTCTACAACAGCTGAGCCGGTCGACGCGTGCAGCCGCCGACCACACGAAACACAGGAGACTGAACACATATGCAGGACGTATGGGTAGCACTGGGACTCACCGTGTTTGCGGGAATGGCTACCGCTATCGGGAGCGTCATCGCATTCACCGCAAAGCGTACAAATTACCGCTTTCTCTCCGTCGCCACCGGTTTTTCCGCCGGGGTCATGCTCTACGTCTCGTTCGTGGAAATCTTTCTCAAGGGTTCGGAGTCACTGTCCGTCACCTACGGGGACTACTGGGGAAACTGGGTGAATGCGGGTGCCTTTTTCGCGGGGGTGGTGTTTATCGGGCTCATCGATACGCTGATCCCGGCGGAGGAGAACCCCCACGAGACCCCCGCCGAATCGCAGACCGCGCCCCTGCATGGGGGAAGCTTCCATACCTCGAACCATGCCGACCCGCCGACGCAGACCGGCACAGCCGACGCGGCCACGCAGCAAGACGCGTCGTCGGATATCCCCCATCAGAAGCTCATGCGCATGGGCCTCTTTACGGCCCTCGCCATCGGCATCCACAACCTGCCGGAGGGACTGGCAACCTTCCTGGCCTCGCTCGAGGACCCGGCCCTCGGCGTGGCGATTGCGGTGGCAATCGCCCTGCACAACATACCCGAGGGAATCAGCGTCTCGGTACCCATATTCTATGCCACGGGAGACCGCAGGAAGGCCTTTCTGTATTCAGTCCTCAGCGGGCTTGCCGAGCCGGTGGGGGCGGGCATCGCCTATCTCGCGCTGAGGCTGGTGGTGGCCGACCCCGACGGCGCGTTCCCGCCGCAGCTCATGGGAATCCTCTTCAGCGGGGTCGCCGGCATCATGGTCTACATCAGCCTCGACGAGCTCCTGCCCACGAGCCGCGCCTACGGGAAAGGACACGACAGCCTCTACGGGCTTTTCGGTGGTATGCTGGTCATGGCTCTCAGCCTGCTCCTCATGAGCTGAGCGTGTACCCGCGGCGCGCGCTCGTCACTCGCGGCTTCCGAACAGCCGCAGAAGGAACAGGAACAGGTTGATAAAATCGAGATAGAGGCTGAGCGCCCCGAGGGCGGATAGCTGTATGTAGCGCGTCTCGTCCATCCCCTCGGACCACTGATCGGTCAGTGCCAGTATCCGCTGCGTGTCGTAGGCGGTAAGACCGAGGAAGATCGCCACGCCCGCAAGCGAAATGATCCAGTCGAAGGCTGCGCTTGCGAGGAACATGTTCACCACCGAGGCGAGGATCAACCCGATGACCCCCATGAAGAGATAGCTCCCCCAGCTTGCGAGGTTGCGCCGGGTGGTCATCGCGTACACGCTCATCGCCGCAAACATGCCGGCGGCAAGAAAGAAGGCTCGCGCGATGCTGCCGCCGGTATAGGCGAGGAACACGATCGACAGGGTCGCGCCGTTGAGAAGCGAGTAGCCCGCGAAGCTCAGGGTCACGGCCATGGGCGTCATGGTCCGGATACGCGCGGAGAGAAAGAACACCAGCGCGAGCTCACCAATGATGAGGCCGAACAGCAGTACGGGATTCCCTGCAATTGCTCCGACGAGCGCGTCGTTGGAGGCAACGTAGGTGGCCGTGACGCCGGTGATGGCGAGGCCCGCGGTCATCCACAGGTATACGTTCTTGAGTACGATTCGCTGAATGTCCGAGATCCCGGCGCTCGCGACAAAGCCGCCGGCGGCAAGTTCCGGTCTGTTCTGAAGCATGAAGATGGCTCCTCCTGATCGGGCTGTCGACTGAAAGATACCATCGTGCGTGCCGGGAGAAAAGCGGAACGTGACTCCGATCGCGCAGCGCCGCCGGCTTCGCAGACTTGCACCCCGGAGCAGTGCCCGGTCTTCTCGACAAACCCGCGGGGCAGCCCCCTACAGATAGGGCGCGGCGAGGCGCACCACCCCGTCGCGCAATTTCACCGGCAGCGGCCGCCCCTCGACATCCTCCCGGGTAAGACGCTCCGCGGAGGCGATGCGCTCTTCGATCACGGCGTCGAGACGCCGCGCGAGCTCGACGTCGTAGCACTCCACGCCGAGCTCGAAGTTCAGCCGCAGGCTTCGCGGGTCCCAGTTCGAGGAGCCGATGAGGCTCAGCGTACCGTCGACGACCATGAGCTTGCTGTGGTCGAAGGGCGGTGGGGTGAGCCACACCCTGCAGCCCCACTCGAGTATTTGCCACATCTGCGCCATAGCAGCCCAGGAGACCATTCGCAGATTGCTTCGGCGGGGAACGACGATGTCGACGGTCACGCCCCGCAGGGCGCAGATATTCAGCGCCGCGATGAGGGCCCGCTCGGGGAGAAAATAGGGAGTGAGGATCCGAACCGAATCCCGGGCCACCGCCAGGGCCCCCTGAAAGGCCATGCTCATGCGGTCCATGTGGTGGTCCGGACCGTCGGGGACCGCACGCGCGCAGACCGCCCCCGTGCCGGCCGGCACGGGCGGGGGCGGAAACCAGAGCTCGCCGGAAAGCAGCTCGCCCGTGGTGAAATGCCAGTCCTCGACGAAGGTCGCCTGCAGTTGTCGCACGACCGGACCGGTGACGCGAAAGTGTATATCCCTCGTGGGATGAGTCGGCCGGTCGGCGAGCACGTGCCCGACGCGGATGTTCATCCCGCCGGTGAACGCGGTGACGCCGTCGATCACACAGACTTTGCGGTGGTTGCGCAGATTGAGGTAGGGTGTGCGCCAGGTCGGCACACCGGACATAAAGCGGGCCGTGCGGACACCGCGAGCCGTCAGCTCGCCCGTGATCGGCGGCATGGAGTACCGGGCGCCCACCGCATCGATGAGAACACGCACTTCCACGCCGCGCCCGACGGCCCGACTGAGCGCATCGAGAAACCGGCGACCGACGGCGTCGTTGTCGAAAATGTAGACGATCAGGCTCACAGAGCGCTCGGCCCGCTCAATGGCATCGAGCATCGCCGGATAGGTGCCGTCTCCGTCTATCAGGGGCTCGACCGTGTTGCCCTTCAGGAGATCGAGCCCCGTGATCGCCCGCCCGAGGCGTACCATTTCGATGAGATAGTCGTGCCCTTCCGGCAGCAGCGCCGCGACCTGCTCTTCACCGCAGTAGAACGGCTGCAGGGAGCCCACGTGAGCGCTTTCATGCCCGCGCCGTCCGGAGACGCGGCGCCGGACCCGATTGATACCGAACAGCACGTACAGCACGCTGCCGAGAATGGGTACGAGCCAGATCAAACCCACCCAGGCAACGGCGGCACGGGAGTCACGTTTGTAGAGCACCACGTGGGCCGAGGCGCCGAGCGCGACTATGACGGTGGCACCGGCGGTGAAGAGCGGCCAGAATGTCTCAGCGAACGCGGCATGTGGCCCCATATCAAACCACGGCCACTATACCGGTTCATCGCGCGGGCCGCCACCGCGGCGGGGTGCATGAAAGCCGGCGGAACATCAGTCGCCGAGCAGATTCGCCTTTTCGAGCTTTAACGGGGTTTCGATTCCTGCCTGCTCGAAGAGCTTTCCCACCGGGCACGCCTTGACGGTCTTGTCGAGAGTACGTTGAAGCTTTTCCTCGCTCTCGTCGCTGTCCACCTTCACAACGCCGTTTCCGCCGGTGAACGTGGGGTCCTTGTCGCCCTTCTCGAGATCGATCTCGACGATTATCTTGCGATAGGATACGCGGGAGTTCGCGGCGACGACTGCCCAGATGGTCGAGATGCATCCCGCAAGGGCCATGCCGGCAAGCTCGAGTGCCGTGGCGCCCAGGTCATCCCCGGATTTCGCCTCCGGCAGGTCGACCACGAGCCCGTGATGGCGACCGTTGTCGACGACCGATTGATAGCATCCTGTTACGTGGCGCGATGTCACTTTCATGTCGTTCCTCCGTTTCGCTGCGTTGTTACTCTTACGGCGTTTCGCCGGTGAGCTCCGTAGCCTCTTCGAGGGTCGAAATGATCGCTCGCTCGTGCTGCGGACGAGCCCGAGCGACTTCAAGAGCTTCAACTGTCCGGACACCGCGGACTGGGAGCGCTGCAGGATTATGGGAATATCACCGACACACACCGGTCCGCGGGGAAGCGGTGACGGCAGGCGGATGCGATATGCATCGACAAAGGCCGACGCACAAGCCGCCATTCGCTCACTTATAGACATAGTAGCCCGGAGCAGAAAATCGTGCAAGGGCGATCGAGCACCATACTGGATTTGTCATATAATCGGGATACGTAAGGAGGAGGAGGAACGTATGGGAACGAAACCAGCGGAGCGCGGTCGCGCCCGAGACAGCAACGGCGATACCCGTCATCGCTTCCTGCCGGCGATGCTTCTCGCGAGCTTTCTACTCTCGGCGATGCCGGCCGCCGGTGAGGTCCTTGCCCCACCACCGGTACCACTCGACCCATGGGCCGAAACGCCCGGCGCGGATGCCACCCACCCCGACGGCGCCTTTCCCGCCACGAACTCCTGGCTCGGGGTGAAGCGCTATACCTACGACACGGGCGCGCCGCTGTTTTCCTATGATCTCGATCTCGGAGCTCACATGCTGATGTACGGAAACCGTCACGTGGGTGTCTCCGCCCTCGGAAGAATTCTCTTCCAGAGCCAGACTGCTCCCGATCGCCCGCTGTATCTCGACCCCTCGGCAGTCGTCACCGATCTGCAGCTGCGCGCGCGGCTGCGCAGCCTGCCGTTGCAGCCGGCGATTTGGTATCGCCACGACTGCAAGCACGATATGGAGCGGGAGAGCAGGCGCCAGGCTATCCACGACGTGCTCGGCGCAGGCTTTACACGGCGCTTCGCCCTGTCCGAGGAGGCGCCGCTCCTCGACGTGGTAACGGACCTACGCGCGGAGGTCTTCGTTCCGCCGATCTTCCAGGACGAGCGCACATCCGCCGCCGTCGCCGCGGGTTACCTGTCGCTTCGACCGGAGCTCCGGATCGCGCGTGGCGGGCGCGACGGCCGGCGCGACGGCCGGCCCGGGGGCGAAGGGTCCACGCTGTTCAC
>CAZWNS010000015.1:10197-46480 GCA_964635245.1 uncultured Spirochaetaceae bacterium
GGCGCGACGGCCGGCGCGACGGCCGGCCCGGGGGCGAAGGGTCCACGCTGTTCACCGAGCTCCGGGGAGCTGTGCTTGTCGACGACCCGGACTCCGTCCACGCCGTCGCGGGGGCCCTGCGTGTCGACGCCGCGGGGCGAGTGGGCATCTCCTGGCCCGAGCCTACCGCCGGCATGACGGCCTACCTCCAGCTCGAGCGCCTCACCGACGCGAAGAAGAGGCCGCCCGAAGAAACCGAGACGCATGTCCTTCTGTCTTTCGGTCTCGTTCTCGGCGTGGAGGGCCGGCGCCTGTAGTGCGCGGTTACCCGCGCGCGTGCATCGCACCGAGCTCGTATTGCGACATGTCGCTGTCGAGCTCGGAGCTGAAGTGAAAGCGGATACCGGGGTACTTGTCCATCATGGACCGGAGCATCCATTCCGACTCGGCGAAGTAGACCGGGTTTCCGTGCAGGTCATAGGCGATCTGCCGGTCTCGGTAGCGGATGAACCGCCGCAGCTCGTCCTTGTCCTCGGCGGTGATCCACGTCGCGCGCACGAAGCCGAGGGGCTCGAAGCGGGCCGAGGCACCGTACTCGTGTATCAGGCGGTACTGGATGACCTCGAGCTGCAGCTCGCCAACCGTACCGACGATCTTGCGCCGGCCCTTCTCCTGAATGAAGAGCTGGGCAAGTCCTTCCTCGACGAGGTGGGTAAGACCCTTTTCGAGCTGCTTGGAGCGCATGGGATCGGTGGCGACGACTTCCTTGAATATCTCGGGCGAGAAGTTGGGAATCCCCTGGAACTGCAGCTCCTCACCTTCGGTAAGCGTATCACCGATTCTGAGGTCTCCGCGGTCGTAGAGACCTACGACGTCGCCCGGGAAGGCATCGTCTATGACTTCCTTCCGCCGGGCCATGAAGCTGTACGGCGTCGAGAAGCGCAGCTTCTTTCCGAGGCGCACATGGCGGAACTGCTTGTCCTTCTCGAACCGTCCCGAGCACACACGCAGAAAGGCGATGCGGTCGCGGTGCCTGGGATCGAGGTTCGCGTGGATCTTGAAGACGAAGCCGCTGAAGGACTGCTCCTCAGGGGCAACCTCCCGGGTCGTCGCCTCACGCCGGCGCGGAGGGGGCGAAATCGCCACGAAGCTGTCGAGGAGCTCGCGAACACCGAAGTTGTTGAGCGCGCTCCCGAAGAACACCGGCGCCACCCGCGCGTCGAGGTAGTCCGCGATGGAGAAATCATCATAGACGCCCTCGATGAGGTCGACGTCTTCGCGGAGCTGATCGGCGAGGCTGCCGAGACGCGTGTCGAGGCGCTCGTCGTCGAGGGAATCGATGCGAATCCGCTCGTCCTCATCCTCGATGGTGCTCTTCGCCGACTGAAAGAGCGTCACGTTCTGCTGATGCAGATTATAGACCCCTTTGAAGGTCTGCCCGATACCGATGGGCCAGGTAAGCGGGCGAACGGCGATGTCGAGCTTGTTCTCGAGCTCATCGGCCAGCTCCATCGCGGGCTTTCCCTCGCGGTCGAGCTTGTTCACGAAGATCATCACCGGCGTCTTGCGCATACGGCAGACCTGCATGAGTCGTTCGGTCTGCTCCTCGACGCCCTTGACCGAGTCGACGACGAGTATGACGCTGTCAACGGCGGACAGTGTGCGGTAGGTGTCCTCGGCAAAGTCACGGTGGCCCGGGGTATCGAGGATGTTTATGAGTTTGCCGCCGTACTCGAACGACATCACCGCAGTCGCGACGGAAATGCCGCGCTGCTTTTCGATCTCCATGAAGTCGGAGGTCGTGGTGCGGGTGATCTTGTTCGATTTCACCGCGCCGGCCGCGCGGATCCCGCCACCAAAGAGAAGAAGCTTCTCGGTCAGTGTCGTCTTCCCCGCATCGGGGTGACTTATGATGGCGAAGGTTCGCCGCCTGTTGATTTCGTCTGTCATGGTGATCGTCCAAAGATATCAATAGAGGCGCGGTTTTCAAAGCCGTATTCGACGTACATGCGGGAAACGTCGCGCCGGCGAGACCGACGGACGCTACCCCTCACAGGCTTGAGGTCGGACTCGCGTGCGCATAGAATGATCTCAGCGCGTATGGAACACACTACCGGTGGTCAATCGGCGGCGCCGCGCATCGGCGCCATGGTGGTACTCGTCGCCGCAACGCTCCTGCTCGCCGCGTGCCAGGATGCCTTCGTCTACCATCCTTCGACAGCCGACGAGGCGACGCTGCTCGAAGAGGCCTCACGGTACGGCATGGAGCCCTGGCCCGCCGCCGGCCGGGATCGCATGGGATGGTACGCGCCGCCGGCGCAGGCGCAGCCGGACGCGCGGGAGGGCGCGGGGGGTGCGGGCTCCTCCGAGCCGCACCGCGTCATCGTCTTCCACGGAAACGGCGGTCAGAGCGTTCGACGGGATCACTTCGTCGAAGGCTTCCAGTCTCCCGTCACCGTCGGAACCTGGGAGGTGTATATCCTCGAGTACCCGGGCTACGGGTCGAGACCCGGAGACCCGAGCGAGGAGGCACTGGTCTCGGCTGCGGTTGAGGCGGTGGAGCGGCTGCTCGAAGAGGATTCCTCGCGGCCCGTGTACGTCGTGGGGGAATCTCTCGGAACCGGCGTGGCCGCCCAGGTCGCGGCCGCCTATCCGGAGGACGTGCCGGCGATTCTACTCATCACGCCGTTTACCAGCATAGTGGATGTCGGCGCGGCGCGGTTCCCGAAGTTTCTCGTGAACGCGATCCTGACGGATCGCTACGACAACGAGGACGCCCTCTCGCGCTACGACGGGCGGGTCGGTGTTCTCCTCGCCGGTGAGGACTCGGTGGTCCCCACCGAGCTCGGCCGCCGGCTCTACGAGGGCTACGACGGGCCGAAGCGCCTGTGGATACAGGAACGCGCAGGGCACAACAATCTCGACTACTCCCCCGAGCTGGCCTGGTGGGGCGAGCTCACCGCGTTTCTTCTCGGACGCTGACACCGCCTCGAGAAAATCGACACCATTGTTCTTGACGCGCCCGGGAAGCTCTGCTACATTATAGACCGACGGTCGGTCTAGACCGGTCGTCGGTCGGTTTCTGAAGGATGAACAGACATGAAACGACACGAAGATCGCCGCAATGAGATCCTCGACACCGCGCAGGCCCTCTTCTACCGCCTGGGCTACGAGCGCACCACGATCGCCCATCTCATCGACGCGGTGGGCGTGGCCAAAGGCACCTTCTACCATTACTTCACCTCCAAAGAGCAGCTCCTCGACGAGCTCCTCGACCGCGGCTACCGGGAGCTCGGCCCGATGCTCCGGCGCATAGCCGAAGACAGCGAGCGCAGCGCCGTGGAGCGCATAAACGAGATGTTCAGGGTCGGCAACCGCTGGAAGGCGGACAACCGCGCACTCATCATCGAGACGACACGGGTGGTATTTCGCGACGAGAACATCCGGCTGAGACAGAAGAATGACGAGAAGGCAATCGAGACCTTCGCGCCGGTGCTCTCGCGCATCGTTGAGCAGGGTGTCCGACAGGGTGTATTCGACACCCCTCACCCCCGGGACGCAGGGGAAGTCATCTTTCTGCTGTCCCGCAGCATGGGCGAGGTTATCGCGCGGCTGTTTCTGCAGGCCGTGGAGGACCCGCGGCACCTCGAAGAGCTCATCCACAAGCTCGATGTGTACGAACGGGCAACCGAGCGCATTATCGGCGCACCGAAGGACTCGATCAAGCTCACCGACGAGGTCGAGCTTCGCCGGCTCGTCGGTGCCGAGCAGAATCATACGGAGGTCGACTCATGATCGTCGCAGAGGATGTCACCAAGGACTACATCGATGGGGAAACCGTCGTGCACGCGCTTCGCGGTGTTTCGCTCGAGGTGGAACAAGGCGAGTTCATCTCCATTGCCGGTCCCTCCGGCTCCGGCAAGAGCACACTTCTCAACATTATCGGTTGCATAGACACAGCCGGCGGCGGGCGGGTGCGGATCGACGAGGAGGAGGTGACCGGGCGCGCTCCGAAAGAGCTCACCGCCCTCAGGCGCCGGAAGATAGGCTTCGTCTTTCAGTCGTTCAACCTCATTCCCGTGCTTACTGCCTACGAAAACGTCGCCTTCAGCCTGATGCTTCTCGGCATCGATGACGCCGAGGCGGAGTCCCGCGTGCGGGCCATTCTCGAGGAAGTCGGCCTCGCCGGCATGGAGGATCGTCTGCCGGCGAAGCTCTCCGGCGGCCAGCAACAGCGCGTCGCCGTCGCACGCGCCCTGGTGAAGGAGCCCGCCATTGTTCTCGCCGACGAGCCCACCGCAAACCTCGATTCGGACACCGGCCGGAGTATCCTCGAGCTCATGCGGGAGCTGAATCGGCGCCGTGAGACGACCTTCATCTTCTCCACCCACGACAGGATGGTCATGGATTTCGCCGACCGGCTGGCGCTGCTCCACGACGGACGCATCGTGGAGGACAATCGGAGGACGGCATGAAGGGCGTATTCCCGCTTGCAATGAAGAATCTCTCCCGCTACCGACGCCGGACCATCATCACCGCCTCGGCTGTAGCCATCGGCCTTGCCCTGTATATCGTGCTCGACGGCATGTTGCTGGGTCTCGAAAAGGAGTCCGAGCGCAACCTCATCTGGTACGAGACGAGCTCCGCGCGCGTAATGACCGGCGGGTACTGGAAGGACCGCGACCGGCTCCCCCTCGATGAAGCGATCTCCGGGCCCGCGCGCGTCGTCGAGCGTCTTCGCGAGGCAGGCATCCCGGCCACGCCACGGATCGTCTTCAGCGGGGAGCTCATCGTCTACGAGGACCCCTACCCGTCTTCGGGTTCGATGCGGACGCAGCTCTACGCCATCGACCCGCAGACCGACGGTGACGTATTCCGGCTGCGCGAGACAGTCAGCGACGGTCGCTACCTCGAGCCCGGCGAAAGCGGGGCGCTCATGGGCGCATGGCTCGCCGAGGATCTCGGCGCGGAGGTCGGCTATCCGCTCACCGTGCTTACGCGGACCCGTGAGGGCTATTACCAGACCGTCGATCTGGAGATCGTCGGCATCGTGAACACTCCCAATCCGGCGATGAACCGAAAGGCGGTGTACCTCCCCTACGATACCGCCGCGCTCTACCTGCAGATGGATGACGTCGCCACCGAAATCGATATGAGTTTTCCGGCGACCGCCGACTACAAGGATCACCTCGCGCGGGCACGGGCCGCGGTCGACGGCCTCTCCGGTGCGGGCGAGCTCGTGGTGAAGGGCTGGCGGGAGCTGGCCGCCGACTACGTTGCTCTCGCGAAGACGAAGACACAGGGCAGCAGCATGATCCTGTTTCTCGTCTTCGTGATCGCGGCGGTCGGGATATCGAACACGATGGTGATGGCGGTCTTCGAGCGTACGCGAGAGCTCGGCATGATGCGGGCGCTCGGGATGAGCGAGCGCGACGTGCGGCTGCTGTTTCTCATCGAAGCAGCCGGCATCGGGCTCATCGGCGCGGTGCTCGGCGTCTCAGTCGGGGTGGCGGGTAACTGGCTCATGACGCAGTACGGCATCGACTACCGCTGGATGTTCCGGACGATGGACGTGGGCTACCGTTCCGCCGGATACGTGCGCTCGGCCTGGCATCCGGAGGCCATCGCGCAGGCCTTCTTCACCGGGATCATTCTTGCGGTCGGGGTCTCGTGGGTGTCCACACGACGTATCCTCAGGTTCTCCATTCCCGACTCGCTTCACCACCAGTAGGCAGGAGGCCGCGATGAAACTGTGCACGGTTGCAGCACGAAACATACTCCGGAACATGCGCCGTAGCGTCCTTTCGGGCCTGGCAATTGCCGTGGCGGCGATGGCAATCACCCTGCTCTTTTCGCTTCTGGCCGGTATGAAGGCCGACCTGGCATACAATCTCCAGACCTACGTCTCGGGAGAAATCCGGGTTCGGAACCCCCGCTTCACGGAGCACGAGACCGTGCATCCGCTGCATTTCTCGCTCGATGCGCCGCGAGAACTCGTCGACACGGCGGCCTCGGCCGAGGGCGTCTCGGCGGTCGCGCCACGCATCCGGTTCCCGGGGTCGGTATTCGTGAACGACGAAACCCACAACGCCGTCGGGATCGGACTGGACTTCGCGCGGGAGCGGGACTTCCAGGGCATCGACGAGCGTCTCACCTCCGGCCGCATCCCCTCCCCCGGCGAGCGGGCCGCCGTCCTCGGTGTCGGCCTCGCCGACGAGCTCGCCCTCGGACTCGGCGACACGTTTACCGTCCTCACCCAGACCGCAACGCGCGGCTCCAACGCCATGACCTTCGAGGTTGCCGGCCTCGCCCGCTTCCCCGTCTCGGCCTTCACCGAGACGCATTTCCTGGTTCCCCTGGACACCGCACGGTACTTCCTGCGCATGCCCGACCAGCTCACCGATCTCCTCGTGAAGACAACCGGCGAGAGGGAGGCGGCGGAGACCGCCTCGATGCTCGAGTCCACCCTGCGGGGTTTCTCTGAAACACCGCTCGTGGCGGAGGCATGGACACGCCTGCCCACGAGCTACACCTTCATGGAGATCGCCGACCTGGCCTACGCCATTATGGCGCTGTTCTTCTTCGTGCTCGGAAGCAGCGTCATCGTGAACACGACGATGATGGTGATCTATGAGCGAACCCGGGAGATCGGCACGCTTTCGGCCATGGGAATGGAGGGCGGACAGCTTATCAGGATGTTCTTTCTCGAGGCGGTGATGATCGCCGCGGCCGGCGCCGCAGCCGGCGTGGTGCTCGGTATCGCCGTCACGGCTCCCTTTTCGGTCTTCGGGCTCGACATGGGCGCCTCGTTCGAGGGGATGGATTTCGAGGTATCGAACGTCCTCTATCCGAAGATCAATCTGCGCTCGACCGTCTTCGTGTTCGTCTATTCAGTGTCCGTCGCGGCGGCGGCCTCGCTCCTGCCCTCGTGGAGGGCCGCGCGCATCAGCCCCGCGGAGGCCTTGAGATCACTGTAGAGACGCGGCAGTTTTCGGTGCGGCGCGCACCCGCATACGGAGGTTTTACATGAAACGAATTGCGTTGCTCGCTCTCATGGCTCTGGTCCCTGTTGTCGGCGCCCTCACCCAGAGCGCTGAGGAGATCATTCGGCGCCTCGAGGCAAATCAGACCCACGAAACGAGCCGGACGGAGGGTCGCATGGTCATCCATGACCGGTTCGGCCGTCGCACGACCGAGTTCATCATGTTTGCCCGCGGCAGCGACGATGCGCTCATCGAGTTCACCAGTGCCGAGGAGGCGGGACAGAAGGTACTGCGGACCGACGACGAAATCTATCTCTTCTATCCCGACGCGAGCGAGCTGATTCGCCTGCAGGGCGCGGCGCTTCGCCGGTCCATGCTCGGCTCCGACGTCTCCTACGAGGATATGACCGGAAACAAGGGCTATCTCGACACCTACGACGTACGCGTGAGCGGACGAGAGGAGATCGACGGCAATTCATGCCACGTCCTGGATCTCGAGGCAACCTCCCGGGATGTAGCCTACCCCAGGCAGACCCTCTGGGTCGATGCCGAGCTCCACGTCATGCGCCGGGCCGAGCAGTACGCCCTCTCGGGCCGACTGCTGAAGGTCATGGAGGTGGAGGAGCTCATGCGGCAGGACGGGAAGATCTTCCCCGCTCACATCACGATTCGCGACAAGCTCAAACGGAACACCCACACAGACTTCGTCATCGATGACGCCCGGATCAACATCGACCTGCCGGCGCGCATCTTCTCGGTGGAGGAGCTTACATGGTAGGGCGCGCGAACACTCAACCGGTGCCGGCCCCGGTGGCGGCACTCCTCGCAGCGGTCCTGGCCGCGCTCATGGCACCGCTTCCCGCAGCGGCCGAGGTTAACCAGAGAGTCACCCTCGAGGCGACGCACATGCTCACCCGCGGGGAGGACGATGACGCCCCGGCAACCGGCGCGGGGCGTGCCGAGCTCGACCTGAGGTCGGCAGCCGGCAGGCACGTCCGCGGCAGACTTCAGCTTCGGACCCGTCTCGAGAGCAGCGATCCCGCGGCGGAGCTGGAGGTCCCCCGCGCGTTCGTCAAGGCGCGCTTCCCCCTCACCGAGGAATCCTACTTCCACCTGACGGCGGGACGCGCACGCCTCACGTGGGGTGACGGTGCGTTCTTCAACGCCGGGGACACTCTGTTCGGCGCCCTCGGCGAGAACCCCGACCTTACCTCGGACACCATCCGTGACGAGACCGGCTGGCTCGCCGCCGCCTTTTTCCCGCTGGGTCGATTCGCCTTCGCCGAGCCGGTCGTGCTCGTTCCGCTTCCCGACGGCACGATTGGGGGCGCCGGCGCCGGGGGGCCCGCCGACACCGAGGGGACCGCCGGCGCGACCGGCCCCTCCCCCGCCCACGACACCTCCGCCGGGATTCGGGTTCAGGGCACCCTCGGTGATATCAAGAGCGAGGTCTCCTACCTCTTGCGCGGGACGGAGAGCTACCACCAGCCCGCTGTCAGCCTGCAGGGCAACATGGGCGTCGACTGGTACGCCGGGGCGACGACGCGCCTTCCGGGACTGGACTCACGCCTTCCATGGGACGATGCAGGCGAAGCCGCGCGAGAGGAGGCGGCGGCCAGCTTCGGTCTCCTGCATATCGCGGAAGGCGCATCAGGGCAGTCCTTCACGGCGCGCCTCGAGGGCCTTGTGCGGCCGTGGAAGGAGTGGCAGGAGACCGATGCCCGCGGCTCGGCCGCGACGAGGGACACCGACGACCCCGCGAGAGAGGCGGCCGCGGCCGGCCCCTACGGTCTCGAGCTCTTCGGTGAGCTCATATGGCAGCCCGCCCGAAGCCTGCAGCTCTACCTCAGGCATGTGGCCTCACCGATAGACGTATCGGGTCTCTTTGTGCCGGGAGTCGCGTGGAAGCCCTACGACGGGCTTACGCTGTCGCTCTTCGCAGCGTTGCAGGCCGGTGAGGTCACCGACGTTTACGGCTGGGAGCGGCCCGGCGGTGCGGCCGTGGCCACGACCATCCGCTACGTGTACTGACGACGGCGCCGCCGGGGCCCCTTACCGCCACTTACGCAGAACGAGCACCTTGGTGTTGAGGTAAAGGAACAGAAAGGCGAGCAGCAGGTAGTAGGCGAGATCCCGGGAGTCGAGGATGCCTTTTTCGAAGCTGCGGAAGTGATAGTTGAGCGATAGCTGATTGAGCAGGTCGCCGAGCCGGCGCGGCAGGTTCATGACGACGTTCACCTGGTTCACCAGCGTCAGTGCGAGGAGCACGAAGACACCGAGGATGAATGAGGTAATCTGATTCTGCGAAAGCGAGGAAACGAAGAGTCCCACCGAGATGGCGGCGGCGCCGAGCAGGAGCGATCCGATGTACTGGCCGATGATCTGGCCCGTCGCGAAATCACCGAGGGGACGTATCGTGAGCGGCACCGGAAGCGTGAGCACCAGCATGAGCGCCAGCAGCGACAGGGCGCCGAGGAACTTCCCGACGACGATCTGCGCCTCGGTGAAGGGCAGCGTGAGGAGTACCTCCGCCGTGCCGAGCTTGGACTCCTCGGCCCAGGAGCGCATGGTGATAGCCGGCATCAGAATCACGAATACAACCGGCAGGATGCCGAAATAGCCCCGCATTGAAGCCACGTCCCGCGCAAGAAACTGCTGGATATAGAAAAACCAGGACGACGTGAACGCCAGAAAGAACACCACGACGATGTATGCTATCGGAGAGTTAAAATAGGCGGACAGCTCTTTTCTCGCCACCGTCAGTATCGACTTCATCCATGCCTTCCTCAGGGCATAGAATACGAAAACAGCCGGCCGAAACCAACCCCGTTTTGACTTGTCTGCGAAACGTGAGTAAACTACTTGCGGTTACAACTATATAGCACGTTCAGGAGGCAGGACGATGGCCGACGACACGACGGCGCCGAAGGCCGCTATGCGAACCAGGCTCGTTATCGGAGTGACCGCCCTCGCGGGACTGCTCGTGGCCGGTCTCGTGTTCGACGTCGGCGATACGCTTCGCTCGGCGTTGGAGTCCATTCGAGACATGAGCCTCGTCACCGGCGCACTCGTGTTCATGGCGCTCTACACCGCCACGACCGTTCTTCTGGTTCCGGGGTCGATTCCGACCCTCGCGGCGGGCGCGATATTCGGTGTCGTGCAGGGCACGATATTCGTGTCGCTCGGGTCCACCGTCGGTGCGACGGTGGCGTTCTTCGTCGGCCGCTATGTGGCTCGCGACTGGGTCAGAACCAGGATCGCCGGGAGGCCGCGCTTTGCGGCCATCGACGATGCCGTCGGGCGCGAGGGCTGGAAGATTATCGGGCTCCTGCGGCTGTCCCCCGTTGTGCCCTTCAGCGTCTCCAACTACTTTTACGGCATAACCAGGATACGGCCTCCGGGCTACGTCCTTGCGTCGTGGATCGGTATGCTCCCCGGCACACTCCTGTACGTGTACATCGGTTCGCTTGCCGGCACGCTCGCCGCCGTCGGCACCGGCGAAGGGATGGGGTTCACGACGCTGCAGTGGATGTTCTACGGCGTGGGGTTGGTCGCGACGGTCGCGGTGACGATTCTCATTACCCGCATTGCACGCCGAGCAGTCGATCGGGCCCTGACCGAGAGCGAGCCCGGAGCCGACTCGGATTCAGCGGCCGGTCCGAGCGTAGCGGTAGATTGATTCGAGCAGACGCTCGACGCCGCCGCGGGCGAAGAGCTCCAGTGCCGGGCGCAGCCCATTCGGTTGCTCGGCGAAGTCCACTCGCCCGAAGTACCGCACGTAGGTCTCGGCGTCTTCGGCGTCGCCGTCGTCCAGCGGTTCGAGATACCAGGAGTAATGAATGGCGGCAAGCCCACCGTCGAGGCTCTCCGTCATGGTGCTGCGCACGAGTATCGCATCACCCGGGAGCTCTTCCGTCATGCTCGAGAGAACGTAGTCATAGTCCCGTCCAAAGAAGAGGAACCGGAATGAGGTCCGCATGAGCGCGGCCTGTTGCTCGACGACCGTACCGACCGGCTCGTAGGGCGGCTCTCCGGGATTCCGCCGGATCTCGCTTTCCACTACGCGTCGGGAGATCTCGGCATACTCGCCGTACGCAGTGATCGCGGCGCGCAATTCTTCCACCGACAGCGGATAGACGCCGTGGTACTCGGCAAGGGAGACAAGGTCCGCCTCGGAGAACTCCGGGTTCTCGGCGATGCGGAAGTCGAGGGCCTCGGGCTCGTCGGAGAGCGTGTTCACACGTGCCCCCGCCGGTAAGCCGTAGCGGTACTCGTAGCGCCCGCCTTCGGCGGCGGTGGAGTCCTCCCGAGCAGGCAGCTCCACCGATACGGCCGTCACGGCGACAAGCCCGACGGCAACGATACGGAGCGGTGAGACATGCATGGCTCTCTCCTTCCGACGAACTGTGTACTGCCGCCGTGCCGTGGTGTCAAGCACCTCACCGCCGCGCAGTTGACGGGAGCTCGTCCGGCAGGTATACCGACATCCATGCCGACTTGTAGTAACCCGGTGTTCCTGACTGCGCGTTTCGCACTCACGCTCTTCACCCTGGCCGCAATCGCTCCCTCCGCCGACGCCGCGGATCTCTTCGACGACGAGCTCGACGATACACTGCGGGATGTCTACGCGCACAGCGGCCGGGTCTTTCCGACGGCGGTGTCTCCGCGCTCGCGGGATTCGTTGACCCGGCTGCTGAGCGATCTCCACCCGTCGGGAACATCGCGAAGCAGTGCGGAGCGGGCGGCGGAGACTCTCGACTTCCGGGAGGGCGACCTTCGTCTGTCCCTCGACGTCGACCTTCAGCCGGAGGGCTACCTCGAGGTCAACCGGACCGATCGCACCTTCCCCGAGACCCTCGAGCGCGAGGAGCCCCTTCTGCGGTTCAACACGGCCTACGGCGTGGACGGCGGCCCGCAACTCGTGACGCAGACGGTGCTGCAGCGCGAATACGAGCCGGCGCTTCCCACCAACATCCCGCTCCCGGCCGACGGAAACCCGGCGCCGTTCGAGAACAATCTCTTCTACACCGGCTATGTCTACCTCCCCGGCGAGTACCTCTCCACGACCTTCGGCAGGCAGCAGATTCACTTCGGACCATCGTCCCGATCCTCGCTCATGGCCTCCGATCGCCTCCCCTACCTCGATGCGGCGCGGTTCTCGCTGACCCTCGGGCGCCTTCGCATGACGCATCTGGTGTCCACCATTGAAAACATCGCATCGGATGCGGAGATCGCAGCCGGCATGCCCGATATCCTCGAAGACGAGGCGTTGGACCATGGCGATCAGTACGCGTACGGAAAGAACATCATCTTCTACAACGTGCATTACTTCGAGTACGCCTGGGACCGGCTGCGCCTCGGCATCGGCGGGCAGATGCTCATATCCCGGCCCATGAATCACTTCCAGCTCGGCGATTTCTTTCCGGTTTTCAGCTGGCACAACGCGGACATCGTCCCCAACAACATGTGCCTCGTCTTCGACGCAAGCTACCTCCTCGCCCCCGGCCTCGAGGCTTACATGCAGACGGGCGTCGACGACGTTAGCGCCGAAACCTTCGGCATCGCCGACAGCGATCTGCCCACCATTCCCGCCTATACGGCGGGCCTTCGCTACCGCCGCGATACCACCGGCCCGGCGCTGTCCGCGCTCCTGGAGAGCGGCTACACACACTACCTGTGGGGGAACTTCCACGAAGAGTCCCTGCTCAGCCGCGCCATCTATCGGCAGAACACCGATGCGGGCTCGGAGAGCATGCCGCTTACCTCTCCCTACGGCCCGGGAACCGTGTGGGGACTCATCGAGGGCTCGGCCCGGTGGGAAGCCGGCACGGGGCGGAGCGCGGTCGCCGAAGGGGGCGCCGCGTTCGAGCTCGGGCTCTCGTATCTGCTTCGTGTAGAGAATACAAGAGCCAACCTCTACGATACGCCCTACCGCGCCTCCCGGCACGTCGCCACGGCGCCGCGGAGGGTACTGCATCGCGTAGCCCTGCGCCCGGTGTACCGTCCCCGGGAGACGATCGGCCTCTACGCGGAGCCGGCGCTCCTCATAGACGACGGTACGCCCGGCTTCGAGGCGACACTCGGCTTTGCCTGGAACTTCTCCCGCCTCAGCCGTCCCTGACCCGGAGCCGCTGAAGCGGCGGACGCAGTACTACCGGCGACTCTTCTCGGTGAGGTGGATGTGCGTGATCTTTCTGAACGAGAAGTTCCACAGAAACGCGGCCACCATGCTGAGCGCTTTGGCGGGCACGTAATACATGCCGAGTTGTTCCACAAACAGCACCATCAGGGCGGTATGCAGCACCAGCGCCGTCCCGGCGGTCAATATGAAGTAGAACAGCTG
Source organism: uncultured Spirochaetaceae bacterium (assembly GCA_964635245.1). Classification (GTDB taxonomy): domain Bacteria; phylum Spirochaetota; class Spirochaetia; order DSM-27196; family PWMO01; genus JAAAOH01. The sequence goes on from CAZWNS010000015.1 coordinate 23,503, forward strand.
CAGCCGATGATGCCCGTGGTCGGACCCCGGGAAAACCCACAGCGCGGTAAAGAGATAGTTGATGCACAGCCCGAACAGGAATGCGAAGACGCTCGCGCGTACGGCGCGCATACCGAAACTCTCGACGAGGAGAATAAGCAGACCGTAGTCACCGACGGCCGCGGAAATGCTCGCCATCCCCGAGCGAATGAGTTGCAGTATCCAGTGCTCCGCCCTCTCGAACAGAAGGCGCCAGGCAAGGTGTTTCATCGCCCGCGCCGCCGCTCCTACAGTCTGATCCGTACGCCCAGCGGGATTCCCACGAAGTGACCGATGCCGTCGGGCTGAATGAGCATCGTCCAGCGTGCCCCGGCATGCAGGCGCGCAAAACTCGCCGGTTTCAGCGTGAAGACCGGACCCACCGCCGCATAGCCGAACCACGCGAGCCCTCGCCCACGCAGTTCCCAGTCGTCGCCCCGTTTCACGATGTCGGTGCGCGCCCCGCCCGCCTGCAGGCTCATGCCCGCCTCCGCCCACCGCCCGCCAAGCGGCGCGTACTCGAGCTCCGCGTAGACCGGGAAGATGTGACCACCAACCGAGGAGTCCTCTTCGGAGGTCAGATACCAGTACCCGAGCCCCGCGTAGGCGTTGAGTCTCTCGACGAACAGATCCGCGTATCCGAGCGTAAAGGAGGGAACGAACGCGTTATTCGCCTCGTTCCACAGATCGAGCGCCGGAACAACCGCCGTCCACTCCATACCGGCGAGGATGCGCCGCCCCGGCTCGTTGATCCGGGCATCGCGATGATCGCCGCGGCTGCCGTCGTCATCCGGAACCTGCTGCGCGAAGACCGGAAACCCGGCACAGAAGACGAGCAAAACCAGCATGAGCACATGGAGATCTCCGCCTCGTCGACCTGCCGTTCGTTGAGATGCCGCCACGGTTGTGAAGCATATCCGGCATCGGATCGCGGGGCAAGCGCTCCCCGCGGACGCACGGCTCGGGGGCGCCGCCTCAGCGCGACGGCTTCGCGGCGGGCGCGAGAAACGCGGCCAGGGCCGGGATGTCGGCGGCCTCCGCTTCGGCGAGCGAGCCCTCGAAGAGCACCGTTCCCTGGTGCACGAACACGATGCGGTCGGCGATGCGACGGATACTGTCGAGCTCATGCGAGACCACCACGAGGGTGACCTGCAGCCTATCGCGCAAAGAGATCATGAGACGGTCGAGCGCGGCGCTGTTCTCGGGGTCGAGTCCCGCACTGGGCTCGTCGAGAAAGACGATCTCGGGATCGAGCGCAATGGCGCGGGCGAGCGCGGCGCGCTTCTTCATGCCGCCGGAGAGCTCCGCCGGGTACAGGTCCCCGATGCCCGGCAGATTCACGAGGCCCAGCTTTACCTCCACCATGCGGCGGATGATTTCCGCCGGCAGACCGGTATGCTGCTCGAGGGGAACGGATATGTTCTCGAACACGGTCAGGGAGTTCAGAAGTGCGCCGTTCTGAAACAGCACCCCGAGTCGCCGCAGAATAGCGTTGTAGTCCGTCTCACCGAGAGAACCGAGCTCACGCTCGAAAATCCGGATTGTTCCCGCCGAGGCGGGAATGAGCCCGAAAAACGACTTCAGTAACGTGGTCTTTCCCGAGCCGCTTCCCCCCACGATACAGGTGATCTCGCCCGGGCGGATGTCGCAGTCGACGTCACCGAGAACGCGCGTCTCGCCGTATGCCACTTCGAGCCCGCGTGCCTGGATGATCGTCTTTCGCGACACTCCGCCTCCTCCTCTCAGGTCAGATACGCAAAGCTGAAGAATACGTCGATAACGATCACCGAGAATATCGACGCCACCACGGACTTCGTCGTCACAATACCTACGCCCTCCGCGCCGCCGGTGGCGCGGAACCCGTAGTAGGCCGCGACGATGACGATCTGCCAGGCGAACACCACGCTCTTGGAAAACCCGGTGACCAGATCGTAGAGGCTCAGTACGTCGACGAACTGACCCATGAAGGTCCGAGCGGTGAGATCGAGGTAGGGCAGGCTGATCGCCATGCCGCCGAGAATGGCCACGGCCATGGAAATCATCGTGAGTACCGGCATGACCGCCGTAATCGCCAGCACCTTCGGCACCACGACGTAGCGAACCGGCGAGAGTCCCATCACCTGCAGCGCATCGAGCTCTTCGGTAACTTTCATGGTCGCGATCTCCGAGGCGATGGAGGACCCGCTGCGGCCGGCAACGATGACCGCGGTCATAAGCGGACCCATCTCGCGCACGACGAAGAGCGCAAGCAGATTCACCACGTAGATGTTCGCCCCGAAGAGTCTGAGCTGCGCCGCCGATTGCAGCGCCACGATGAAGCCGATGATGAAGGACAGAAGCGCGATGATCCCGATCGACTGCACCCCGATGCGAACGGACTGGGTCACGAATGAGCCGCGGCGCCGCTGGCGGCGACCGAACACATCGAAAAGCGCCCACACCATCGAATCGGCGGCGACCCTGATGTAGCCGCGAATGCCGCCGGCCGCGCCTCGGAGCCGTTCCCGCGGGCGCGCGAGCAGCCGCCGCCGCCTGCCGCCCGCCTCCCGATGCTCCTCGCGCGACGTGAACAGGGAAAGGGCGTCCAGCACGCTCTCCGGCGCCCCCTCGACCTCGACGTGAGCGCCCACACGTTCGCGGATCAGCTCGATGAGCGCAACGCCTGCACTGTCACTTCCCTCGATCCGTGAGCATCCGATGCGCCGGATGCGATCGCGGTTCGCGGGCGTGATCGTTTTGATCATCGTGCGGTAGAGCGCCGGTACCGACTCCTGAGTGAGATCACCGGTCAGCTCGACGCTGGTTCCGTCCGTGCTCAGGGAAAGACCTGCCATGGCTACTCGAGCTCGTCGGGCACCTTGTCGAGGAAGGCGACGACTTCTTCGGAGAGAAGGCGGGCGACCGCCTCGACGAAGGTGCGCGGCACCTCATCGGCAAGCTCCTCCCGACGCTCGAAGCTGTGGCGGATTACCGCTCTCCCGGTGCGGAGGTCCAACAGGGCGAGCTCTCCGGCCACCTCCCCCTCGGCGACCCGGTCACAGCAGTAGTGGGTAAGGGCATCGATGCGAACGGTCACTTCGTAGCGGCCGGCCGCCCGGCGCCCGCTGTTCACGCTGCCGAAATGCGGACTTCGCTCCACGCCTTCCCGAACCAGTTCCGCAACCGCCGTCGAGGGTGACACCGCCCAGAGTTCTCCACTTCGGTACCGCACAAGCGGCCCCTCGAGACGCTGCAGGAGCTGGCGTCGATCGAACATCGACGCCACCTCGGCGTCCTGCACGATGACCGCCGGCCCCGCCACCTCCGCGGCCGGGCGCTCAGGCGGAGCCCCGGCAACCGAGCCGTCGAACTCGAGCACGTAGTAGTTGGTCGGAGTGCCCGGCCGCGACAGACAGCCCGTGAGGCCGACGAGGAAAACGAGAATGGTCACACCTGTCCGGGCGGCTCGTTGCTTCATCACAGCCTCTTTAGCGTATCAACCTCGACGGGTCTTCGCTGATGGTAATGGCGAAGTTGTTGAGGTACTCGAGCGTCTCCTCCAGCAGCACCAAGGAATCGAGAAGTCCGTCCTCTCCGGCCACGGCAACGGACTCGATATTTCGAATGCTGTCCTCGGTCTGAGCTACGGTGCGGTTGAGGTTCTCCAGAAGACCCCGCAGGTCGCTCCCGTCGGTATCGTCGGTGAGCTGCGCGACGGCAACATTCAGCTCCGCCGCGGTGGCCGACAGGGCCTGGGCGGCGGTCTGAATCTCCACAACGGTCTGCGACAGCGGCGCGCGGGTCTCGGACACGAAGCCGTCGACATTCCGCACAATGCGGTTGATGCTGCCCCGGTTCTCACGCAGTATTCCGGAAATGTCGCGCAGCGCGGACTCCACCTCCGCCCGATTCTCCTCTCGAAGGAGCTCCGACAGGTGAACAACCACGAACTCCAGCTCGTTCGCGATGTTGGTCGCCGGCCCGGTCAGTCGATCGATCGTGGAGGGCTCGGCGGGAATCTTGGAGCGAGGATCGAGCTCATCCGCCTCCGCGGTGGCGCCGAAGAGCTCGATTTCGCGAAGGCCGGTGATGCCGACCGGCACGAGCCGCGCCTTCACATCTTCGCGAAGCGGCACATCGGAGCGGACCGCCACCTGCACGACGACGTGGTCGAGCGACTCGCCCCCGAACTCGACCTCTTCCACCGAGCCCACCGCGATGCCGTTGTACCTCACGGTGCTGCCGATCTCCACGCCGTTGACCGACATATCGCGGAAATCGATGAAGTACGCCGATCGCACCTCGAAGGCCGTCTGCCCGGCGATGAGCACAGCGAAGCCTGCAATTGCCAGGAATCCCAGAAACAGGAAGAGAACCACGCGTATGGTTTCCGCACGAGTAGCCACAAGCGAAATCGTAGCAGACTTCTACGGTGTTTCCAACTGTTCAACTCGAGGGGTGCGAACGTCATAGCCGTAGGGGTAGCCCGGGCCGAAGTAGATCGTGACGGGGTGATAGTAGCCGCCGAGAAACCGGTGTTTCGTGGGCGTCGGCGCGGACGTACGGCGGGAGGCAACAAGACTGCGCCGCGCCTGTATCCTCGCCGCCGCGGCGTAGTAGCCGGGTTGCTCCGCTCCGATAACCAGGATCAGGCGGTCCACCAGGGTCCGGTAGCCCTCGTCCGCCGGACGGTCCCCCGGAGCTCCCTGCTGTTTCCACCACGTGCGGGCGTAGGACTTGAGAGCTTCCCGCGAGATCGCCGGCGGCGGGTCATAGCTGCCGTCGCCGTAGAAGAAGCGCTTATAGTCGAACTGGGTGCGCCGGTTTTCCGCAAGACGATACTTCATTTCCCCGCTCGCGGCTCCGATGAGCTCTTCTCGCCAGGAGGCAACGGCGCCCGGCAGATATTCAAGGCCATGATAGTGAAGGTGATCCCAGTCATCGGCGCTTCGCACATGCGTCCCGGCTGAGCCTGAGGGCAGAAACTCGTAGCGGAGGTGCACGTGATCGAGCCCCTCCTCGCCCACCGAGTCAATGTATCCCTTGCGCTTGATACGGGTGATGTCCTCCGCAACGAGCGGCACTACCGATCGATCGAGATAGCCGGCGTAGCGCTTGGCTTTCGCCTCTGCCCAGCGATCGAGGGTTTCGGGGTCCACCCCGGGCGCCGGTGGTCGCCGCGGGGCGGCCTCCCGCGGCGGCGCCTCCGGCGGCGCCGTCCCCGCCGCCCGCGCCCCGGGGCTCAGGCTCGCGCACCCGGAAAGAAGCGCAAAGCTCACGCCGAGAACGGCCGCAAGCCCGCAGACACGCGGCCGGGGCCGGCTCAAGCTCACGATGCGAGCTCCGCTCGAACCTCCGCGACGAACTCGCCGATCGGCCGGTGCACGCTGAGATCGGCCTCCCCGTCGAGCGGCGTCTCCGAGAGTGTAACGATCACGAGCGCAGCGCCGTTGCGCCGGGCAATCTCGGGAATGGCCGCCGCCGGATAGACCACGAGGGTGGACCCGAAGACCACCATGCAGTCGCAGCTGCGGGCAAGCTCCTCGCCGCGCTCGATGGTCCGCGCATCGAGTTGCTGACCGAAGGAAATGGTATCGGGCTTGAGAAGCCCGCCGCAGTCGGGGCACCGCGGCGCTCCCGCCGCGAGGTCGAGCGAGCGAAACACCTCGTCGGAGTCAACGCGATAGGAGCACGAGAGGCAGGTGGTCTCGAGGGAATTGCCGTGCAGATTGACGATGCGTTCGGGCGGAAGCCCGCTCTTCTCGTGCAGACCGTCGATGTTCTGCGTGACCACCCCGAGGAGGCGGCCGGCGCGGTACAGATCCACAAAGAACTCGTGTCCGGGATTGGGTACGGCGTCACGTATCGCCGGCCAGATCTCCGCCTTGCGCCGCCAGTACAGCCGCCGCTTCTCAGGGTCGTTCAGGAACTCATCGAAGTATACCGGTTGGAACCGATTCCAGATACCGCCTTTGCCGCGATAGTCGGGAATGCCCGATTCGGTGCTGATGCCGGCGCCGGTGAACCCGACCACGCGCTCGGAGCGAGAAATGATATCAACGAATCGATTGATTTCCGCACGCATTGGCTTCAACTCCCGCACACATATGCTATCATAGCGTCGACCCCGCATCCACCGGAGGAAAGATGCTCATCGTGCTGCTGAGTGACTTCGGCGTGTCGGACTCCTACGTCGGCGTCATGAAAGGCGTGATATCCGGCCTCGCGCCGAACATCCATCAAGTGGACCTCACGCACGAGGTTCCCCCCTTCGACGTTCTCGCCGGCTCGTACCTGCTGTACTCGGCCTGGAACTACTTCCCAAAGGGCAGCGTCTTCCTCGCCGTCGTCGATCCGGGTGTCGGCAGCGCGCGGCGGGAGCTCGTCGCCTCGAGCGCCGGGAAAGTTCTCATCGCACCGGATAACGGAATCGTGTCCCTGCTCAAACGCATGAACCCGGACACCCGCTGCTATCGCGCGCGGCAGGATCTGCTGGAGCAGATCCGTCTCGAGAAGCCGGCATGGGCCAACACCTTTGACGGCCGCGACGTGTTCGCTCCGCTTGCCGCTCTCGCCGGTGCCGAGGGACTCGTGCGTGTTCGCGGAGCCGAGGTGCAGGACCCGGTGCTCATCGACGACATACAATCAACCACGGATACCTCGAGCAGGACGCTCAGCGGCACGATCATGCACATCGACCACTTCGGGAACTGCATCAGCTCGATCCACTACGAGGATGCTCGCGCACTCTACGGCGGCGACGGTCCCGAGGATGCGACCTCTCGGGTTCGCCTCGGCAACGGGCTCGAAGTCGCCGGAATCCGCTCGACCTACTCCGACGTCGACCCGGGGCAGGCTGTAGCCTACTGGGGGAGCGTCGGCTTTCTCGAGATCGCCGTACGCAACGGTCACGCCGCCTCCACCCTCGGCATGAGCCGAGGCGACGAGGTGATCGTCGGCCGGTAGGGCCGGGGTTCGGCCGGGGCCCGGCCTCACTCCGCGCTCGATCCGGGGGTAAAGGCCTTCGTGCGCAGCGCGCCGAGGTAATGATCCGCGACGAACCCGAGGGGCTTGGTTGCGAGCTCGAATTTCTCGGAGAGCTCGGCAAGCACCGACCGGGCATCCCCGGCCGCGGGGTCGGGCAGGCGCGAGGCCTCCCGGTAGAAGTGCTTGCCGCACTCGTGGTAGTCCTCCATCCGTTTTCGCTCGCGATTTCGCACCAGGCGTCGCGTGTTCCCCGTGCCGGCAACGGTCGGCAGCAGATACTCGGGGAAGATGCTTACGGTAAACAGACACACATCGGCGATGCGCTTGTAGACGGCGAATTTCCGTGTCTCGTCGGCGACCTCACCGAAGCGGATGAGGCTCTCCACATCGAAATCGCTGAACGAGTAGCGGCGCCGGATCCCCGGGCGTACCGGGACGGTTACGGAAAGGGATCGGACCTTCACGAAGGAGGCCAGCATCCTCGAGAGGTATACCAGTACCGGCTTCTGCGCGAGCAGCTCGAGGATGCGCTCCGTATCGAAGATCACCATCATCCGGTTCGTACTCTTTTCGAAGGTAAACGGGCGCGAACGCAGGTCCTCGCGCGCGCGAATCAGCAGCACCGCAAACAGAAGCCGCGGTGTGAGATCGAGGATGGGTTCGGGATTCTCGAGAAGGTGATCCGCGAGCGCGGGATCGGCGACCATGCCGTCGACGATGTCCTCGTCTTCGCGGAGCATGGCGACGACGCGAGCCACATCGGTCCGCTGCGGCATGAAGAAGCCCGCCAGGAATCGAAGATCCTTCTCGTCGAACTCCCACCGTGGCTGCATGGCGTACCCTCCGCCTCAAATATGATCACATCCCGATCGATTCGCCAACAGGCCCCGCGATCGCGACGTCGCTCGACAGTCCTGTTGACATCAGGCCCGAGCAGCCCTACAATAATAGTAACAATCCGTGGACATACTTGCGTAATTCGCAAATCCACTCCAAGAGGAGACTACTATGAAGGCAAAGATCGACGCAGATCTCTGTACGGCATGTGAGCTGTGCACCAGCACGGTTCCCGAGGTTTTCGAAATGGGCGATGAGGTTGCCGAAGTGATCGTTGACGAGGTTCCCTCGAATCTCGAGGACGCGGTCAAGGAAGCGGCCGAAGACTGCCCCGTGGAAGCCATCATCGTCGAATAACGTATGCTGCGTTCGGCCCCACACATAACGGGACGGTCCACAGGACCGTCCCTTTTTTGTATCTTACCGCCATGCAGGTTATAGATGATGCGTCCCGCGTGGACGAAGTGCTCTCGACCAAGGGCATGAAGCTCCTCTATCTCTCACGGCCCGACTGTGGCGTGTGCACCGCACTGAAGCCACGGGTAGCCGGCATGCTCGAGGAGTTTCCCCGGATCGAGGCCTACGAGATAGACCTCGCCGGATTGCCCGTGCTCGCGGGCCGCTTCGAAGTATTCGCCGTTCCCGCCGTTCTCGTGTATGCGGACGGCCGAGAGTTCATTCGCGAGGCGCGATACTTCAGCGTCACGGAGCTCGCCGGGCGCATCAACCGCTACTACGAGCTCATGTATTCATCCGCGTAGCCGCCCTCCGGGCGGTCATCTACGAACGAAGCAGGTTACGCGAACATCGATCCGGGCTCTTCCTCGAGCTCGAGTCCGTAGCGTTTGCGCGGGAATGTGCGGGCGACGGCCACCGCATTGCGCTTCTCGTTGAACACCACACCCTGGTTCCAGTACTCCACCGCCGCAAACATCGCGTTACCGCTGTCGTACTCGTCGCTCTCCTCGGTTTCAAAGGAGACGTAGTGCTCCAGCTTCTCGAAATCCCGCGCTTCGAGGCACGCGTTTCGCTCGCGGTTGAACCGGTTCCACTCCTCGAGTCTTCGGAAACCCGGCCCCTCGTCCTGAATGATGAGGTGCGCCCAGTCTTCGCGAAAGCTGAACCATACGCGAACCTGCTTCTCGGGATCACTTTTGTTCCCGTGCTTGACCGCGTTCTTGATGAGCTCGGAAACCTGCTGCTCGAGGATATTGAGCTCTTTCATCTCCGGCGGTGCCTTCTGCACGATCAGGAGCGTGAAGTACCGGATCTGGCGGAAGTCGCTCGGGAACGTCTTCTCGAACATTCCCGTCTTATCGAACAGCTTGCTGTGTTCGTCCACAATGAGTTGATCGGGCATGGTGGTACCTCTACGCTCCCGTCTTCAATCGCTTGAGCGCGACGGTTTCGTCTTCCACGATATCGAAATAGTCCATGAGCTTTGTGAGCTGGATGACTTGCCGTACCGTCCCCTTGACATTGGCCAGGAGCATGCGCTTCCCCTGTTTCTTGATGGTGGAGTGCACGTGCATCAGCGCGCCGATTCCGGTGGAGTCGATATAGGTTACGTTGTCGACGTTGATAACGTACTCACGGATGCCTTTGTCGAGCATCTTCTTCACGACATCTTTCAGCGAGTGCGCGTTGTACAGATCCATCTCGCCACTGATGTCGACTATATAGACGGAACCGGCGCGTCGGAGACGTATATCCATGTTCCGAAACGCCAACTGTGCCTCCTTACCGTACCTTCATTGCGAGCATGGTTTGGTCGTCGTGCCGGCGCGCGTTCCCGACGAATGCCTGTAGCTCGGCCATCACGCTGTCCACGAGCTGCTGTGGGCCCGCGTCGGAAGCCCGTCTGATCGCTTCTTTGAGCGCGTCCAGTCCGTATTGCTGCCCCTGCTCGTTCATCGCCTCAACCATACCGTCGGTGTAGAGCACTACCACGTCACCCGGGTCCAGCGTGAAGCGCTTCTGCGCGTACTTCGCCTCCCGCTCGATCCCGATCGGCAGCCCCTCGGTGTCGATCTGAAGCAGCCTGGACGTCTTCTTCCGATACACAAGCAGCGGATGATGCGCGGCGTTGGCATAGGTGACCTCTCGGCTTTCCTGATCGTAGACCAGGTACCCCATGGTCGCATAATGGTCGAGATCGATGCTCCCCGTGATGCCGCGGTTAACCAGCCCCAGCACGGTCGCTGCTTCCCGTGTCGGCGATACAACGAGGTGGAGGATGGAACGCACCATGACCATCACCATGGCTGCCGGGATTCCCTTGCCCGCGACGTCTGCAACGACCATGGCAAGACGCCGACCATCGAGGGAGATAACATCGTGATAGTCGCCGCTTACGCCTTTGGCCGGAACCGTCACCGAGGCAAGGGAGCCGTTTGCAAGAGCCGGCGAGTTGCCGGGCAGGAGCTTGCCCTGGATTTCAGCGGCGATATCGAGCTCGGTTTCCATCTCACGCTTTTCCAGCACTTCCAGGTATGTATGGATATTGTCGATGGTCACCGACGCGTACTCGGCGAACGTGCGCAGATGCTCGAAGTCCCGCTCGTCGAAGAACTGCTTTTCGCCGCGCTTCAGCGTTGAGATGACCCCGAGGACCCGGTTCGAAACGACAAGGGGCACGGCAATGAGCGAGCTTACGAACAGCACGTCGTCGGCGGCGTTGCCCGAGAGGCGAGGGTCCTCGGCTGCATTGGCGATCAGCACGGGCTCGGCGGATCTGACCGCCTCGCCGAGAACGGTCTCCCCGATGGGGATCGGTGTCTCCGCAAAGTGGCGCTTGATGCTGCCGGTGGTCACCCGCGCGATGTCCGGCACCGGATACAGCGGCGGGTAGATACCCTGCGTCGCCCGCACGCGCAGCACATCCTCGTACTCGTCCACGAGGAGGATTGCGCCGGCGTCTGCGCCGAGATTCCGCGAGGCGGCGTTCACGATGATGTCGAGTACTTCCGACATTTCGATACGCCGCGAAATGGCGCTCCCGAGGTTCTTCATGAAGTCGAACATCGACTCGAGGTTCGCCGCATAGTAGGCCACCGATTCACGCTCCTGCTCGTGAAACCAGCGATAGTAGGCGAGAATGACGGCTCCGTGAGCGAAGTATGACGCAGGCAGCAGCGCCTGGTGAATCAGCGGCGCCTCGTAGCCATAGAGCAGAAGCACGAGGTGGCTGAGCGCGAGAACCGAGAGAAGCACGAAGCGCGTGCGTAGCACCACCTGCGCGTTCTCGTTCGTCACCGGAGAAACAAGTCCCAGCGAAACTGCGAGATAGACGACGTTGGCCTCGATCCACAGGCCGTAGTGAAACGATCCGACGTCGACCGGGGCGTCGAGAAACCTGTTGGCAACGGCAGCGGCCACCGCCAGAGCGTTTACAACCATATAGACGCGGTCGGTGGTCGTCCAGCCGGTAAACGTCTTGAGCCACAGCAGGTACGTTACAATGACCGCGAGGCCGGAGAGCGGCAGAATAATCGGAATACCCGTGAGCGCGTGCACCAGGTCCCGCACCACCAGTATCCCGAGCACCGCGGCAAGCGGCCGCAGTCCCTCACGCCCGCTCGCGGCCGACGGCAGCGTAGCAACCCGGTAGAGCAGCAGGGCCAACAGCAGGAGTACGAAGAGTTTGGGCCACAGAAGTGCGAGTTCCATAGCTCAGGTTTTCTCTTTCTTCTCGAGTTCGCGCAGCACGGTGCCGAGATTCGCGAGCATACGGTTGAAGGAGGACGCGAGACTGCCGACCTCGTCACGTCTTCGCACGGGTATCTCCTGCACTTCGACCAGGCCCCTGCTTGCTTTGTCGACGAGCACGGTAAGCTCCTCGATCGGCCGCGTCACCTGAGAGCTGACGAACAGACCGAGCCCGAGGGCGGCAACGATCACCACTCCCACGGCAATCACGAGCAGTCGCCCGCTGTCCTGCACGGGCAGCAGGATTTCCGCCTCATGCACGATCGTACCGAGCGAGGCGCCGATGGACGGGATGGGAGAGTACACGAGATAGTTTCGTTCACCGTCCTGATCCTCGTAGCGCGCGATGCCGCTTTCCCCTTCGACCATGCGCGACACGATGCCGGCGAACGCCTCGTTCTCGACCTCGAGGAGATCGTCGGTAGCGAAGTCCCGGCTCCAGTTCTCCGCCGCTTCGCCATCCTCGGTGTCTTCACCCATGCCCGGCCGCACGAGCGCCGAACCTTCATCGTTGACCAGGAACGCTTCGTGATCGTAGCCGAGGTCGAACTCGAGGATATCATTCTGAAGGGTCGTCAGGAGCACGTCGTAACCCACCGCTCCAATCAGCCCGCCGTCGGCGCCGTTCACCGGGGCGGCCGCGCTGACGGTGAGATCCTTGGTATTGGCATCCACATAGAGCTCGGTCCACGACGGCTCCTCGGCCCGCGCTACGGCCTCGTACCACGGCCTGCTGCGCGGATCGAAGCCGTCCGATTCTTTGAGGACGCCGACGACTTCCTCGTCATCGATGACGGTAACGCCGCTTGCGGTGCCCATGTAGCCGAGGGTGAGATAGGGGTTGAATACGACGGTCGCATCAAGGAAGCGTCCCACGCGTTCGAGGCGAGCGAGCTCGTCGGAGAGTTCCGAGCGGAGCTCCGGCGAGCCGTACCCGCTGCCGGTCCACGGCAGAAGCAGGCGGTCTCCCGTGTCCCCCTCGGTGCGGACTTCGGACGCCGGAAGCGCGTAGATCTGCTCGGCGAAGGCGGCTGTGGCCGCCGTTTCCTCCTCGATGCGGCGGAATATGCTATCGTAGTAGAGTGTCTTCTCCTCCACGACCCTGGTCAGCTGCTGCTCGGCCTGCTCGAGGAGCACGTTCTGTTGCTGCACCAGCGCGATCGAGCCCACGACAACGAGCGAGACGAGGGGGAGCAGAACCAGAACGACTGTAATGCGTGCCTTGATCGACAGACTACGAAGCATATGGGCCACCCTTGCAGCGTGCGTGTATAATGGCATATTAGGGGGTCGTGCGCGAGGGGTCAAGTCGCGATTCTTCCGGGTTTTCAACGGCCGGTTTGAACTTTTGGGAAAATTTCGCACGACATTGTCGCAAACCCCGTGAAATACCGGCGTGTTCCGACTATGCTATGGAGGTAGCGGACCTCCGCTCCTCGTAGGGGTTCTCGAAGTAAACAAGTCACCACAATTATGCCTCAAGGAGTAGGGATATGCCGCGGAACCGGCAGACGGGTGTCATAGAGGTTCCTATTCGCGTGGTCTTCAGCGACGACGGGGTGACGTACTTTCTGCAAAAGAACCGCCGACTTCAGCGGCTTCGGTTGTCCGATACGAACGACGAATACGGCCTCAACCTTGCCGACTTCTCAGCAGCCACGGTTCAGAAGCTCCTCGTGTCCGGTTACGTCTCCAAGTTCGAGGTGCCTGTCTCCGACGTGAGCGAGCGGCGAAGCGGCATCATCGATTTCACCAAGCTTCTGACCTACGGAATGCTGTATCGGCAGTTCGACTCCGTTATCCACGCAATGATCGTGAACTCGGACATGGTGCGGCACTGGAACCGCCGCAATGCGCGGAATCCCATCGACTTCCAAACGCCGGTGAACACGAAGTATCTGGAGTCGCTCCTGAACCGCAATGAGCAGAGCGTATCGCAGGTGCGCCGGGACATCATGGATCCGATACAGGAGCATGTTCACCTTGACCCGCGCCTCATCGACCAGGAAAAGCGTACTCGGCTGCTTACCGCCGAGCGGTACCTCGACCACATGAACCTGCTCTCGTGGTTCATTCTCAGCGTCTATCACGGATCGAAGCCCTACAACGAGCTGATACGGCAGGTGCGGAACGAGCTCATCGCCCATCTCGAAAAAACCAGCATCGGCGAATACCTCGCCCTGCTGCTCCTCGAGATTCTGAGCAACGCGAGGGTCCACGCCCGCATGAACGATGTCGAGGAAGAGGGGGGCGACGAGATGTACATTCTGTTCAAGGTGAATAAGCAGCTGAATATGGCGCATGACCGCGGCCGGCTCCACGTCATCATCGCCAACGACAAGGTGAACTTCGAGGAAGTGCAGAGTGCGATCCGCGAGAAATCCAGGACCACGGTTCGCGAGAAGAGCCTCAGCGATTTCTACGAGGCCGAGAGCGGTGGCGAGACCGCCGTTGATCTGGGCCTGTACTACCTCTCATTCCTGCAGGAAGCCTGCCGGGACGTGAACATCCACTTCCAATCGTTTGTCCACCAGATGGAGGGAACCGGTCAGACGCTGATCAATCTCGTCCTGACGTTCTAGCTCACAGGCTTCCCTTATAGATCCCCCCGTCGACGAGCAACGACACACCGGTGATGTAGCCGGCGGCCGGTGAGGAGAGGAACACCGCGGCGCGGGCGAACTCCCGGGGCTCGCCCATGCGACGAAGGGGCACGGCGGCGGTCAGTTGGGTCTCCTGTTCCTCCGGCGTTGTACCCGCCTTCTCGGCGCGGCCGGCAAGCAGGTCCAGCGCGCGCTGTGTTCTTGTCCATCCGGGCAGAATCATGTTCACGCGAATCCCCTCCGGGCCGACCTCGTTGGCGAGGGTCTTGAGCATACCCGTCACCCCCATGCGCAGCGCGTTCGAGAGCATCAGCCCGTCAACCGGCTGCTTCACGCTCACGGAGGTGCAGGCGAGAATGCTGCCCTCACCCTGCGAGCGCATCGCGGGAAGGGTCTCCCGCACCAGGCGCACGGCGCTCATCAGTGTGAGCTCCACGGCACCCTGCCAGGCGTCTTCATCGAGATCCGCGAAGAGACCCGGCGGCGGACCGCCGGCGTTTATGAACAGAGCATCTATGCGTCCATAGGTCTCCTTCGTGGTGGCAACGACCCGACGGATGTCCTCGCGGCTGGTAAGATCAGCCTCGATTACCAGCGGCTCGACGCCGGTCTCCGCCTTGATCTCAGCCGCCCGCTGCGCGAGCAGCTGCCCGCTGCGGGCACACATCGCGACGCGCGCCCCCTCACGTGCAAACTCCATAGCCGTAGCCGCACCGAGCCCCTTGCTCGAAGCCGTCACAAGCGCAACTCTGTCTTTCAGTCCGAGATCCACGACTCACCCTCCGTTCGATGCTTTTCCCAGTGTTTCACGTGGGCGCGCAGACGTCAACGCGGCGCGCAGCTTGCAAAAGCGCCCGCCTTGCTTTACAAATTCACTGTGATTCGCAAGGCACTCGTGCTCTTTGCCGTCGTCCTCGCGCTCTCCGGCTGTTCAATCAATCGCCTGGCGGTACGGGCGGTTTCGGACGCCCTGGCGACCGGCGGGGACCAGCCTGATGCCTTTTCCTCCGACAATGATCCCGAGCTTGTCGGCGACGCCCTTCCGTTCGTGCTCAAACTCTACGATACGCTGCTTCTCGATGATCCCGAAAACGAGGGGCTCCTGCTCTCATCGGCCTCCGCCTACGTGAGCTACGCAAACGGATTCCTGCAGACGCGCGCCGCGATGCTCGAGCAGTCCGAATATGAGCAGCGAGAGAAGCTCATCGCCCGGGCCAAGAACCTCTACGCCCGCGGCCGCGACCGGGCGCTCAAGGCCCTCGAGCTGCGCTATCCAGGCTTCACCGAGAGCGTGGAGGGCGAGGACCCTGCAATCCTTGCCGAAACCGGCGCCGCGGACGTCCCGTACCTGTACTGGGCGGCGGCCGGCTGGTTGGGGGCAATATCCACCGATCCCTTCGATATCGGCCTTTCGATGCAGGCCGAGCGCGCCGGAGCGCTCATGCACCGCGCCTTCGAGCTCGATCCCGATTACGACGACGGCGCCATCCACGAGTTCTACATTGCCTACTACGCGGGGTTGCCGGAAGGGCTCGGCGGCAGCCGTGAAAAGGCGGAGCACCATTTCGAGCGCGCGGTGGAGCTCGCAGACGGCAGGAAGGTCTCCCCGTACGTCGCCCTCGCCACCTCGATCGCCGTCCCCCAGCAGGACATTCGGCGATTCGCCGACCTCATGGAGCAGGCGCTTGCGGTGGATGCGGAGGCCTATCCGCGGTACCGACTTATTAATACCATCAAGCAGGAGGAAGCCCGCTTCTATCTCGACAATCTGGATCGGTTCTTCGTGGTCGGTCTCGACGACCTCGAGAGCACGGAGGAGGATACTGAATGAGACGGTCGATTACGGCCTTTGCGCTGGCGATCACCATGCTGGTGATATCAGCCGGAACCGCGAGCGCCTTTACGCTGAAGATCGCCAGCGCGGCTCCCGAGTCCTCTCCCTGGGGCCGGGCGCTCAACCGCATCGCGGCGGACTGGCGTGAGATATCCGGGGGACAGGTCACTCTGCAGATCTTCCACAACGGCATCGCCGGAGAGCAGAACGATATCATTCGAAAGATGCGGATCGGCCAGATCCAGGGGGCGCTATTCACCAGCGATGCCCTGGCGCTTCTTTCCGATGAGATCTTCGCCCTCTCGGCGCCGGTGCTCATCCGCTCGGATGAGGAGCTCGACTACGTCTTCGAGCGGCTGCGTCCGGATATCGAAGACTCCATCGAGGGCTCGCAGTTCGAGGTGATCGGCTGGTCGAAGGCAGGATGGGTGAACTTCTTCGCGAACGAGCCCATCAGGCGCCCGGCCGAGCTGAAGGACCTCGCCCTCGCGGTAGCGGACGACCAGCCTCAGACGGCGCGCGCCTTCCGCCGCATGGGATACGAGGTCGTGCCGGTGCGACAGAACGCGCTGCTGACCTCGCTCAACAGCGGCATGATCGATGCGTTCTACGCGAGTCCCATCGCCGCCGCCGGATTTCAGTGGTTTGCCCGCGCACGGAACATGCTCGCCCTCGACGTGGCGCCCTTCCTCGGCTCCTTCATCGTGACACGGAACTCGTGGCGCCGCGTTTCCGACGACATAAAGCCGGAGCTCGTGTCCTCGGTGGAGCGAGAGGCCCGCCGACTCGGCACAGCGGTGAACGAGCTCGAAACGGAGGCCGTCGAGACGATGACCGAGTACGGCCTCAATGTCATCGAGCTCTCCGAATCCGAGCGCGACAGGTGGTTCGAGGAGTTCGAGCGCAGCCTCGAGGTCACCGTAGGTCCCGTCTTCAACGAGGAGACCTACCGCCGGATCCAGGGTTACCTTGACGAGTACAGGGAATAGCGTGTCGAGTCCGCATGTTCTCCTGCCCGAGCACCCGCTCGGCCGCGGATTTCGCGCGCTCGAGAACGGGGTCGCCGTAGCCGCACTCTTTCTGCTTGCGGCGTTTCCCCTCCTCGAAATTCTCCTCCGCACCGTCTTTTCAACCGGCATCCTCGGGCAGAGCGCATATCTCGTGCACCTCGTGCTCGTACTCGCCTTCGTCGGCGGGATGATCACCGCGCGTGAAGACCGACACCTCGCTATCTCCGGCGGTTACGGGACGCGACGCTCGCGCATGCGGAGCGCGCTCGACGACCTGACCGGGTTCATCTCCGTCACCATCGCCGTGGCCCTCGCGTGGAGCGCGCTTTCGCTCACCATAGTGGGCTTTACCGCCGGACAGTCGGTGGGCGTCGTGCCCGTCAGGGCCTTCGTTTCCGTGATTCCCATGGGGTTCCTGGTGATTGCACTGCGCTTCACCCGCGCCGCCACGGTGAAACCGACGCAGATCGCCGTCGGCATCGTCGGCTTCGCTTTGGGAAGCTTGCTCGCCGTTCCCGCCGTCGCCAACATCGCCTACATGGCCGTACCCCGCCTGCCGGCCTGGTTCGAGGGGCTGCTCGATATCTGGTACCGAGCGATGCCGCGGATAGCGACACCCCTTCTCGTGGCCGTCGTCGCCTCGGCGTTTCTCGGCACACCGCTGTTCATCGTGCTTTCCGGGGCGGCGCTGCTGCTCTTCGCGCAGGTCGGCGGTTCGCTCGAGGTTATTCCCAACGAGGCCTACAACGTCCTCACCGACGGCACGATCCCGGCGATACCGCTGTTCACCTTTACCGGCTACATCCTCTCCGAAAGCAAAGCCGGTGAGCGGCTGGTGCATCTTTTCAGATCCTGGTTCGGATGGCTCCCGGGCGGTCTGGTCATCGCGGCGGTGCTCGCCTCCGCCTTCTTCACCTCGTTTACCGGAGCCTCGGGCGTCACCATCCTTGCCCTCGGCGGATTGCTCTACTATGTCCTGCACACTCGCGGGGAGCAGACCGAAGGCTTCACCGTCGGGCTCCTCACCTCCACGAGCAACGTGGGGCTCCTCTTCCCGCCGAGTCTTGCCGTCATCATCTACGGGACCATCGCACAGGTGAACATCTTCCACATGTTCCTCGCCGGCATCGTCCCGGGCACCCTCGTCGCGCTCGCGTTCATCGCCATCGGCGTGGTGGTCTCGATACGGCGCGGGAACACGCGTCGGCCATTCGAGCCGCGAGAGGCGATGTCGGCCCTGAAGTCGGCGATGTCGGAAATCATGCTCCCGGTGGTGATCGTGGTGGCCTTCTTCTCCGGGCTTACGACGCTTGTCGAAACCGCGGCGCTTGCCGTGGCCTACGTCCTGGTGGTGGAGGTCGCGGCGCGGCGGGAGATAGCGCTCTCGCGACTGCCGGAGGTGGCGCTGAAGTGCATCACGATCGTCGGCGGGGTGCTCATCATCCTCGGCGCCGCGCGGGGGCTCAGCTTCTACATCGTCGACGCCCAGGTCCCGGTGATCCTGCGGGACTGGATGCGGGATCACGTGACGAGCCGTTTCGTGTTTCTGTTGATTCTCAACGGGGCGCTGCTTCTGACCGGCTGCCTGATGGACATATTCTCGGCCATACTCATCGTCGCACCGTTGGTCGTGCCCCTCGGCGAGCTCTTCGGCGTCGCGCCGGTGCACCTCGGGGCGATCTTCATAGCAAATCTCGGGCTCGGATTCATCACGCCGCCGGTCGGCCTCGACCTCTTTCTCTCTTCCTACCGCTTCAATGAGTCCATGCCGCGGCTCTATCGATTCGTCCTGCCGTTCTTCGCGGTGGAGCTGGCGGTGGTGCTTCTCATCACCTATGTGCCGTTCTTCTCCGAGTTCCTGCCGGGGCTGGTGCAGTAAGCCGTGGGCACTATCACGCTCTCCTCCCGTGAAGGGAAACTCATCGTCGCCGCCTGTATCCTGGCGAGCGGCGTGGGGTTCCTTATGAACTCCGCGGTGACCATTGCCCTGCCCACGATACAGCGCGCCCTCGACACCACCATTACCGGGGTGCAGTGGATCGTAAACGCCTACGCCCTCGCCCTCGGCGGCCTCATCCTCGTCAGCGGCGCCCTCGGCGACCTCTTCGGCGTAAAGCGCATCTTCAACTCGGGGATCGGGATATTCACCGTCGGCAGCGTGCTGAGCGCCCTCGCCCCGTCGGTTCCGCTCCTCATCGCCGCCCGCGCCTTCCAGGGAGTGGGTGCGGCGCTGATGGTTCCCGGAAGCCTTGCGATCATCACCAACGTGTTCCCGGACTCAGAGCGCGGAACGGTCATCGGCCTGTGGGCGGGAATCTCCGGCGCCATAGCCGCGCTCGGTCCCTTCATCGGCGGTTTTCTCGCGGAGCTCTCCTGGCGCTTCGTATTCCTGGCAATGGCACCCCTGGCGCTGGCTGCCCTTGCCGTATCGGTGCTCTTTGTGCCCCGCCTCCCCGGACAGCCCGGGCGGCGCCTCGACTGGGCCGGCGCGATGCTCGCCTTCGTGGCGCTCTTCGGCCTTTCCTTTTCGCTCATCCGCGCGTCACAGAACGTCTTCGGCCCCGGAAGCCGGTTGATGCTGGCTGCGGGCGTCTTCGCCGTCGTCGCCTTCTTCGTCGCCGAGGCGCGGGTCACAGACCCCGTCGTCCCCTACCGGATGTTCACCCGCCAGGTTGCCGGGGCAAATCTGGCCACGCTCTTCATCTACTTCTCGTTTTCCGGGACGCTCTTTCTGCTGTCGTTTTTTCTGCAGCAGCTCCTGGGCTACCGCGCCACCCTCGCGGGGCTCGCGGTCCTGCCGACCACCGTGCTCATTGCGCTGTTCTCCGGCCCCTCCGGCGCGGTAACCGACAGACGGGGCCCGAGGTTTCAGATGATAGCGGGCCCGTCCGTGGTCGGCGCCGCCGTCGCGCTTCTGGCCACCGGCGGAGTGGGAACGAGCTATGTCGGAGGCATTCTGCCGGGCGTCGTGCTGCTCGGCGTGGGCATCGTCCTCATCATCCCCTCCATTACCACGAGCGCCCTCAACGTGCCGCGCCGCTTCTCCGGCACGGCATCGGGCGTCAACAACGCCGTTGCCCGCGTCTCGGGACTGCTTGCGGTGGCCGTGGTGGGAACGGTGGTGACGGTGGGTTTCGCGCGGGATCTCGAGGCAGCCCTCGCGGCGCTGCGGCTCCCGGCCGGGGCCCGCGAGGCGATTCTCGGCAACGCCGACCGCCTGCTTGCCATGGAGCTTCCCGAGAGTCTGGGCCCGGCGCAGCGGGAGGCCGTCACCGGAGCCCTGCGGCGGGCGTTCGTGACCGGCTATCGGTGGGGGATGCTGGTCAATTTGCTGGCGGCGGCGAGCGGCGTGATCGTGGGCGTGCTGACCATTCCGCGCAAGCCCGCGTCGGCACGGGAGGAGTAGGGGTACACCCCGTGGGGCGGGACTACCGACGCCGATACGCGTGCCGTCTGTGCGCTACCTTCACCACGGTCACGACAAGCTCGCTGTCGGCAATCTCGTAGAGGATTCGATAGACGCCCTGACGAACTCGGTACTTCTCCTCACCGGAGAGTTTCTCGCAGCCCGACGGCCGGGGTTCGTCCACCAGTCCTTCTATCCGATTCAGGATACGCCCGACGTCCTGCTTCGGGATCGCGCGAAGGTCCTTTGCGACCGACGCCCGAAACCGGAGGCTATATCTTCCCATCGGCCTTGAGGTCGTTCAGCAGGGCTTCGTAGCTGACGGTCGGCTCCGCGACGCGCTCGCCGAAGGCCGCGAGGTCTTCCTGGTCTTCAGCCAGCGCTTCGCGTACGGCGTCGTTTACGATCTCCGAAACCGAGCGGTGGGAATGCGCCGCCTTCAGTCTCAGGGCTTCGTGCAAATCCGCATCGAAGTAGATGGTAGAGCGTTTGACATCCTGCGGCATAGCGACCTTCGACCTAAAGAATAGCGCCATGACGGTTTGGCGTCAAGACGTCACTACACGCTCTGCATCCCGGTACGAGTCTTCCTGACCACCGCGACGGCCTCTCGCACCAGGTTTCCGATCTCGTCGAAATCCTTCTTCGCGATGAGCTCCTTGGTGGCAACCCAGCTTCCGCCCACGGCAAACACCATCGGCGAGGAGAGATACTCGGCGAGGTTGTCGAGCTTGATACCCCCGGTCGGCATGAACCTGACCTTCCCGTAGGGTGCGCTCATTGCCTTGAGCATCTTGAGCCCGCCGGATGCCTCGGCGGGGAAGAACTTCACGCGGTCAAGACCCCGATCGAGTGCCATCTCGATACCGGTGGGATTGTTGATACCGGGGACAACGGCGATGCCGTTCTCGACGCAAAAGTCCACCACCTTGGGGTTAAAGCCCGGGGAGACGATGAACTTCGCCCCGGCGGAGATCGCAGACTGCACCTGGGGTACCGAAAGCACGGTGCCGGCGCCGACAAGCACCTCGGGAACTTCGCTCGTGATACGTCGAATGGAGTCCTCGGCCGCCGCAGTGCGGAAGGTGATCTCCGCGAGGGGCAGCCCCGCGTCGGCAAAAGCCCGCGCAAGCGGTACGGCGTTTTCCGCGTCCTCGATGGCAATGACCGGCACGAGGCCGGCTTCTTCCAGTTTCTCTGTGAGTTCGCTCATCCTGTCTCCTCCGTATGCCTTCAGGATGCGCGCGATTCGGCCGTTCAGTCAACCGTCGTTCCGTGTCCGGCGAGCGGTCGGCGTCGGTCTCAACGGCCCCGTCTTGTCTGTTTTGCGGTGTTCTGTCAAAACCGAAGTATCATGCACGTATCCGTAAACAGTCAGACCGCGCGCTTCGCGATCCTGCAGTTTCTCTTCTGGTCCTCCATCGTCTGTTTCGAGGCGTTCCTCGTCCCCTACCTCCGCTCCGTCGGATACGCGCCGGGCCAGATCGGCACGGTGATGGCCGCCGTGTTCGCTCTTGCTCTGGTGGGACAGCCCATTCTCGGATCCATCACCGATCGCATCGGGTCGCCGAGGTATCTCGTAGCTGCGGTTCTCATCGTCGCCGCCGCCGGGGTAAACCTCATACCGCTGGTGCGCTTCTCCCTCTTCGCGATCCTGGGGCTTGCACTCCTGTACTCGGTGACCGCGAACTCCCTTCCCGCCGTGCTCGACGCCTGGATCATGTCCCGTCGCGACACGCTCGCCCCTCCCGACTACGGCATTGCGAGGGGGTTCGGGTCCCTCGGGTTTGCAACCGCGGCGGTGGTCATCGGGTTCCTCACCGACCGCTACGGCCTGCAGCTGCTGTTTCCCGCGTACCTGATCCTGGTGCTGGCCGCCGCCGGGACGGCGTTGTTCATGCCGCGCCCGCCGCGACCCGAGCGGCCGGCCTCCGGGGCGAAGCAGACGGCCGCCGAATGGGCCCCTGAGGAGCTCGGCCTCCCCGCACCGGCTCCCGAGGTTCGAACGCCGCCCGTTCGCGGGTTCATCAACGGGCTGCGGGCGGTCCTCCGCAATCGCAGCTATCTCCTGCTTCTCGGCTCGGCGATGGTAGCGTTCACGGGACTGCGGGCGGGCATCACGTTCATCCCGCTTCTGATCGAAGAGGTCGGCGGCACCGTCTCGGATGTGGGACTTGCGCATTCCATCGGCGCTGTCTCCGAGGTGCCCCTGTTCTTTCTCTCGACCCTCATACTTCGCCGCTACCGCGGGCTTCCGCTTCTCGGCGCAATCCTCGTGCTCTTCGCGCTGCGGCTCTACGCCTATACGCTGGTCGGCTCCGCCTGGGGCGTTCTTGCCCTTCAGCTGACGCACGGGCTCACCTTCGGCCTGTTTCTCGCAGCCGCGGTCGACTACATCCACCGCATCGCACCGCCGGAGCATCGGGGGTTCTTTCAGGCCCTTGCCCCGTCCGTATACTTCGGCATCGGAAGTATCGTCGGAAGCTGGCTGGGAGGAATCATCATAGAAGCCACCTCGGTAGCTCTGCTCTACCGTCTCGCAGCCGGCGCTTCGCTGCTCGCTGCCGCGCTCCCCCTCGCTGCCGCGCGCGCCCGG
>CAZWNS010000016.1:0-27619 GCA_964635245.1 uncultured Spirochaetaceae bacterium
ACTCCACATCGCGGCCGACGTAGCCGACCTCGGTATACTTGGTCGCTTCCACCTTGATGAAGGGCGCACCGGTGAGCCTGGAGAGCCTGCGCGCGATCTCGGTCTTTCCGACGCCCGTCGGTCCGATCATGATGATGTTCTTCGGCGCAACCTCGTCCTTGAGCTCCTCGGGCAAGCGCTGCCGCCTGACGCGATTGCGGAGCGCGATGGCGACGGCCTTCTTGGCCTTCTCCTGCCCGATGATGAACTTGTCGAGCTCAAGGACGATTTCGGCCGGAGTGAGGTCGTGCAGATCCCGCTTCATGACAATTCCTCCAGCACGATGTTGTCGTTGGTGTAGATGCAGATCCCCGCGGCGATCTCCATCGAGCGCCTGGCGATCTCGGCGGCATCGAGATCGGAGTCGCCGAGAAGCGCGAGAGCCGCCGCGTAGGCGTACTGACCGCCCGAGCCGATGGCGATAGCACCCTCGTCGGGCTCGATGACGTCTCCATTGCCGGAGATGAGAAGAATGCGCTCGCGGTCGCCCACGAGCAGAAGCGCCTCCAGGCGACGCAGCATGCGGTCCGTCCGCCACTCCTTGGCCAGCTCGACCGCAGCTCGCGTAAGGTCACCGCCGAACTCCTTGATCTTGGCCTCGAAGCGCTCGAAGAGCGTAAAGGCGTCGGCGGTGGCGCCGGCGAAGCCCACGACGATCTTTCCGTCGTAGATCGTGCGCACCTTGCGGGCGCTCCCCTTCATGACCGTCTCGCCCATCGTGACCTGCCCGTCGCCGGCGACGGCCAGTTTTCCGTTGCGCTGCACCGCTATGACCGTGGTGGCATGCATCTCACTGTTCCGACCACTGCTATGTCGACTCATCCTGCGTATTCCTCGTATCTCCGGCTCCGGTCATCGCCCCGTGCGGGTGTGCCTCGGCGTAGATCTGCTTCAGCCGTCCCAGACCGAGATGCGTGTACACCTGCGTGGTGGAGAGCTTCGCGTGGCCGAGAAGCTCCTGAACGACCCGGATATCGGCGCCACGCTCCAGAAGGTGGGTGGCGAATGTGTGGCGCAACGTGTGCGGAGACGCGTGCTTCCTGATGCCCGCCTCCTCGATGCGCTTCTCCAGTATCAACGCTACGCCCCGACCTGTCAAACGGCGGCCCTGGGCATTGAGAAACAGCGCCTGAAGCTCGCCCATACCGCGACGCTGCAGCAGCGCCTCGCGCTCGGGCAGATAGGCCCGCAGCGCGTGAACCGCGCGGCGGCCGAGAAACACCAACCGGTCCTTACGCCCCTTCCCGTGCACGAGCATGCGCCCGCGGGCGACCTCGAGATCTCCGATATCCACCGCGGTGAGCTCAGCGAGACGGCAGCCGGTGGAATAGAGGATCTCGAACATGGCCCGGTCCCGCAGGCTTCTGAAGTCGTCGCCGGTGATTTCGAGAAGGCGCTCTATCTCCTCGTCGAAGAGGAAGCCGGGCAGATCGCCCGAGCCCTTCAGGCTTCGGATCTCGGCCGCCGGCGAGGTGTCGAGAATACCGTGTTTGACAAGGAACCGGAAAAAGCCCTTGAGGGCGGAGAGCATGCGGTTGATGCTCGCCCGGGAGAACCCGTTGCGGCTGAGGTGCGCGACATAGGCCCGCACGGTATCGCGGTCGATATCGTCGTCCTCGTCCTGGTTTTCCCCGACCCACGAAAGGAAGTCGCCGATGTCGCGACGGTAGGCGCTCACCGTCGCCCCGGTGAGGTTGCGCACGCTTTCGAGGTATGCCAGATACTCTTGTGCCCGCTGCGACCATCTCGTTTCCAGCTCAGTCATGGCTGCCTCCCGCGAGCTCCGCCTCGAGCTCCAGTGCCAGTTGCACGCCGACCGCACCGGGGTATCCCGACGCGGGGCGTGCGTTCGCCTCCGCCTCGGCCCCGGTGCGCTCCCGGTCCCACGCTTCGACGCCGTGTGCTGCGTCCAGGTCCCATTCCCGCATGATATCCTCCATGCCGCCGATGCCGGCGGCGCCGTCGGCGAGGAGTGCGCGCGCACCGGCGCCCCGGGGACTCGCTTCGGCTACGCGATGCACGAAGAGGTCGCGGCCCTGTTCGAGGGCGTAATCGGCCGTTATGAGCGCGCCCGAGCGTTCCGGAGCTTCCACCACCACGGTCCCGCGCGAGAGTCCGCTTATGATGCGATTACGCTCGGGGAAATTGAACTGCCGCGGCGGCGTTCCCGGGGGATACTCGCTGATGATGGAGCCGCCGCCGAGGACGATCTCCTCCGCGAGGACGCGGTTCTGGGCCGGATAGATCATATCGATGCCGCAACCGAGAACGGCCACGGTCTCACCGCGCCCCGCAACCGCTCCGCGATGCGCGGCGGTATCGATTCCGCGGGCAAGCCCTGAGACAAGCGGCACGCCGGCCGCAGCCACCTCCAGCCCGAGGGCACGGGCCGCCGTGCGACCCTCGGGCGTGGGTGTCCGCGTTCCGACCACCGCGAGCATCGTCCGGCCGCTCGGAACGGGATTCCCGACGACAAAGAGCAGAAACGGCGGATCGTAGATCTCGGTGAGCCACGGCGGAAACGAAGGCTCCCCGAAGGTCAGGAGAGACACCCGGCGCTGCTCGAGGAACGCGACATCCCGCGCAACTCGCGGCCCGAGGCGTGCCGGATCCCACCCGCGTGTCTTCAGGGGTCGCCCGATGAGATCACCGATGTCGTCACGGGAAAGGCGAAGCAGGGCATCGAGCGAGGGCACTGATCGGTACAGGACACGCTTCTCCTGCCCGCGCAGGAATGTGAGATGGCTGACTGCAACTGCTCGTTCCGTGTCCACTGTCTCCACGCTCCCGTCCCTACTCGCCGAGGATGCGGCGACGGTTCTCCAACGCCGCATCCCTGATATCCCGGGAATCGGCGGTCTCAGCCGCCGCCCCGTATGCCTCGGCCGCCGCCTCCGGACGTCCGAGCTCCAAAAGCACCCTGCCCTTCAACATGAAGGGGCGCGCCCGGCCGGGCTCCGCGGCCGTCGCGCGTTCGAGGAGCTCCAGCGCCGCCTCCGGACGATCGAACTCGAAACTGTAGAGCACCGCGAGCCCGTAGAGCGCATCCGCGTACTCCGGGTCGAGCTCGACGGCCCGTTCGTAGTAGCGCTCGGCGGTCTCGAAGTGACCCCGCGCCTCACGCTCGCTGCCGGCGGCGGATCCCAGCTGCCCCGCCGCGACCGCGGCCCGGTAAAACACGATCGGGTTGGCCGTCTCGATCGCTATGGCCTCCTCCAGCGCCTCGAGTGCCGGTCCGTACATCTGCCGGTTCATGTAGGCACGGGCCAGCATCTTGTAATACACCCCCAATTGGCCTGTTGCTTGCACTTTTTCGTCGACAATCTCGCGATAATTCTCGATCTGCCTCTCGAGCTCCGCGATGCGCTCCTCGCCGACCGGTCCGTCACCGGGTTCCATCTCCACAAGATCCTCGAGCGTATCGGACCGACCCCGGTCGCAGCCGGCAAGTGCGAGCGTCACCGCCACGGGTATCATCAGCACCGCACACGCCCGCACTACCCCTACCGGGCTGGAATTCGGCCTCCGTCGGATCATCACGCTTCCTACCCCCTCGGGTGATACGCACAATGGTAGGACTTCAGGCTGCTCTTCTCGATGTGCGTGTAGATCTGGGTGGTGGAGATGTCGGAATGACCGAGCAACTCCTGTACTGCGCGAAGGTCGGCGCCGCCTTCGAGCAGGTGTGTCGCATAGGAGTGGCGCAGCGTATGTACCTTTGCCTCGACACCGGCGCGCTGACAGAGCTCGTGGAAGCGCTTCCACATCCCCTTCCGCGACAATCCGTCACCCCGGTGATTGAGAAACAGGTGGCTTGTCCGCCGGCCGGGCCTCGAGAGCTCCCCGCGGCCGTACGCGATGTAGCGCTCGAGCCAGGCGACCGCCTCACCTCCCATCGGCACGAAGCGCTCGCGATCGCCCTTGCCCCGGACCCGAATGATTCCCTCGTCGAGGTAGAGCCGGTCGAGGGTAAGCTCGACGGCTTCGGAAATCCGCAGGCCGCAGGAGTAGATCAGCTCGAACAGCGCGCGATCGCGGAGGCCGTGAGGGGTATCGACGTCGATCTCCCCGAGAAGCGCCTCGACTTCCTCGACGCTCAGCACGCCGGGCGCCCGTTGCTCGGTCTTGGGCATGTCCACCGAAAGCGCGGGGTTGTCCGCTCGCAGCCCTTCGAGCACGAGAAACTGGAAGAAGGAACGCAACGCCGAAAGCACCTTGGCGATGGTGCGCTGCTCCACACCGTTCTCGCTGGTCCGGCGTCGTACCAGATAGCGGATGATGTCCACCGATTGTTGTGTTGCCGCCTCCACCTCCTGCTCTTCGAGGTAGTCGAGGTACAGGCCCCCTTCACGAACGTAGGTCTCCACCGTCCGTGGCGAGAGGCGCAGCTCGACCATAAGGTAATCCTCGAAGCGCCGGCGAAGGTCCGCACGCGAGATACCGTCCACCGTTCCTACCCCTCTCCGTTCGACTTCCTGCGATATCGCAGCACGGCCGGGATTCCGAACTCCTCGGAGAACGCGGGTTCCTCGCCGAAGAGATCCCGCTGCTCCTCACCGCCCCGACCGCTGGTCATCTGCACCCACTCGTCGAGGGAGATGAACTCCTCGCTCTTGCGCTCACACGTCTCGGAGGAGGACTTCTTGTTCCGATCCTCGTTGCTGAAGCCGGTCGCGATAACCGAGACCTTCACCTCGTCTTCCATGAGCTCGTCCATGGCGCTGCCGGCGATAACCAGGGCGTCGTCGTCGGCATTGGCCGTGATGATGTTGAGGACCTCCTCGTATTCGGTGAGAGAAAAGTCCGATCCGCCGGTGACGTTTACGAGGATCCCTTTGGCACCCTCGATGCGGGCATCCTCGAGAAGCGGATTGTTTATCGCGTTGGTTGCCGCGTCCACGGCCCTGTTCTCGCCGTTGCCGGTTCCGATACCCATCAGCGCGTCGCCCCGGCCGTTCATAATGGTCTTCACGTCGGCGAAGTCGATGTTGATTTCACCGGGCTTGGTGATGAGGTCGCTGATGCCCTGGACGCCCTGGCGGAGCACGTCGTCGGCGAGCAGGAAGGCCTCCTTGATGGGCGTTCTGCGCTCGACGATGTTGAGCAGATGCTGGTTGGGGATGGTTATGAGGGTGTCTACTTCCTCACGCAGCCGCTCGATACCCTCTTCCGCGAGTCGAGCCTTGCGCTTGCCCTCGAAGTTGAAGGGCTTGGTAACTACGCCCACCGTGAGGATGGAGAGCTCCCGCGCGAGCCGTGCAATGACGGGCGCCGCGCCGGTGCCGGTGCCGCCGCCCATGCCGGCGGTAATGAACACCATATCCGCCCCGCGGATGACGTTCTGGATCTCTTCCTGATCCTCGAGCGCCGCCTTCTCCCCCGTCTCGGGCATGCCGCCCGCGCCGAGACCGCCGGTGAGCTTGGAGCCGAGCGGCAGCCGCGTTTCGGCGTTCGACATCTGCAGGGCCTGCAGATCCGTATTCACCGCGATGAACTCGACACTCTCGAGGCCGTAGGCGATCATGCGGTTGACGGCGTTTGACCCGCCACCGCCGACCCCGATCACCTTGATGACCGTGTGGCTCCCGAAGTTCTCGTCGAGGTTCGCGTTGTCTTCAACAATTTCGAACTTCATATCCCCTCCCAGTGTAT
The DNA here is from genome assembly GCA_964635245.1 of uncultured Spirochaetaceae bacterium. GTDB lineage: Bacteria > Spirochaetota > Spirochaetia > DSM-27196 > PWMO01 > JAAAOH01. The sequence continues at coordinate 5,692 of CAZWNS010000016.1, forward strand.
GAAGCGGTCTCTATCTACATGCTATTCAAAGAAATTGCGGAGCCAGCTCCGCAATCCCGTAAGCATTCCTCCGGATTTCGGCTTTACCGACGTCTCATTGCTCTCGTGTCCCATCGCCTCCTCGGCGAAGAGGGCCAGCCCCACCGCGGTCGAGTATTCAGGGCTCCGGTAGATGTCGGCGACCCCGTGGTAGTTGCCGGGCATGCCCACGCGGGCGGCGGTGCGAAACACCTCCTGCGCGAGCTCGACTGCTCCGGGCATGAGCGCGCCTCCGCCGGTGAGGACCACACCGCCGAAGAGCCGCTTGAGATAGCCTTTCTTCTGCACCTTGTCCCTCACCATGGTCAGGATTTCCGCCATGCGCGGCTGGATGATGTTTGCGATATCGCTTCGCTTCGCCTGAAGCGGCGGGCGCCCGCCGACGCCCGGAATAATGACCGGCTCGCCTTCCTCGACCATCGGCAGGTAGCAGCAGCCGGCTTCACGCTTGATCCGCTCGGCAGCTTCCATGGGCGTTTTGAGCATGATGGACAGATCATTGGTCACCTGTGCCCCGCCGACCGGCAGCACGCTCGTGTAGTACGGCGCTCCGTCAATATGCACGAGCATGTCGGTGGTACCGCCGCCGAGGTCGATGAGAAGCACGCCGAGCTCCTGCTCCTCCCGGGTCAACACGGCGCGGCTTGCCGCAAGTGACTCCAGAACGATGGACTCGACCTTGAACCCCGCCCGATTCACGCATTTCACGAGGTTTTGCGCCGAGGTGACGGAGCCCGTGATGATGTGGACCTCCGCCTCGAGTCTCACGCCGATCATATCAAGCGGGTTCTTCACGCCGCCCTGCTCGTCGACGATGTATTCCTGCGGGATGACATGGATGACCTCGCGGTCCATGGGGATCACCACGGCCTTTGCCGCATCGATGACCCGGTCCACGTCCGTGCGGGTAATCTCGCGCCCGCGACCGGTAACCGCCACGACGCCGCGGGAGTTCAGCCCTTCGATGTGCCCGCCGGCGATCCCGGTGACGACGTTCTGCACCTCGCGCCCGGCCATCTGCTCGGCCGCCTCCACGGCGGCGTCCACCGACTTGAGCGTGGCCTCGATGTTGACCACCACCCCGCGGCGCAGGCCGGTGGACGGTGCGGTGCCGACGCCGATGATCTGGAGCCGGTCGTTCTCATCGTACTCGCCGATGACGGCCGCCACCTTGGTGGTGCCGATGTCGAGGCCGACGAGAACGTCACTGGGTTGCACGCTCACCCCTCCTTCGTGCGATACACGATCTGCCCCGTGCGGAAATCGAGCTCTTCTATCTCGGCCAGGCGTCCGTCACGGTCCAGAGCGTCGAGAACCATTATAATATACCTGAAGAGGGACCCGTCCACCTCGCTGCCGATGCGGACCGGCGTTCCGTAGCTCACCGGATAGAGCAGCACGTCGAAGCTGTGATCGCCCGTGCGAACGATTCGGTACTCCGAGATCTGGTCGAAGAGCTCCGGGTGTTCCATCTTCACTCGGCGGATGTCGCTCAGGAACTCATGGAGCATCGACGGAAGCTGCACTCCCGGTGAGAATTTTTCGAATCGGATGCCGGACACCACGGGCAGATCGACATCGGCGACGTTGCCGTTCATCTCGAAGACCACGCCCTCGTCGTCGACGGCAACCGGAACACTGCCGGTCTCGGTTACAGCCAGCGTCACGAGCAGCGGTTTGCGCGCCGCGATGCTTATTTCGAGGCGATTCGGAAACACCTTCTCCACCGTAGCCGCGCGCACGGAGGGATGGGTCTCGATATTGCGGGCAACATCGGCGGCATCGACGGCGAAATAGGCGGGCGTGTTCCGCAGGCCCGCGAGGCGAAGCAGCTCGTCGTCCGCGAGGGCTATCTCGCTCTCCACGGAGATCTGCGTAATGCTCAGTTCCGGCGCGATCACGAAGTGGAAGGTAAGCTCACCGATGAGCGCGATCGCAAGCACGGCGATCAGCAGCATGAGAAGACGGCTTGTTCGATCGCCCCCGAGCGCCTCACGACCCCCGTCGCTGCGACCCCGCGCGCGCTCCCGGGCGCGCCTCGCCGCGCGGTCCGACGCACCGCCGCGGGACCGTCCGGCGACACGACGATTCAGCACGATATCAGCCACGTTCATCACCCCCCGTCCGCTCGGCAAACCGCGATACGTTCAGCAGCAGACCGCACATGACCAGCGTCATGAATACCGACGAGCCGCCGGAAGAGAAGAACGGAAGCGGCACCCCGGTTGCCGGCACCAACCCCGAGACGACTGCCAGGTTCAGCAGGGCCTGAAAAAAGACCGTGGACGTGAGTCCGAATGCGAGAAGAGAGACGAAGCGGTCCCGCGACTCGTAGGCGATCAGGTAGCCACGGTAGGCGAGCATGCAGAAAAGCGCGAACACCAGCACCACACCCGCGAAACCGATCTCCTCGGCCACTACCGCGAAGACGAAGTCCGAGTGCGCCTCGGGGAGTCTCCCGACCTTCTGGGCGCTCTGGCCGATCCCCTCGCCCCAGATACCACCGTCGCGCAGGGCCGTTACGGATGCGGAGACCTGGTATCCCGTTCCGCTCGGGTCCCATCCGGGCTCGATGAACGACAAGAGGCGATTCACCCGATGCTCGCGGCTGAGAAGCAGGATAACGCCCAGCGGCAGCGTCATCATCCCGAGGCCGATGAAGTAGCGCAGCGGTACGCTGGCCGCGAAGAGCATGGCGAGGGCCACGAATACCACGAAGAACGCCGTGGAGAAATCGTTTTGCACGTAAATGAGCGCGGCGAAGACGGCAACCACGATGATGGGCGGCAGGATCGCGTTGACCGGATCATCCATCTGATCCTGCTTTCTGCTGAGAATAAAGGCCAGGTAGAGGACTACCGTAAGCTTCGCCAGCTCCGAGGGCTGGAACGAATAGCCGAAGAGAAAGATCCACCGTCGCGCCCCGAGAAACTCCGTGCCGACACCCGGGACGAGCGTGAGGAGCATCAGCAGAAGGCTCACCAGCAGGATGAGCGGCATGTGCTTCTGCACCACCGCGAGGTTGATGCGGGATGCGACAACCGCCCCCGCCGAGCCGAGCAACACCCACAGCGCCTGCCTGCGGAAGAAGTAGAGCGGGTCGTCGAAGAGGTTGTCGGCGCGGAAGTAGGAGGAGGAAAACAGCATGGACGCGCCGACGGTCACCAGCAGCACCAGTACCGCCAGCAGAACCGAGTCCATGGATTGCCGCTTCTCGATGCGCTCCGCTGAGAATCGATTCATCGCAGCTTCAGTGTCGAGAGGCTCAGGATTGCGAACAATCCGCCCAGGATCCAGAGACGGAGCACGACCTTGGACTCCGCCCATCCGATGAGCTCAAAGTGATGATGCAGGGGCGCCATTTTGAACACGCGCTTGCCCCGTGTCTTGTAGGAGACGACCTGAATGATCACCGAGGCGGCCTCCAGCACGAACACACCGCCCACGATGATGAGAAGGATCTCTTTCTTGACCATCATGGCCATCACACCGATCGCCCCGCCGAGGGAAAGACTGCCGGTGTCGCCCATCATGATCTCCGCCGGGTGCGCGTTGAACCACAGGAACCCCACGCATGCACCGACCAGGGCCAGGGCAAATACCGAGAGCTCACCGGCTCCCGGAAGGAAGGGAATCTGCAGATACTCCGCGAAGTCCACGCGCCCCGCGAGGTACGCGAGGGCGGTAAACGTCAGCCCGACGAGGATCACCAGTCCGGACGCCAGTCCGTCCAATCCGTCGGTGAGGTTGACGGCGTTGGTTGTTCCCACGAGCAGCAGGACGCCGAAGGGGATGTAGAGCACCCCGAGATCCAGAATCGGCTGCTTGAAGAACGGAATATAGAGAAGCGTTGCGTACTCCGTGCCGTTGAAGTAGAGAAAGAGGCTTACCGTCAACGCCAGGACGATCTGGCCGACAAACTTCACCGAGGCCGTCATGCCCCCGGACCGCTTGCGGTAGGTCTTCAGCCAGTCGTCGACGAACCCGAGCAGGCCGAATCCGACCACCGAGAGCAGCGCCACCCAGGTGTACACCGTCGAGATATCCATCCACAGGACGGAGGACGCCACAATAGCCAGGATGATCATGAGCCCGCCCATCGTCGGCGTGCCTGCCTTGACGGAGTGACTCTGGGGCCCGTCCGTTCGGATCAATTCGCGGGCCTCCCGACGCTGCAGGAATCGGATGATGGAAGGGCCGAATACGAGGCAGATCAGGAGGGAGGTTATGGCTGCGTAGGCGGCGCGGAATGTAATGTACTGGAACACGTTGAAGGGGGTGAAGTAGCGCACCAGCGGATACAGGAACTCCGGCAACATTGACTACGCCCTCCCCTCTGTCAGAAGCGGCAGCAAGCGCTCGAGCCGTGTACCGCGGCTGCCCTTCAGCAGAACCAGATCCCCCGCCTGAACGCTGTCGGCAACGAGGCGGACGAGCCCTTCGAAACCGTCGGCATACCGAATGCGGCGACTATCGCCGACTTCCTCCGCTGCGGCCGCGAACTCCGGTCCGAACAAGATGATCAGGTCGGCTGCGGATGCCGCGGCCTCCTCGGCCACCCGGCGATGGTGCTCGGCGGCATACCGACCGAGCTCGTACATCGCGCCGAGAACGAGAATCCGTCTGCCGCCCTCGTGGGGCGTCTCGGCGAGGAGGCGGATCGCCTCCCTCATGGACTCGGCGTTCGCGTTGTAGGAGTCCTGAATGACGGTCACCGCGCCACGGTAGACCTCGCCGCGGCCGAACTCGGCGCGCGCGTTTTCGAGCCCGAGCTGTATCTCCTCATCGGTGCAGCCGAAATGCAGCGCGACGCGTATGGCGGCGAGCGCGTTCAGCACGTTGTGCCGGCCCGGCAGCGGCAGGCGGATGTCGCGGCCACGCCACCGCAGGAGCATCCCCTCTATGCCGAGAGACCGCGCGCCCTCGAAGCCGGGGGTGGTCTCCGGGCCGAAGAGCAGAACCGTGCCGTCGAGGTCTTCCTCGAGCAGGGCCCTGAAGGCGTCGTCCTCATAGATGACGGCGGTCTGGGTACCGTCGAATCGAGAGAATATCCGGCGTTTCTCGCGCGCGATTCCCTCCTGAGAGCCGACGAGCCCGATATGAGCGGTGCCGATGTTCGTGATGACGGCGAGCTCCGGGCGAACGATGTCGGCGAGGACCTCCATCTCCCCGACATGGTTCATGGCACATTCGAATACCCCGAAGGTGTGTGTCTCGGACACCTCGAAAATCGAAAGCGGCACCCCGATTTCCGAATTGTAGTTACCGCGGGTCTTGAATGTGGGAGCCTTGCGTGAAAGCACGGAGGCGATGAGCTCCTTCGTGGTGGTCTTGCCGTTGCTGCCGGTCACGGCGATGCGGGTAAGATCGGCAAACGATCGCAGCCGCTCCCGTGAGAACTGCTGCAGGGCCGACAGGGGATCTCGCACCACGCACAGGGCGCCGCCGGTTTCGGCGAGGAGGGAATCGAGCGAGCCGCGGTTCCGCGTGACGTAGCTGCTGCGCACGATCGCCATCGCGGCGCCGGCACGAAGCGCGTCGGCAACGAACGCGTGCCCGTCCGTGCGCTCGCCCGGAAGAGCGACGAACAGACTGCCCTCGCCGCACTCGCGCGAGTCGATGGTTATCGCGGTAATGGGGCTGTCCCCCGAGCCGTAGAGCGTCCCGCCGACCGCGTCGGTCACCGAGCTCGTCGACTCAAGGAGCGCGGGCCTTGTCATCTTTCCTCCCAGTCTCCATCCGAACATGCACCGTGCGAGCCGGAAAACCGCGCTCGAGATCCAGTTCCGTCTCCGCAAGCGAACGGATTCGCGCGGGCGAGCGGAGTACCGCAATCCCGGCGATGAGCCGCTTGTTCTCTTCTATCATGTCACGCTGTTGCTCTTCCAGCTCCGCGACTTCCCGCTCGAGTATTTCATACCGAAACGATTGCCATACGTTGAGAAACAGGGCTGCGGGAAGGACGAATACGCATAGCAGAGCGATGTAGCGCCTCACACGGCCCCCTCACGTTCATGCAGTTTCTGTGCCACCCTGAAGCGCGCGCTTCTGGACGCGGGGTTCCGTCTGCGCTCATCCTCACCCGGCATGAGCGGCTTCCTGGTGAGAATACGCACCAGAGGCTCCCTTTCTAGAGACATCGGCGTATCCCGCCCTTCCGTGGAGCGGTAATTATGAGCGCGGAAGCAGTGTTTTACCCGCCGGTCTTCCAGCGAATGAAACGCGATGACCCCGATGCGGCCGCCGGGAGCGAGGGCCCTCAGCCCGGCTTCCAGCCCCCGCTCGACTCGCTCGAGCTCGCGGTTGACCGCGATGCGCAGGGCCTGGAACGTTCGCGTCGCCGGATGTATGCGGCCGTGGCGGTACTTCCCCGGAACCGCATGCCACACGATGTCGGCGAGCTCTCCGGCCGTGGCGATCGGTCGCTGCGAGCGCTCGCGCACCACGCGCGCCGCGATGCGACGAGAGTAGCGTTCCTCCCCGTAGGCGTAGATCACGTCCGCAAGCTCCTTCTCCTCCATCGTGTTCACCAGCTCCTCCGCGGAGGGACCGGACTCCGGGTCCAGCCGCATATCGAGCGGCTCCGACGACCGAAACGAAAAGCCACGACCCGATCCCGAGACATGGAAGCTCGAGATACCGAGGTCGAGCAGAATCCGCGTGGGAGCACGCTCCGCGGCATAGCTCGAGAAGAACTCGTCGAACCATGCCTGCTTCAGCTCGGCACGATCGCCGAACGGAGCCAGCCGTGTTGCCGCGCGCTCCAGCATACGCGGATCCGCATCAAGCCCGATGACGTGGAGCGTGGGATGTGCGTCCAGGAACAGGGCCGAGTGTCCGCCCTCCCCCAGGGTGCCGTCGACGAGCAATTCCCCGTCTTCGGCAGGTGCGAGCCACTCGAGCACCTCGGTCGGCATGACCGGGATATGCTGGTACTCCATGGCCTTCACCGTTCCCTAGAAGGAAATGCGTCCTCCCAGTTCCTCAGCCGCCTCCTGAAACTCACTCTCACTCTCCTCCAGATATGCTTCGTATTCATCGACGTCCCAGACCTCGATGAAACGCTTGATGCCCTGAATAATGCACTCCCGCCTGAGGCCCGCGGCCTCCTGCAGCGCGCTGGGGATGTTGATTCTCCCCGTCTTGTCGATCTCGATCTCCTGCGCCGGGGCGATAATTCGCCGTTGCAGCAGGCGCGCTTTCTTCATGAACGGACTCGCCGCACCCATGAGGCTGTCGGAAATGGTCTTCCACTCCTCGGGGGGAAACAGCCACAGACACCGGTCGATACCGCGGGTGATCACCAGCTCGTTGCCCGGAATCTCCGCACGCATCTTGGCGGGAATCAGCAGGCGCCCCTTTTCGTCGAGGGAGTTGCGAAATTGTCCGGTAATCATGCCCGATCTTCCACTTTATTCTATCTTCCCCCACTTTTTCCCACCACGAGCTTCATTCTATGGCATAACGACCGGCTGTCAACGTAGTAGACAGAATAGATACGGAGAAAATTACATAGACGGGGGGAATCGCTACAAATCTGTATAGTATATGATAGCTTTTGAGGTATCGGGAGTCTACTTGCGAATCAGGGGGACGCCGGCGCCGCGCCGTCGGAGCGCCGAGGGTGCGAAAACGCGGTAATCCAGATGCGGGAAGATGTTGTTCTTGCGCTCGAGTCGCGTGAGCCACTCGGTGCTGATGGCACCGCGGCGCAGGGACTCATAGATGGTGGTGAAGTTGTACACGTGCTCCTTCACCCGGCGCACGGCGTAGGTGACCGTAGTGCCCGCGCGCATGATGAAGGGCCAGTCGGACTGCTGGGCCAGCAGCACTTCGCGAGCGGCCTGGTTCAACGCGCGCTCCTTCAGCCCCGTTTCGTCGGGAAATCGCTCGGTAAGCTCCGTCATGCGCTCGATCGCCTTATGCGTATGGCGGTACACCCAGTCGTTCGAGCCGTCGAGCCAGACCTCCGCGTAGCCCTTCGTACCCCAACTCGAGAAGGCCGGCTGGACGGTGTCTCCCACCCTGTTGCCTTTCAGGTACTCCGAGGGGGTGGTCATCGCGATTCCCTCGCCGCTCTCGTGGATGCGTCGCGCAAGTGTCTCGATCCACTCCGGTCCCTCGAACCACCAGTGGCCGAACAACTCCGCGTCGAACGGGGCGGTGATCACCGGCGGCTCGTCCATGAAGCCTTCCAGGCGCTCGACGAGGCGCAGCTGTCGGTACAGGAAGTTGTCCGCATGTTTCTCTACGGTGCGAAGAGCTTCGGCCGGGTCATAGATCAGCTTGTCGTCCGTGTTCCCGGTAACCGCATGGTACTTGAAGCCGGTCGGGATACGGACGGTGCCCTCATGGATGTAGGGGCCGATGTAGTCGATGGGCAAATCGTAGCCGATGTCACGGAAGAACTCCCGATACGTGAAATCGCCCGGGTACCCCTCTTCCGGCGACCACACGGCGTTCGTCGAATAGATGTCGCGACCGAAGACGGTGACACCGTTGGGACAGGCAACCGGCAGATAGACGCCGGCCGGCGGCTTGTTATATGCAAACAGCACGCCGTGCGTAGCAACGAAGAAGTATTGCAGACCGTTGTTGGCCAGGTACTCTTCGAACCCGGGATAGTAACCGGCCTCGGGGAACCAGAAGCCCTTCGGGTACTTGCCGAAGGTCTCGTGATGAGACTGTACTCCCAGAGACACCTGCGCATTGAGCAGCTGGGGGTAACTCTCGTAGAGCGGCAGAAAGGGATGGGTGGCCGCCGTCGTGAGAAGCTCGAGCCGACCCCGCTTGTAGTAGTAGTCGAGCCCGGCAAGGATATCCCCTTCGTATTTCTCCGTGAAATCCAGGTGATTGCGGGTATAGAGCTCGTTGTAGAGCTGGGCGACTCGGTACGTACGGGGGTCGTCCCTGGTGCGGCGCAACTCCTTCTCGGCAAGCTCGAGCTGGCGCTCGAGGTGGTACACGTAACGATGCTGCAGTAGCTCGTCGCGCAACATGGAGCTCAGCGTCGGCGAGATGGAGAACGTCAGCTTGAACGGCACCTCGTCGGCCTCGAGCCGGTCCATCACCCGAAGGAGCGGCAAGTACGTTTCCGATATCGCTTCGAAAAGCCAGTTCTCCTCGAGAAAGCTCTCACGCTCCGGATGCCTGACGAAGGGGAGGTGGGCATGTAGCATGAGAATCAGGTAACCACGGGGCATGTGTACTCCCATATATCAGAAGTTCTCGTCCATGAGGCCAAGAATTCGCTGCGGTATAGTAGTGCCGAAGGACGCGACGTCGAGCTTGTCCAGACCGGAGTACGCCAGAATATGGTCGGCCGCCGACACCCCGTCGCTTCGATCGTCCGTCAGGGCGCCGGGAGGTACGAGGATGGTATTCGAGCTCGCCAAGAGCGTCTCCGAATCGCCGTCCCGCGCGATGAGGTCTATCCTGTAGTACGTCTCGGGCTTCGGCAGGTTGATGTACCAGTTGCGGTCGGACCTCTGTACGGGTATATCGAACTGCTCCGCGCCCTTGAGCGAAGGGTCCTCACTGCCGGACACGCGAAGCACCAGATCCAGTGTCGCGTCGTCCTCGTCGCCGAGCTCTTCGAAACGCCCCGGCGCGATTTCCCAGTAGGCGAACGCCCACGCGGGGTCCCGCACGAGCAGCACGATCCGCGTCTCGTTGTAGTCCTCCGGAAGTCGGGCATCGTCGGGAAAATCGTGAACTCCTTCGAGCTCGGCGCCCTCGAGAAGGACGTATTTCTTCTCTTCCACCCTCACGGGGTTCGTATCGGAGGCTTCCTTCTCCAGCCGGTTCTCTTCGATGTCATCGAAGATGAGGTCGACAAGCGTCTCCGGAGGCGTATCCTCCGTGAAGTCGATGTCGTATTGTTCGGCAATCCGGCGGAGGGACTCCAGGGAGAGGGCCTCGAGCCTATCTCGAATCATAGATCTCCCTCATGGGCATTCAGCAGTCGAATAGTAGGAAAAGGGCTATGACCTGTCAAGGCGCCGTGCAAGGAGGATCATGACATCGCCGACATTGAGGCGTTTGGCCCACGTATCGGCAAGGCGCTTGAGGCGCCCCGAAGCCATACCCGCGGCGATACCGCCCCAGCTGCGTTTTCTCACGACCTCGAAACCGCTTTCCTCCACCAGACGCCGAAGCACCCGATAGGAGAAAAGGTGGAGATGATCGGCAATTGCCGATCGCCAGCGCTTTCCGAACAGACGTGATTGAAAACCTCCGATGTCGGGCGTCACCATCACGAGGTGCCCGCCGCTCTTGGTCACACGGGCCGCCTCCGCGAGAAACGTCCGCGGATCGGGCACGTGCTCGATCAGATGGGAGAGATGGACGACGTCGAAGGCCGCGGGGGGAAGACCGCTCTCCTCGAGAGTCGCCACATCGATAGGCACCCCGCGCTGCCTCGTCCCGTATTCCGCGGCCGGTGCGCAGATTTCCACGCCATGGACCGTCCAGCCGCGATCCTTCATATGCTCGAGCAGCATGCCGGTGGCACAGCCGACGTCGAGGAAACGCCGCGTCCCGTTGAGGGAGCTTTCGATGCGCCGGAAATCGATATCACCGAGACCCTGCAGCATGAGCCGGAAGAAGGCCTGCTCGTTGTCGATTTCGTAGTCGAAATAGGCATCCTGATAGCGTTCCTTCAGATCGTCGAATACCGGACGGGGACTCTGATAGGTGTGCCCGCATCGGCGGCAACGCACGAATCGTGCTTCGGGAAGGGCGTAGCGCTCACGTGCGTCGGCCGAACCGCACACGGCGCAGGTCACCTCCTCAAAACGTTCCGAACTGTTGGGCTGCATCGAGAAGGTCTTCATTGCTCACCCTCCCCCGTGATCCGGATGCTCTCCACACGCTCGTTTCCCACGTGATCCTCCGCCACAATCTCGATAAGATTGTTTCCCGGGGCGATCTCGATGCTACCGAGCTGCAAACGTCCCTCCTCGTCGTAGAGGTCTTCCCGCGCATAGCCTCCCGAAACCGTGATGCGCTCCCCGCTGCGGCTCAGCGTCTCGAACACGAGTCTATGACTCTCGCGGCCGTTCGCGAATACCGTCACCGAGTACGGGGCGGCGTCGTCGCGATAGGGACCTTCCCCGCCGGGATCGTAGACGAGCGCGCTGAGCCGTGCCGGCCCCTCGGGCAGGGAGGCGTCCGGGTCCGCGGCCACAACCGTGGATCCGCGAGAGAGCTGCACACTCTCGATGCGCGGCGCCGTCTCGTCCTCGAGCTCCGGAAGCAGAATCATGGGGTTGACGTAGGCGGCGCGCTCGGTGTCGATGATGCGGAATCCGAGGGTATTGCCCCCGGCAAATCCCGTCCGCCCCACCACGCCGACGGGGTCATCCTCGGCAAACTCGAGAGCGGTATCTTCCGGATCGCGATCGAGATGCGCGTACACCGAGCGCAGGCCGCCGTGGTGCTCGAGGACGAGGAAGCTGCCGAGCGCATGCGGAATCGCCGCTCGGTGACTCTCCGCGTCGAAGGCAAACACGAGCTCGCCGTCGGCTGCCGCGCGCACGGTTTCCGCCGAGGAGACGAGCTCGAGGCCGGGAGAGAGGGATTCGTCGTTCGGAACGCCGAAACCGACGCCGATGCTGAACTCCGTCACCGGCCACTGCCAGGCGCCGAGGACGAGGCCGGCGCACAGGGCTCCGATCAATACACCTCCTATCCGCGCGCGAGCCGGACGCACAGCAGCCTCCCGTTCATGCCGAGATAGATGCGCGCTCCCTCGGCGCGCAAAAAAATGTCGTCGGCGGGCATCCGCTCTGCGAACAGAGGATAGTCGGGCCATACCGTCGCCTGCAGGCGGCGGACGGGGGCCTCTGCGCCGCCGTCGCCGCGGGATGCCGTAACCACGAGGTCGAACTCCGGAAGTGACTGAACCTCTTCGACCGCTCCGCCGAGATCAACACGGCCGAAGCTCTCCGTACGCCGATCATAGAGCACGAGGCCGCCGGGCTGCTCTACCGCCAGTGTGGCGCCGCCGTCGAGGAAATCCAATAGCACGGACCGGCGGTAGTCGGAGTCGAGCTCGAGCTGGAAGACGGGGAAAAACCCCTCGGTATGACGCTCGAAGAGGATGAGCTTCTGGGGATCGATGCCCGCCACGGCGGCGAGAACGTCTTCGTCCTCACCGAGGGCAACGGCAAGCGTAACCGCCAGGCGTGACCCCTCGGTCTCGTAGGAAAACAATTCCTCACCGTCCTCACCGAGCAGGTATACACTGCCGTCGAGGAGACCGACCGCGGTCCCGACCTCGCCGGACGCGAGGTCGGTGAGGACCGAAAGGAAATCCTGCGTCCATATCCGGCGCCCGTCGACCGTCCACTCCGAAACGGCGCTGCCGCCGGGCGCGAAGACGTAGAGCCGCCCCCGCTCGAGTCGCGGGTATCCGTGAGCCGCAATACTCCGAACGAGGTCTCCGTCCGGGTTCTGCAGCACGATGTTTTCGCTGATCACCGAATAGTTCGCGTACCGCTCGGCATCCTGGGCGACCCCGTAGCGTATCTGCTCGCTGTGCGTGAGTCGGCCGTCGGAGGTGAAGTACCCGAACCTCGACCCGAGCCGGAAGGGTATGATGCCGGGCGCCTCGCCGGCGCCGTCTTCGGCGGCGTCCTCGCCGGCGGCGGCGGCTTCGGCGCCGTCCTCGGCGCTACCGTCCGCGGTGGCGTCGTCGATCGAGAGCACCCACCGGCGGTCGAGAAGCGGCTCGGTCCCCGTAGACCGAGGGAGAATCAGCACGTAGGCGAGCGTGAGGATCACAAGGAGAAGAATCCGTCGCAGAGGTTTCGGCATGCCGGTCAGGCCTTGGCGGCGCGGGCGTTGCGCTCGTCGGTCTCCATCTTGGTCTTCCAGACATCCATCTTCTTCTTGATCGTATCGGCGTTCTGCGTCTCTCCGACGACGACATGCATGCGGCGCAGGGCCGCGAGAAACGCGATGGCCAGCTTGAAGTCGTCTATGCGCAGCGTGGAAAGCTCGTACTTCTCGCGATAGCGGTCGGCGGATCGTTGGAGCATTTGTTTCGCAAGGTTCAGATGATTGAGCCGTGCCTGGTAGCCCTTCACCCGAGGATCGAGCCCGGCGACGAGGGTCTTCAGGTTGAGTAGATTCTTCGTAACGACGGCATACCGGCCTTCGAGCTCCACGAACGACCACTTCCACTTGCTGTTCTCGCCGAAGTCCTCCTCGACGGACTGGATGGTGAAACCGAGCTTGGCGACCATACGGTAGCGCTTCTCATCGTCGACGTCTTCAATCTTCTCGAGATACTCGCTGTAGTCCGAAAACGGAGCATCGAGACGATTCGACACGACCTCCTCGAGGTAGATGACCGCCTGGTAGCAGCTCTTGCGCCCGTCGTTGAGGAAGGCCTCGTTCTTCACGCCGAGCAGCCCCACCGATAGTCGATTCAGGAGCAGAAAATGCGAGGCGAGGTTCATCCGCTCATCGACGAGCTTCAAGCGCTTATACTGCGATGAGGGATTATCTCCCCGTATCGTGTCGAGGAGATTCTTCTCCCGGACGATGATGGTGTCGGTCTCCTGCTTGTACTCCTTCACGCGGTCGAAGTAGCGCTTTTTTGCTTCACCGGAGATCTTCGCCATACCTACGCCGTTTTGCCCCCGTACTTTTCCAGAAGCTCCTCCGCATGCGTCCGCGACGTTCGACCAGTACGATCTCCCGCGAGCATTCGTGCGATCTCCTCGACGCGCTCCGCACCGCTTACCGCGGCGACTCGCGTGACGGTGCGGTCGCCCTCGGTGAGCTTCTCAACTTTGATGTGATTATCCGCTCGAACGGCGATAGATGCAAGATGCGTGATGCAGAGCACCTGCTTCGCCCCGGAGAGGCGCTTGAGGTACTCTCCCACCGCGAGCGCGACCTCCCCGCCGATGCCCGCATCGATCTCGTCGAAGACGAGCGTCTGGATCCGGTCCGCTTCGGCCAGCACCGTCTTGACGGCGAGCATCACCCGGGAGATCTCACCGCCGGACGCGATGTCCTTCAGCGGCTTCACCGGCTCACCCGGGTTCGGCGCCAGGCGAAACGTCACCGCATCGATGCCGTAGTTCCCGCAGGCCGGTCGGCCCGAGCTCGACATGCGCTGCTCTACGCCGATGTGGAAGCGGGTCTTCTTCATGCCGAGGGATGCGAGGATTCCCTCTATCCGGCCCTGGAGCTCAGCGGCGGCCGCCTTTCGCTTGGTGGAGATCTGCTGCGCCGCCTCCAGCACCTCGCGCTCGGCTTGCTTGATATCCTCATCCAGCTGCGCCCGGTCCTCCTCGTAGTTCTCGAGGGCCGCGAGCTGCTCGCGCGCCTCCTCGGCGTAGCGGAGCACGTCGGTGATCTCCGCGCCGTACTTCTTCTCGAGACGATGGATGGCGGTGATGCGGTCCTCGACCTGCTCCAGGCGTTCGGCGCTGAACTCCACCCGTGAGGAATAGTCGCGCACCGTCTCCGTAATGTCCTCGAGCTCGAAAAACGCGTCGTCGAGGCGCTTCGCCACGGCCGACAGCCCCGCATCGATGCCGGTAACGGTCTCCATTGCGTGGCGCGCCTCACGCATCTGCCCGAGGGCTCCGCCGCGGCTCTCCGCGAGGGACTCGTAGAGACGGTCCAGGCTTTCGGCGAGCTTCTCGTGCTGGCTGAGAATGCTTCGCTCCTGCTCGAGCTGTTCCTCCTCCCCTTCGGTGAGCCCGGCATCCTCGATTTCCTTGACGGCGAAGCTCAGCAGATCCATCTCGCGCAGGCGCTCCTGCTCACTGGAAACGAGACGCTCCCGACGGCGCTTCAGATTGGAAAGCTCGCCGAAGCGCTCGGAGAGCACCTGCACCTCGTCCTCGATGCCGGCATACCGATCGAGAAGCTTTCGGTGGTTCTCTTCGGAGAGCAGAGACTGGTGTTCATGCTGCCCGTGGAGATCGACGATGAGATCCGTGAGCTCCCGCAACTCACTTCTGGTCACGGGAACCGACTGCACGTAGATCGTGCCGCGACCGGTGCGCTTCACGGTACGACGGATGATGACCGCCCCGTCCTCGGGCTCAATACCGTGCCCGGAAAGCCAGGATGTAGCTTCGGCATTGCCCTCCACGACGAAGGTACCCGAGACCATGGTCTCGTCCGCGCCGGTGCGAATCGCACCCGTGTCCGCGCGCGAGCCGTGCAGCAGGGACAAAGCCCCGGCAAGAATCGACTTGCCCGCGCCGGTCTCGCCGGAGAGTACGTTCATGCCGTCGGCAAAGTCGATATGAAGCCTGTCGATGAGGGCGTAGTTCTGTATGGTCAACTGCTCAAGCACTGTGCCCTCCCGACCAGTTGAGCTTGGAACGGAGAACCTCGTAGAAGGTGCGCTTGTTCGAGCGCACGATGCGGGCCTTCTCGTCGTAGGGGCGCACGCGTATGCGGTCTCCCGGGATGAGGGGAACGTCCGATTGCCCATCGACCGTCATCATGACACCCGTGCGCTGCTGCGACTCCACCTCCACCGTGATGGTCTCGTCGGCGGACATGACCAACGGGCGATGGGACAGCGTGAACGGACAGATCGGGTTGAGAATCATCGCATCCATTTCGGGATGCAGGATGGGGCCGCCGGCAGCCGCGGAGTACGCCGTCGACCCCGTCGGCGTCGCAATGATGACCCCGTCCGCACGGTAGTGCCCGAGGAAGGTGTCGGAGAGCCACACCGAAAGCCTCACGATCTTGGAGATACCGCTTGCGGAGATCACCGCATCGTTCAGCCCGATGAACTCGCCGATCTGTCGTTCCTTGCGCTCCACGGTAACCCTGATGAGCAACCGCTCCCCCGCCTCGATCATGCCGGAGCGGTATCGCTCGAAGGCGCCCACCCATTCTTCACGGGTCACCTCGGTGATAAAGCCGAAGTTTCCGAGGTTCACCGGCAGAATGGGGATGCTGTGGGTGGACAGCATGCGGCTCGAGAACAGGACCGTGCCGTCTCCGCCGAGCGAGATCGCCAGATCGTAGTTCTCGAGGACCGGCTGCGCCGGCTTGCCGCGGAAGGCAAACGTGACGACGTCGATGCCCTGGGACTCGAGGTAGTTTCGTACATCTTCGGTGACCTCCATGGCCTCGTCCTTCTCGACATTGGCGATCAGAAGCACCTTCTTGACGTTTACCTTCATGGTCACCGCCGCCTCACTATACCTACAGCGTTTTGCGATGTAAAGCTTGCCGAAACCGGAGGATTGTCTGCCTCCGTCAGGGAAGTGTAGAGAGCACCCGCGAGACGCGCTCCGCCTCGCTGTTCTTCAGAAGCGGATACAGCGGGAAGCGCACGCAGCGCATGAGGTACCCTCGTGCATTCGGTACACGATCTTCGATGTCGGCGCGACGTGTGAGCAGGCTTTCGTAAAAGGCGGGGACCGCCTCCACATCGTGCTTCCGCGCATAGGCGATAACATCGCTCAGGCCGCTCTCGAGAGCAACCGGAAAGGAAAAGAACACGTTTTCCCCGTCGCCCGGCTGGGCCGGCATGCGGTGGCGCCCACCGGAGAGCGAGCGGATGAATCGGGGGGCGAGCTCACGGCGTTTCTCGAGAAAGCGGTCGAGCTCCTTGATCTGGGTGAGCCCGAGCGCGCTGTTTACGTCCGGAAGCAGGACCTCCGGCGGCAACTCCTCGCCCCGGCCCTTGAGCCACGAGGACTCCGCGCGCCCCGCACCGATCACCACGGCACCGCCGCCCGATGTGACGATATGCTCGGACTCCAGACCTATGACGGTGTAGCGACCGAAGGTGCCGGCAAGCCGGTCGCCGGTGTGGGCGCCCAGGCCCTGGGAGATGTCCTCCATCATGGGTACGCCGAGGGCGGCCAGGCCCTCGAGGTCGGGGCAGAAGCCGAGGGCGGTATCGACGATAAGTGCGTCGGCGCCCCCCGCGGCGGTGAGCGCCTCCCGGACCGACTCCGGCGTGATGATCGGCGCCGTCTCGGAGACGTCCGCCGGGATAAGCTCGATACCGAGGGCCTCGAAGGCTTCGCGGTAGAGTGCCGGCAGCAACGCCGAGCCGACCACGCGGCTTCCCGCGCCGAGCCCGAGCCCTTCGAGGGCGAGCCCGACGGCCCGCGGGTACTCGCGCAGCGCCAGCCCGCCCTTCCGCCTCAGGTACTCTCCGATCGCATCGACGAGTTGCTTCGAGATCCGGTCCGGGCCGATGGTATCCGACACCATGCAACTGAGCACGGAGTCCATGTCCTTGCGCTTGATGGAGGGGCGTGAGATAGGTATGCCCATGTGTCGTCAGCGTCCGATCTGTCCGAGTTGTTCGAGCTCGCGCATATTGAAGAGCCGCCGCGCGTCGAGGATGATGAGGTAATTGTCTTCGTTGTTCACCACGCCCTGGATGTACTCCGCGCCGATACCGGATATCATCTGCGGCGGCGGTTGAACCTCGTCCTGCTTCACCCGAACGACGCGGGACACTTTGTCGATCATGACCGCGAGATGCATATCGTCGATGGCGAGAATGACCATGCCGGAGAGCAGCTTGTCCTCTTCGGAAAGGTCCATCTGCTTGAGCCTGAAACGGCGATGCAAGTTAATGACCGGTATGATTTCTCCCCGGAGATTAAAGATTCCCTCCACGTACTCCGGCGCATAGGGAATAGGGCGAATCTGCTGAACCTGCACGATGCCTTCGACCTGCATGATGTCGATGCCGTAGGTCTCCCCGCCAAGCTCGAAGGTGACAAGCTGCAAGTCATCAGCCATGTTAGCTCCTTATCCCGGCAGAATAAACGAGGGCTGGTCCTTTTGCAAGCTGCGCCCGTGGCGACCGTTTGCAAGCGGCGCCCGGGGCGGGGAGCCGCCGCGCCGCCGGACGACCGCTCGACAACCCGGGACCGAGCCGCTACCCTCTGACCACCGGAGGCGTCGTACCGTGGAGACACTCAACACTACCAGGCGGAATGAAACCACATTCGATTATCCCTGCACACACCGAGTCGACCTCGGCGGCATGAATGTCCTGATCTTCGGCGGTGCCGGGAATCTCGGCGAGGCCTTCGCCTATGCCGCGGCCTGCTGCGGCGCCCGCGTCGCGATCGCCGATGTCGCACCGCAGGACCGGGCCTCGCGCGATCCCTTCCTCGCCCATGTGGAGCAGATCGCCGCAAACGTCACCGACCTCACAGGCGGCACCCCGCCCCCCGTTTTTCTCGGCTCCGTCACCGACTACGCGGAAGCCGAGCGAATCGTGCAGGCCGCGGAGCAGGCGCTCGGCTCGATCGAGGTCGGCATCGACTGCGCCGGCGTCCACCACCGCCCCTTCGACCTGCTCGCCGACGACCCCGAGGACCTCGCCGCCGACTTCCGGCGAGTCAACGAAATAAACCTCACGGGCGCCTTTATCGTGACGACCGCCCTCGCCCGGGCCATGGCACCGCGGCGAAGCGGGCACATCATCCACCTCTGCAGTAACGGGAGTCGCGCCTCTCTCTACGGAAGCTACGCCTACAACGCGGCCAAGCACGGCCTCGAGGGCCTGGTGAAGACGGCCGCCGCGCAGCTCGCGCCGTTCGGCGTCCGGGTCAACGGCATTGCACCGGGCACCGTGGAGACCAATCTCAACCGGGACCTCCTGCGCGAGCCCGACGGCACGCTCAAGCCGCGGGCAAAGAGCATCCTCGCTCACACCCCGTCGAAGCGTTTCGCCTCACGCGAGGGAGTCGCGGCGTCGCTCGTTTCGATGTGCGTGCCGCAGCGCCACCTCACCGGAAACGTCATATTCGCCGACGACGGTTACAATATCGAGGGACATTCCTGGCCGGAGGGCAATGCGGCCCTCTTCGAGGACCGCATCGATGAGCTCTACGAGAAGTTGTCGGTCGAGTATCCCGAGGCGCCGCCACGGTATTGAGACCCGGCCGATGGTCGCCGTGTGCTCGAGCACGTTGCGTGCGAGTCTTCGCGGGGTCATGCGGCTACTCCTTGAGTTCGGTTACAATGCCTCGCGTGTGTTCTTCGCGTGCTGGGCGGAGTTCACCACTGCTGATACACTACCCGGGAGGACGCAACATGAAAGCACTCGAGCTCACAGAGTATAACCATTTCGAATATAAAGACGTACCGGAACCCGATCTCGCCGAGGACGAGGTTCTCGTGAAGGTGCGCGCGGTGGGCATCTGCGGGAGCGACGTCCATGGACAGGACGGGAGCACCGGCAGACGCATTCCGCCGGTCATCATGGGACACGAGGCAGCCGGCGACGTGATCGCCGTCGGCCCCCGCGTCAAGCACGTGGCGGTCGCAGACGCGGTCACCTTCGACTCCACCCTCTACTGCGGGGAGTGCTTCTACTGCCGCCGCGGCGAGATCAACTTCTGTGAGAACCGCCGGGTACTGGGGGTGAGCGCCGATGAATACCGCCGGGACGGCGCCCTCGCCGAGTACGTCGCCGTTCCCGAGCGCGGCATCTACATCCTGCCCGACGGCGTGACCTATGAGCACGCCGCCATGGTGGAGCCCGTCTCCATCGCCATGCATGCGGCGGAGATCACGCCGCACGAGACCGGCGATGCCGCGGTGGTGGTGGGTGTCGGCATGATCGGCATGCTCGTCGTGCAGGTGCTTCGCGCGACGGGCTACGGCCCCATCATCGCCGCCGACATCGACGACCGAAAGCTCGAGACGGCGGCCGCCCTCGGCGCCGACCGCGTGGTGAACACCAGGCGCGAAGAGCTGTGGCCGGTGGTCGCGGAGCTGACCGGGGGGCGCGGGGTGAGGAGCGCCTTCGACGCCGTGGGGCTGCAGGGCTCATTCGACAGCGCGGTGTCGAGCGTGCGACGCGGGGGGACGGTGACCGTTATCGGGAACTTCGCCCCGAAGGTGGAGGCTCCCCTGCAGTATCTCGTTACCCGCCAGATACGCGTCCAGGGGTCCAATGCATCCTCCGGTGAGTATCCGGCCTGTCTCGAGATGATCCGCCGTGGGGCCATCGACCTCGATCCCCTCATCAGCGCTGTTGCTCCCCTCTCCGAGGGGGCGCAGTGGTTCCGTCGCCTGTACAAGGGCGACGAGGGCCTCATAAAGGTGATTCTCACACCGGGAACATGAGCGTGACCCCTACCGCCGCGGCGGCCGACATACCGGCCGGCGGCTGCGCGTCATGAACGAGAGGAGCAGAACATGAGCACCGGACTATTTGAATTGACCGGCAAAGTGGCCGTCGTCACCGGCGCGAGCCGCGGGCTCGGGCAGTACTTCGGGAGAGCGCTCGCAGGCGCCGGGGCCGACCTCGTCATCACGAGCCGGAAGGCGGAGAAGCTCTCGGAGTTCCAGGCGGAAATCGAGGCCATGGGCCGACGCGCGCTGCCGCTCGAGCTCGACGTTCGCGAGGAGGCCAGTATCAACTCCATGGTCGAGGCCGCCAACGATCACTACGGGAAGATAGACATTCTCATCAACAACGCGGGCCTCAACATCAGAAAGCCGGCGGTGGAGATAACCTGGGATGACTGGAACACCGTTCTCGACACCAACCTTCGCGGATCCTTCTTCGTGGCCCAGGCCGTAGCACGGAAGATGATCCCGCGCGGGTACGGCCGTATCGTGAATATCGGCTCGGTGACGAGCGTGTTCGGCTACGCGGGCATCACCCCCTACTGCGCAAGCCGCGGCGGGGTGAAGCAGATGACGATGAGCCTTGCAGACGACTGGGGCGAATACGGCATCACGGTGAACTGCCTGGCGCCGGGCTGGTTCAAGACCGAGCAGAACAAGGCACTCTACGAGAACCGGGCATGGGTCGAGTATCTCGAGGACCGCATTCCGCTGAACAGACCGGGCAAGCCCCGCGACCTCGACGGCGCGGTAATCTTTCTCGCCTCCGACGCGAGCGAATACGTCACGGGGCAGACACTGCTCGTCGACGGCGGGATCTCCACCGGCGCGACCAGGGCGACCGTAGACGAGCACGAGTGAGAGCGGACATAGAGCTTCCCGAATACGCCCTCAGCCGTCTCGAGCGCTACCGCCCCCTGCTTGGCGCGGAGTGGGAGACGTTTCTCGACGCCCTTCGCCGTCCCCTGCCGGTCTGCGCCTGGAGAAACGCCGCGCGCCTCAGCACCGAGCAGTTCGAGACCTGGTTCCGCGAGGTCGAGCCCGATGTCGCGCTCGAGCGCCTGCCGTGGTTCGAGCGGGGCTACCGTTTGTGGGCACGCGGCCGGCGACGGCCGGACCCACGGCCCGGAAACCGGCTTGCACGCGCACTCGGGCTGCTGCACCTGCAGGAGGAAGTGTCGATGGTTCCCGCGGTCCTTCTCGACCCGCGGCCGGGCGAGCGCGTGCTCGACCTCTGCGGCGCGCCGGGAAACAAGACCGCCCTCATCGCCTCACTCATGGAGGATCGCGGCACCGTGATCTGCAACGACACCGACCGCACACGTCTGCAGGCCGGCCGCCCGGCATGGGAGCGGCTCGGACTCTCCTGCATTGCCGCCTCCTCCCATGACGGGGGTTCCTTCCCGGGAGAGCCCGCCGCCTACGATCGCGTCCTCGTCGATGCTCCCTGCAGCGGCGAGGGCACCTCGAGGCGCAATGTCTCCGCGCTTCGACCGGGCCCCCCGGGCTATTACCGGATGCTCCACGGCCGGCAGCGCCGGATTCTCACGCGCGCCATTGAGCTCTGCCGCCCCGGCGGGCGGGTCGTGTACTCGACCTGCACCTACGCCCCGGAGGAGAACGAGCTCGTCATAGCCGACGTGCTTAGAGAGGTCCGCCGGCGCGGCCATGCCGCGGCGCTTCGCCCCGCCCGGATCGAGGGCCTCGACGGCGGCCCCGGCATCACCGCGTGGGAGGGCGCCGAGCCCGGCACCGCGCTCGCCGGGGAGCTCGCCGGGGA
>CAZWNS010000016.1:27719-29060 GCA_964635245.1 uncultured Spirochaetaceae bacterium
GCACGAGGGAGGCTCCCGATGGGTGATGAGATACGCAACGTCCGCCTCGGCCCCTCCTGCCGACTCGTAGATCCGGCTCCCTGTCTGTCGATCCTCGAAGAGCGCTTCGGCATGGACCCCGCGTGGTTTACCGAGCGCTACCACTTCTTCGCGGGCGGGCGAAAGTACATCTACCGCCTCGCCCGGGGACACAGCATCCCACCGGGCCCGGAGATCCTCTTCAGCGGCATCAAGTTCATGCGGGTTGCGATGGAAGTCCCGAAGCTTACCACCGAGGCCGCGGTTGCCTTTGGTTTTCTCGCCACGAGAAACTGGATCTCCCTCGACGCATCGGACGCGGGCCGCTACTTCGCCCGTGAGGACATCAACCTCGACCCTTCCGCCGCCGCTGCCTGTACCGGCCCCGGGTACGTGCTGATGCGCACGGGGCCGGTGACCGTAGGAACCGGATACCTGCACACCGACGACGGCGCATGCAGGGTGCGGAGCTGGTTTCCCAAACACTGGAGCGAGGTCGTGGGAATCAGATGACGGCACGGACGGGCGTCGCTCGGCAACCGTTGGAGCGAGCTGCACCACGGCTCCCCAGACGGCGCGCTGCCGGCAAAAAAGGGGGGGCGACCCGCAGGCCGCCCCCAAGGAGGTGTGTATGAAGACGCCGCTTAGAAGGCGTATTCAAAACGTACTTCTAAATGGTCGTTATCGTCGAACTGGCCGAACTCGGTGTCCCTGTCACCTTCGAAGATCGATCCTCTGACGTTGACCGTGGCATCGTCGGCAAGCACGAACTCCACACCGGGGCGGACCACGTAGTCCTGCGTTTCGGCGGTGAAGAGGAAGTCCACCGACGGTGTGATCGTCTCGTTTCGGTAGGTGTCCTCCAGGCTGGCGACGAGGGTGTTGGTCCAGTAGTGCTCGTTCTCCCCCGCGTCGTAGTCGACGTCGGCCAGGCCGTTGTCGGCGTTGTCGGAAACCTCGTCGTTGGCCAGGAGATACTCGCCGCGGCCCTGGATGTTGACGTTGAGGTTACTCACCGGCAGGTCCCGGTCGAAGCCGCCCATGTAGGCGATGCTGTGGTTGTGGATGGAGGGGTCGTCGCCGTCGAAGTCTTCGGTCATGTTGTAGGCGGCCTCGGCCCGCAGGTTGAAGCCGCCGACCACCGTAGCGAACTCCAGGCCGAAGAGGTTCAGGCGGTCGAAGTGGATGCTGTAGTCTGCCGGTTCGGCCTCGGGGATCTCGATGACCGGCTCGCGGATGAAGCCGAAGTAGTAGATCCCGCCGATGTCCACGCCGCCGACGCTGGTCGTGTAGCGCAGGCCGTACTGGCCGTCGGCGAGGGTG
>CAZWNS010000016.1:29160-44212 GCA_964635245.1 uncultured Spirochaetaceae bacterium
GCCGGTTCCGCCGCCGCCGGCTCCGTCGTCGCCGTCGTCGCCGCCGCCGCCGTTGTCCTGGGCGGAGAGGGGCGCCGCGAGGAGAAAGGCTGCGAGGACTGTCGACATCCATCTTCGTGCCGCTGTTCGTGTCATCGTTCGTTTCGTGTCCATGCTGGTCCTCCCTGTAGAGCGTGATGGGTAGGGCACGTAACGCGGGTGCTGCTACCGCGCCCGGCCGGTTCTGAGAAAGTTCCTGCTGAAGAGGTCGGCGTTGAGGTCCTCGTTGTACCGGGTCTTCTCCACCTCGAGCCGCGTGGCATGTTCGCTCTGGACGTTCTCCATCACGCTCACCATGGGCGTCCAGATACCCTGCACCTCTTCGAGCTCCTCCACCGTCAGTGTCTTCAGGAGCTCATCACTCTTGTCGTAGAACTCCGCCTTCAGCGGAACCCAGATATCCTTTGCCACCCACTGAACGCGCCGCGAGTACTGCGAGTCATCGGGGTCTTTGGGAACCGACTCGACCACGTATACCTCGCGGCCGGCGAAGGTGTCCTCGCGGAGGAGCTCGTGGGTATCCTCGTCGACGTCTCGGGTTGCCAGGTCGTCGTAGGTGAAGTCGGTTCCCATGAAGCTCTCGTCTCCCTCCGACGCGGCGATGCGTCGCACGCGGTCGAGGGCCGGCAGGTAGATCCACTGATCGTCGTCGCGGTCCTCGTTCTCGACGACGAGGAACCGCGTTCCCTGCACCGAGGCCGGCCGATGAAAAACGATAACGAGGCGCTCGAGGCCTGCATCGTTCTCCATGCTCCACTCCTCTATGATGCGGTTCTTCACGTTATCCTGCGCATCGATGAGGTCCATGTCGATGAGGCTGTGGCCGGTCTCGCCGGTGTCACGGTTGATGACGTTCTCTGCGATCTCCCGCCCGTCTATGGAATAGGCGGGCAACGCCGCGATCAGGGCGACAAGCGCGACCGCCGTCGCTGCAATGGTCTGTCTTGTGAATCTCATGTTGAGCCTCCTTGTGTAGTTGCCTCCCCGGTCCGCTCGATGAAGCGCGGGCGGAACAGGTTGAGAAGCACCGGAAGAATCGTCAGAGCCGCGATCGAGGAGGTGAGCATGGTCAATGCCACGAGCACACCGACGTAGCGGAGGGGATTGAAGTTCGACGCGATGAGCACGGCAAACCCCGCGCCCACGGCAAAGGCGTTGTAGAGAATCGCCTTGCCGGTGGTCAGAATGCTTCGTTTGGTTACCTCGCGCAGATCGTCGGTCTCCGCACGCTCGATGCGGTACCGGGTGAGGAAGTGAATCGTGTAATCTATACCGATGCCGATGGCGATGGATGCAATCATCGCCGTGGCGATGTTGAGCTTGATGCCGGTGATGCCCATCACGCCGAAATTGATGAGAATCGCGAAACTCAGCGGAACGATGCCGTAGAGCCCGGCTACCGCCGAGCGGTTTGCCAGCGCTACGATGATGAAAACCACGACGAGAGCGGAGAACAGGCTCCACAGCTGGGAGTTCACGATGAGCCTGGTGACCGCGCGCTCCATGTCGGCGAAGCCGGCAATCGAAATGTCGTAGCCCTCGGGAAAGTGCGCTGCCGCGTACTCGTTCGCCCCCTCGGAGACCTCCTCGGCGACGAGGCTGTTGGTCGCCTCGAGGACCACGTACATGCGGGCGCTCTGCGGCTCGAGGGAGTCGTCGGCGAAGTCGTCGAGGCTTCCGGAGTAGATAAGCAGATACTGTGATATCAGATCCTGAAGCCCCTGCATGTCGGAGACCGGATACTTGTCCGGATCGGTGGGAATCTCGTCGTACGCGGCGCCGCCGTAGTTGAGCTCGCGGAACAGGAGATCGACAAACTCACGGGCCGTCATGTCGAGGGCCTCGGCGCGCCCGTACGCCTCGGCGACCGCGCCCATGAGCTCCCGGTAGGTGGGGCTGCGGTCGATGCGGAGATCGGGCTCCTCGGACCCCTCAAAGTCGGCGGCATCGCTGGTCTCGCCGGCAGCGGGAGCGCCACCGCCGTCCATGCCGCCCTCGCCCTCGAAGAAACTGCCGGCACCGCCGTCCGAGCCGTCGGTCTCCGCTCCGGCATCGTCCCCGGTGCCGTCGGCGACGAGGTGCACGAGGCCACCGTCGCGGCCGGGGTCCCGGCTGCCGTCCGCACCCCCGTCCCGACCGGCGTCGCGGTCGCCGTCCGGCGCGTAGCTGCTCTCTGAGAAAAAGCTTCCGGGAACGTCGGTTTCGCCGGCGTCGTCATCGGCGTCGTTATCGGCGTCGTCATCGGCGCCCCCGCTGGAGCCATCGTCCGCGGCGTCGCGGTCCGCAGGGCCCGCCTCGTCGGCTCCGCTCCGCGTTGCACCCCCGCCCGCTTCCGGCGCAGACGGCGGGACGTTCATCACCTGATTCATTCGACGGATGAAGTCCGAAAAGCTCACGACCTTGCCGACAGCGTCATACTCGCGGGAGAGGTAGCTTCCGAGCTCGTCCATAGCGGCAAGCGCCTCTGGGTCCGTCAGGGCGGCCGGTTCGTCACCCGAGACGACGATGCTGAAGGTCTTGGTGCCACTGAAGTTTTCGCGGATGAAGCGGTCGGCGACCCGGATCTCGGAATCACGCTGGAAGTACTCGATCATCGAGTTGTCTACGACGATCCGCGTGAGGCCGAACATCGACACGCCGACGATCACCAGGCCCAGGAATATGATGCGGAGGCTGCGGCCGGAGAAGTACCCGTAGAACCGCAGTAAGATGCGGCTGAACCCGTCGTCACCCGGGCCGCCCTGCCCACCGCGATTGGAACCGCGTACGACACCCTGGCCGCGAAGGGCGGTACGACGCACGAGGAGCAGCGCAGGCACGAAGGTAAGCGTAACGATGAGCGCGCTGACCACGCCGACGGCGTTGATGATGCCGAAGTGACGCATCGGCACGATGGTGCTCGTGGCGATGGAGGCGAAACCGGCCGCGGTCGTGAGGGCGCTCAGGATGACCGGTGTGCCGATCTTTCGAAGCGTCTCGAAGACGATGTCGCGGTGGCGCTCCGGCGTGAGATCCTCCGCGGCACGGACACTGTCGTAGTAGTGATTGAAGATGTGGATGACGTAGGCGCTGCCGACGGCGATAAGCAGCACCGGAATGACGGTCGAGATCATCGAGAAGTAGATGTCGAGCAGGGACATCACCCCGAGCGCCCACACGGTGCTGATCAACACCGTGATCATGGGAAGCACGACACCCCCGAGGTTGCGAAACGACAGAAACAGCGCAAGGAGCACAACGACGGTGACCATCGGTATGAGATAGAGGAGGTCGCCGAGCATGTACTCCTTCAGCAGTACGGTGATAACCGGGTCGCCCGCCATGTAAAAGTCGAGGCCGCCGTCGCCGTGCTGCGAGATGATCTCCGCGGCCTCGGCATGGAACTGCTCCCGTTCGGCGGTCTCGGCGTCTTCCACGAGGTTGACGAGAATCTGCGTGGAGCGGAAATCGCTCGAGACGATGCTGTCCTCGTAGGGTTCCGGCCAGGTGAGAACACGCCGTTTCAGTTGTTCGATCCGCGCCTCGCTTATCTCCCCCTCCTCGAGGAGGGAGGCGGCCCGCATACCGTCGCCGGTAGCCTCGATGAAATCGGCGTTGGTCACCGACTGCACGCTGTCGACGGTGGAAAGATCCTCGAGCTCCGCGGTGATTTCGCGGATGGTGGCGAGCGCCTCCGGGCGCAGGATGCTTGCCTCGTCACTGGTGACCGCGATACCGACCTGCTCCTGACTTCCGAAGTCGTCCTGCAGATCCTCATATGCCACGCGCGTAGGATTATCCTCGGGGATGAAGATCTTGATGTTGTTGTTTATCTCGAGGTCGGGGATCCGAACGGCGAATGCGGCGGTTATCACCAGTATCGCTGCAACCACCAGCCCCGGTCGCCTGAAAAACCGTTCCATGCCTGTCCCTTTTCTACTGCAGTGAATCGATGATCATCGCGAACAACCGTCTGATGAGCGCCTCCGGTTCCACGCCCATGCGCCCCCGGATGAACCCGGCCCGGGAGACCGCGTGCTCCATGAAGCTGTGGATCACATGGGCGTACATGACCGCATGTTCGTCCGGCTCGAGGTCCGCCCTGAAGCTCCCGTCGGCGACGCCGTCGAGAAGCAGGTGCCGCAGCCCTGCGCTGAGCTCGTCTATGACGGAGAAGCAGGCCTCCGCCGTTGAATCGGTGGGACCCTCGGCGTTGAAGGCATAGTCGAGGTAGTGGAAGAGCGGAAAGAAGTCCTGCCGATCGTGGTAGAACGCGATATAGCGCTCGAGGAGCTCACCGACCTTCTCCATCCCCGAGCCCGCCCCCTCGATGACGGGGGCGACGCGATCACGGAGGTCCTCGAGGGACTCGAGGAGGAGGGAGTACATGATATCGCTTTTGTCCTCGAAGTACAGATACAGCGTCCCTTTGCTGAGCTCCGCCTCGCGGGCAACCTCCGACATCGTTACCTGCTCGAGCCCCCGAGCGAGAAACTGCCGGCGGGCCGCCTCGATGATGGTGCTGCGCCGTTCGTCCTTTTCGCGTACTCGCCGTTCGGCAATTCCCATATCTCCGCATTCCTGTCGGCTTGTATGTGACCATTCGCCAGAAAATGACCGTCGGTCATCAAGTACAAAAATACACCTCCCCACCCCACCGCGTCAATGGAACCTCCCGCCTCACTGGAGCGCGGGCCTGCGTATGGCTCGCCTGCTTCGTGCCTGCCGGTCTACCGCGTGATGTCCACGTAGCGTCCCTGCCACTCCGCAATGGTGTCCTGATTGGTGTGCTGTTCGCCGGTATTGCCGTGCTCGGCGACCGCGCTGCTGAGCTCCGTCTCCGCCGGAGGCTCGATACTGTGGAAGTACTGCCGGGCTGCGTCGCCGGCAAGCCGCATGAGAACACCGCGCGATTGTGCGGTCACGTTCTCGATCTGCATGCCACCCTCCGTTATCAATGTGTGTCGGACCGGCCTCGGTCGGCAACCGACTTCACGGCGGACGACCACGACTGCGCGGGAGGTCCTCGACGGCATACGGACACGGCGCCGAAAAAGGTCTTTCTTTCCGGAAGAATCGGGGGTAACATATCTATTGGTAGTTATCTATAAGAAAATGCAGGATTGCAGCGTCCCGGTCCATGACAGGATGCGCGAGCCGTACCTGCGAAGGAGGTGATCATGCCTGCAGACGTCCACCCCGCCCACCCCGATTTCACCATCGAGCATCTCGACGGCATCATCAGCACGCACGAGAATGAGGCCGGCGCCCTGATCCCGGTCCTTCAGGAGGTTCAGGAGTCGGTCGGCTATCTGCCCAAGGAAGCCCTCATGCACATCGCCTCCCGGCTCGGCATTCCCTACAGCGAAGTAGCCGGCGTCGTGTCGTTCTATTCCTTCTTCACGACGGTTCCGCGCGGACGTCATACGGTCCGGGCCTGCCTCGGCACAGCCTGCTATGTCCGCGGCGGGAAGGAGGTTCTCGAGAGCCTCAAACGCAACCTCGGCATCGACGTCGGCGAAACGACCGAGGATCGCATGTTCTCCCTCGAGGTAGGACGATGCTTCGGTGCCTGCGGGCTCGCGCCGGTCGTCGTCGTTGACGAAACCGTTCATCAGCAGGTCAAGCCCTCACGCGTAGCCGAGCTTCTCGAACCCTACAGAGAGGAGGCCACCGAATGAAGATTGCCTCGCCACAGGAACTCACCACGGCGCGCGAGCGCCTCGAACAGGAACGCAATGCGGTAAGCCGCCGGATCCGTCTGTGTACCGGCGGCGGCTGCCTCGCATCGGGCGCGGAGAAGATCCGAGCCGCCCTGGAGGCGGAGCTTGAGGGACGAAACGGCCACGTACAGATCGCCGAAACGGGCTGTATGGGCCCCTGCGCCGCCGGTCCCGTGCTGGCGGTCGATCCCGACGGTACGTTCTACGAAGGGGTGACGCCCGAGGACGCCCGCGAGATCGTCCACGATCACATATTCGGCAACCGTCCCGTAGAGCGGCTGCTGCACCGAAACCTCGACACCGGGGACACCGCGCAGACCGAAGAGGACATCGATTTCTTCACTCGCCAACACAAGGTGGTACTCAGGAACTGCGGCCGTGTGAACCCCGGCAGCCTCGGCGACTCCATTGCGCTCGGGGGCTACGCCGGCCTCGCAACGGCGATAACCGAGTACTCGCCCGAGGAGGTGATCCACGCGGTCAAAGCGGCCGGGCTCCGCGGGCGCGGCGGCGCCGGGTTTCCGACCTGGCTCAAGTGGCGCTTCACCCACGACGCGGCAGGGGAGGAGAAGTACGTGCTGTGCAACGCCGACGAGGGTGACCCCGGTGCGTTCATGGACCGAAGCCTCCTCGAGGGCGACCCGCACAGCGTAGTGGAGGGCATGGCGATTGCCGCCTATGCGGTGGGCGCGAGGCAGGGGTATGTCTACGTGCGGGCGGAGTATCCCATCGCGGTCGCGCGTCTCGCCGACGCGATCAATCAGGCGCGGGAGGCCGGACTGCTCGGCAAGGACATCCTCGGCACCTCCTTCTCCTTCGACCTCGAGATCCGAAAGGGTTCGGGGGCGTTTGTCTGCGGCGAGGAGACCGCCCTCATCCACTCGATCGAGGGAAAGCGCGGCGAACCGACGCCGCGACCGCCGTTCCCCGCTCATAAGGGTCTGTGGGGCAAACCGACGCTGCTCAACAACGTCGAGACCTACGCCGGCGTCTCCGCCGTCCTCGCCGACGGCGCGGAGGCCTACGCGCGGGTCGGCACCGAGGACAGCAAGGGCACCAAGGTGTTCGCCCTTGCAGGGGCCGTGCGGAACACCGGCCTTGTGGAAGTGCCCATCGGCACGACCCTCGGCGAGCTCATGTACGACATCGGCGGCGGCATCAAGAACGACAAGCCGTTCAAAGCCGCCCAGATCGGCGGACCTTCGGGCGGATGCGTTCCACGTCAGCACCTCAACGTCCCCCTCGATTACGCCTCCCTCGAGAAGCTCGGCGCCATCATGGGCTCGGGCGGACTCATCGTGATGGACGACTCGACCTGTATGGTGGATGTCGCGCGCTTCTTCCTCGAGTTCGTCCAGGAGGAGTCCTGCGGAAAGTGCACGCCCTGCCGTGTCGGCACCAAGCGGATGCTCGAGATCCTCAACCGAATCTGTGAGGGGCACGGCGAATACGAGGATATCGACCGTCTCCTCGAGCTCGGAACCGAAATCAAGGAGACCGCCCTGTGCGGACTCGGTCAGACCGCGCCGAATCCGGTGCTCTCCACCATCCGGCACTTCCGAGATGAGTACGAGGAGCACATCAGAGACAAACACTGTGAAGCCGGTGTGTGTCCCTCACTCGTACGGGCGCCCTGCCAGTCAGCCTGCCCGGCCGGAGTGGACGTGCCGGGATTCGTCAGCCTGGTGGGAGAGAAGCGCTACGCCGAGGCCCTCCAGCTGCACCGCGAGCGCAATCCCTTTGCCGCCGTCTGCGCACGGGTATGCTTTCACACCTGCGAGGAAAAGTGCCGACGACAGACACTCGACTCACCCGTCGCGATCCGCGCGATCAAGCGGCACATGGTGGATCAGGAGATCGTGGTGCAGCTTCCCGAAGTGCACGAGAATGAGGCCAACGCGGCGCGGAAGGTCGCCATCATCGGCGCCGGCCCCGCGGGGCTCTCCTGCGCCTACTTCCTTGCCCGCCTCGGCTACCGTCCCGAGGTCTTCGAAGCGATGCCGCGGCCCGGCGGCATGCTCGTGCAGGCAATTCCCGCCTACCGCTTACCGCGCGAGACCCTTGCGCGCGAGATCCGCATGATCGAGAACCTCGGCGTCAGCATTCGCACCGAGACGCGGCTCGGTACCGATATCACCCTCGACGGGCTCCGCTCGAGCGGATATGAGGCGGTCTTCCTCGGTCTCGGAGCACCGCAGAGCCTGCCGCTCGAGGTACCCGGCGCCGATGGTGAGGACGTGGTACCCGCCGGGGATTTTCTCAGACAATACAACGTGAGGGGATCGGTCCCGGTGGGCCGCAAGGTGCTCGTGGTCGGCGGCGGAAACGCGGCCGTCGACGCCGCGCGCACCGCCCTGAGACTGGGCGCCGAGGTCACCATCAT
Organism: uncultured Spirochaetaceae bacterium; assembly: GCA_964635245.1. Lineage (GTDB taxonomy): Bacteria > Spirochaetota > Spirochaetia > DSM-27196 > PWMO01 > JAAAOH01. Next base: position 37,285 of record CAZWNS010000016.1, read on the forward strand.
CTACCGGCGCACACGTGAGCAGATGCCCGCCTACGCCGAGGAGATCGAAGAGGCGGTGTCCGAGGGTGTCGACCTCATGCCCCTCGTCCAGCCCACGGAGGTGCTGCGGGACTCTACCGGAACGGTCACCGCGGTCCGCTGCGTGGAGCTCTCCCTCGGTGAGTTCGACAGAAGCGGGCGCAGGCGCCCGCAGCGCCTCGAAGCCGAGCCCTTCGATATCGACGCCGATCAGGTCATCGTGGCTATCGGACAGCGACTTGACGGCGAGGAGCTCGGCACGGACCACGCGGTGAAGCGCGACGACGACGGATTTCTGCGGGCGGACCCGGTGACCGGACAGACCGCCGACCCGTGGCTCTTCTCCGGCGGAGACGCCGTGCTGGGACCCGCCTCGGTCGTCGAGGCGATAGCCGCCGGCGAGCGCGCGGCCCGCGGCATCGACCTCTACCTCACCGGCGAAGACCATGCGTTCTGGCGACGGGAGAGGCCGGTGGATACTGCATTCGATCCCGATGCCGACCCCTCGCCGGATCCACGCGAACCGCTGGAAACAATCCCGGTGGAGCGGCGCCGTCACAACTTTTCGGAAGTCGAGCTACCGTGGTCCGAGGCGGTTGCCGTCCGACAGGCTCACCGATGCCTGCGCTGCGACTACGGAAAGACACCGGCAAAGGAGGACGTCCATGCCTAAGATCAGCATAAACGGCAATGAGTTCGAGGTGCCCGCAGGCAGCACCATACTCGATGCGGCCCGCACCGTCGGAATCCGCATTCCCACCCTCTGCCATCTCGAAGGCCACGAAGCGCTCGGCGCCTGCCGGGTCTGCGTGGTCGACGTCGAGGGAGCAAAGACCACGATGCCGGCCTGCGTGACTCCGGTCAATGACGGCATGAGGGTCCACACAAACTCCGCGCGCGCACGGGCCGCGCGGAAGACCGTCGTGGAGCTCCTGTTGAGCGAGCACGACGGCGACTGTCGATACTGCGGGCGTGCCGACGACTGCGAGCTCAAGCAGCTTGCGTGGGAGCTCGGGGTTCGCGAGGAGCGCTACGCGGGAGAGCGGACGCCGGCCCACATCGACGCGTCCACGGAGGCGCTCGTGCGGGACGCGTCGAAGTGCATCAAATGCCGCCGCTGCGTGACGGTGTGCTCCGAGGTGCAGTCGGTCGGCGCACTCTCACCCCAGGGGCGTGGATTCGCCACCCAGATCGGACCCGCCTTCGCAAACAATCTCGACACGACGGCCTGCGTTCAGTGCGGACAGTGCGCCGCGGTATGTCCGGTGGGCGCCATCACCGAACAACGCCATGTGGACGCGGTGTGGGCCGCTCTTGATGACCCCGAGCAGTTCGTGGTCGTGCAGACCGCGCCTGCGATCCGCGCAGCCCTCGGCGAGTGCTTCGACTATCCGGCGGGCACACGGGTGACGCCGCAGATGACCGCCGCCCTGCGCAGGCTCGGCTTCGACAAAGTCTTCGACACGGACTTCACCGCCGACCTCACCATCGTCGAAGAGGCAAACGAGCTGTTGCAACGACTTACCCGGGCCCTCGTACACGGCGAGGAGGTCGCCCTGCCTCAGTTTACGAGCTGTTCTCCCGGCTGGATCAACTTTGCCGAGCATTTCTTCCCCGACATGCTGCCCAATCTCTCCTCCTGCAAGAGCCCGCAGCAGATGTTCGGCGCCCTTGCCAAGAGCTACTACGCCGAGCAGCTCGGCATGGACCCCGCGCGGATGACCGTCGTATCGGTGATGCCCTGTACGGCCAAGAAGTTCGAAGCCGCCCGCGGCGAAATGGCCGACAGCGGCGTGCGGGACGTGGATTACGTGCTGACCACGCGCGAGCTCGGCGAGATGATCCGCGAGGCCGGCATCGACTTTGCCGCCCTGCCGGGCGAGGAAATGGACGCGCCCCTCGGTATTTCAACGGGAGCCGCGGACATCTTTGCAAATACCGGCGGGGTGATGGAAGCTGCGCTGCGCACGGCGCATCACGTAATCACCGGTCGCCCTCTTCCCACCGAGCACATGCACGTTACCGCCCTCGCGGGCCTCGAAGGCGTCAAGGAGGCTTCGCTGACCATCACCGATCCGGTGGAGGAGTGGGCTTTCCTCGACGGCGTGGAGGTGAACGTCGCGGTCGCGCACGGACTCGGCAACGCGCGCGCCCTCGTGGAGCGAATCGCGCGAGGCGAGGCGACCTATCATTTCGTGGAAATCATGACCTGCCCCGGCGGGTGCATCGGGGGCGGCGGGCAGCCGCGCATGACTACCGACGAGATACGGCGGGCACGCATCGCGGCGATCTACGAGGAGGACGAGCACAAAGCCATCCGCATGTCCCACGAGAACCCCGCGGTGATCGAGCTCTACGAGCGCTTCCTCGAGAAGCCGCTCGGGGAGAGATCCCATCACCTGCTGCACACCTTCTATGAGTCGCGCATGAAGGAGGTCGCATTGTAGCAGGCATGTCGGCGATTCAGCCGAAACGGCCCTGTACGTAATCTCGCGTGCGGTCGTCTGCGGGGTTGTAGAATATCCGTTCGGTCTTATCGATTTCGATGAGATAGCCCTCGAGGAAGAACGCGGTGTAGTCCCCGACGCGTGCAGCCTGCTGCATGTTGTGCGTCACGATGACGACCGTGTAGCGTTCCTTGAGCTCCCTGATGAGGTCCTCGATTCGACTCGTAGCGACCGGATCGAGTGCGGAGGCGGGCTCGTCCATGAGGATCACCTCCGGCTCGACCGCGATCGCCCGGGCGATGCAGAGTCGCTGCTGCTGACCACCCGACAGCGAGAGCGCGTTCCGGTGAAGACGATCCTTGACCTCGTCCCAGAGCGCCGCTCTGCGCATACTCCGCTCCACGATCTCGTCGAGCTCCCGTTTGTCGGTGATGCCGTGGGCCCGCGGGCCGAACGCCACGTTGTTATAGATGCTCTTCGGAAACGGGTTCGGCTGCTGGAACACCATTCCGATCTCCCGGCGCAGCCGTACCGGCTCGATGTCGGCGTCGTAGACATTCTTTCCGTTCAGCAGCACCTCGCCCGTCGCGGTGGTCGGTCCCTCGAGGTCGTTCATTCGATTCAGTACCCGCAGGAACGTGGACTTCCCGCAGCCGCTCGGTCCGATGATCGCCGTTACCGCGTTCTGCGGGATGTTGAACGAAATATCGAAGAGGACCTGCGTGTCGCCATAGGAGAAGTCGAGATTGCGGACCTCGATAATCCCCTCGGTGGCGGCGCCCTCTCCGACCGATGTACGTCTGTCATCCCCCACAAGGTTTTCCGCCATTATGCAATCTTCCGTTTCGACGCCCGGTACCGGATGAATATGGCGAGGCCGTTGAGCGTCAGCAGTATGACAAGCAGCGTGACGATGGCAGCAGGCACAACGCCGTGCTGGAAATCCTGGCCCGGGTAGTCCGACCAGGCAAAGATCTGCATGGGCATGGCACTGAACTTACTGAACAGGCCGGATGGAGCGCTGAAGATGCTCGTCGCCGCACCGATCATGATAAGCGGCGCGGTTTCTCCCATCGCGTTGGCGAGCGCGAGAATGGTACCGGTCATGATTCCGGGGATCGCCTCGGGCAGCGTGACCGTGCGGATCATCTGCCAGCGCGTGGCCCCGAGGGCAAGCGAGGCATGGCGATGGGAGTCGGGTACCGCCCGGATCGCCTCCTGCGAGGAGACGATGACGATGGGCAGGGAGCGCAGGGTGAGCGTAAAGGCGCCGACGGCGACCGTTCCGAAGTCCATTCCAAGGGTCGAGACAAACAACCCTAATCCGAGCAGGCCATAGACGATCGAGGGAACACCGGCAAGATTGGCGATGTTCAGCTCGATCACCTTCTTGAGCAAGCCTTTGTGAGCGTACTCCTCGAGCCAGAGGGCCGAGAACACACCGATGGGAAGACTCAGGACGCCCACCGTGATAATGAGGTATATTGACCCCAGCATAGCGGGGTACATTCCGGCCTGTTCGGCGAATCGTGACGGCGTCGAGGTAAGGAACTCCCAGTCGAGCCAGCCAATCGCGTCTACCACTACGTAGAGAATGAGAACAGCGAGCGCCACAACCCCCAGTATCGTTGCCAGCAGCGTGAACACCGAGAAGACCCGGCCTCGCCTCTGTTCCTTCCGGATGTTGTCTTCGCGCTCGGCCCAGGCCTGACCTCGTGGCGTCGTGGTTGCGGTACTCATTCGTACTTCTCCCGATAGCGCATCTTGATCCATTCACTGACGAGATTCAGCGTCAACGTCAGGGCAAAGAGAATCAGCCCGACGGCAAACAGGCTCTTGTAGGCCAGCGACTGGCCGCTCACGTCGCTGATGCCGATCTCCACCATGGCGGCAGTCATGGTCTGCACCGGCTCGAGCACGGCGCCGGGCAGGTCCCACACCTGTATGAGGCGCGGGTAGTTTCCGGCCGCGATGGTGACCGCCATGGTCTCTCCGATCGCCCGGGATATACCGAGGATAAAGGAGCTCACGATTCCGGATATGGCCGCAGGCACCACGATGCGCGTTGCCACCTGAAACTTGGTAACGCCGAGCCCGTAGCCCGCCTGTCGCAGACTATCCGGCACCGAGCGCATCGCGTCCTCGCTGATACTCGCGATTGTCGGGATGATCATGATACCGACCACGATCGAGGCACTGAGCACGTTGAAGGCGCCCATATCGGGAAAGATCGTACGTCGCAAGAGGGGCGTAATATAGACCAGAGCAAAGTATCCGTAGACAACCGTCGGGATCCCGGCGAGTACCTCCAGAGCCGGCTTTATGATACTCCGCACCCGCTGCGTCGCATACTCGCTGAGGTAGATGGCGGCGAGCACACCCAGAGGTACCGCTACGAGCGCGGTGCCAAACGTAAACAGAAGCGTGCCGCTGAGCAGAGGGAGCACACCGAACTCTACGGGCCGAATGAGCGGGCTCCACCGGGTGCCGGTGATGAAGGCCCAGAACGAGCTCTGGCTGAAAAACTCAGCCGCATCGAAGATCAGCACGGCGACTATTCCCGCCGTCGTTATGATCGAGAGCATCGCGCAGGCAAGGAAGAACGAGCCGATGAGGCTTTCCTTGATCTGCGTAAGGCCTCGAAGATTGCTGCCGCGTCCCGTCATTCAGTTGCTCCCAGTTCCGGTGCTACCGGATCGATGTGACCGTGTCAAGACGGGAGTCGAGCGGGGCCGGCCCCGCTCGACTCTCAGAATCATCTGTTACCGTGCAGTGTTACTGTGCAGCTTCGACGAGCTCCTCGAGCTCCGCAAGCTGTTCTTCCTTCAGCGAGGTCGGCGCCGGTGCGTATCCGATCTCCGAAATGATATCCGAGTCGATGCGCTCCAGATAGAACCGGACAAACTCCGCGACGGCCGGGTCCGACAACTCGTCATTGTTGACGTAGATGAAGATCGGCCGGGAAAGAGCATAGTCACCGCTTGCAGCCGTTTCGATGCTCGGCTCCGCGCCGTTGATCGAGAGCGCTTTCACGCTGTCCTGATTCTGCAGGTAGTAGGACAGCCCGAAGTAACCCATGGCGCTCGGCGTCGTCGAGACCGCCTGCACGATGGTGTTATCCTGCTCGGTCTTGGAGTAGTCATCGCGATGTGCGCCACCCTCACCGATAATCTCTTCGGTGAAGAAATCAAAGGTGCCGGAGGCTGCGGTCGGACCGTAGAGCTCGAACTCTTCGTCGGGCCACGACGAGTCCACCTCATTCCAGGTCTGGGGAGGATCGTCCGGTCCCCAGATATCGGCCAGTGTCTCAGGGGTGACATCGTCGACCCAGTCGGCCTCGGGGTTCACGACCATGGCGATCGCGTCGAACGCAACCTGGAACTCCGTCCACTCGATCCCGTTTTCCTCGGCCTTCTCAATTTCATCCTGCGCGATAGGACGACTCGCACCGCTGACCGGGGCGCGACCGACGGTGAAGAAGTTTTCCATTCCACCGCCGGTGCCGGTGGACTGTACACCGACCTCCACGTCCGGGTTGACCCGGCTGAACTCTTCAGCCATGGCCGTGCTGATAGGGAACACCGTGCTCGATCCGGATACGGTGAAGCTGCCCGAGAGCTCCTCAGCTTCTTCACCCGCACCACCTTCCTGCTGTCCGCCCGCAAACGCAGCGAACGAGACCATCAGGAATACCGCCGCAACCAGTGCGGCAACTTTGACTACACGCATTAGAACCTCCTCAAAGGGTTTGTTTGTGTCGGCTCTAAGAAACAAAGGCGCGGTTAAAACCTGGTGAGCAACGTGTTAGTTCTGCGTTAGGACGCGGACGAACCGCGGGAAAAGTCGGCAGGGGACGGCCGTCACCCTCGGCACGCCCGCGTGCCTCCGCCGGGCGCCGACTCAATCCTCGGGGGATGTGCTGAGGTCTGCGACCGTGGCCCCGACCACGGCTATCAGCTGCTCGACGGTCATCGGAACGCCTGAGGCGTCGGTGCCGGCGGCCGGATACACGGTGTCGTACGCCGAGAGCGCTTCATCGACGAAGATGGGCACCCCCTCTACGCCGAAGGGGCACACCCCGCCGGGTCGGAAGCCGGTCACCTTCTCGGTCTCCTCGGGCGTCGCCATTCTCGTCTTCTCCCCGAGCGCACGCTTGAGCTTCGCGTTGTTGAGTTTTCGATCGCCGGCCGCAACGACCATGTAATAGCGATCGTCCTTTCCCTTGAGCAGAATCGACTTCGCGATTTGGCCCACCTCGACGCCGATGCGCTCGGCGGCGGACACGGCGGTGGGAGTTGAACCGGGCTCGAACTCGAGGACCGAGAACCCGTGAGTATCGAGTACGCGTTTGACCTTCTCGGGTATCACAAGAGATTCTCCTTTGAGGGCCGCGTCCGGCGCAGGCGGGCGGGCACAAAAAAAACGTCCGGCGACGACCTACTCTCCCACCCCTTGCGGGGCAG
>CAZWNS010000017.1:0-7296 GCA_964635245.1 uncultured Spirochaetaceae bacterium
AGGCGATCAACGCGCTCTACATGTCGGAGCTCGGCGACATCCTCAACGACAAGGAAATCAGCTTCAAGTACAAGCGTCACTATTTCTCGTTGAAGACCCGCATCAACAACCTGATGTGGAACGAGGATGACGGCCTCTATTTCGACCTCGACGGCGAGCAGAATCAGGTGCGCCGAAAGACCATCGCCTCCTTCTGGCCGCTGCTTGCCGAGCTGCCCAACGAAGCGCGGATGGAGAAGCTCCTCGACCACCTCAAGAATCCCAACACCTTCGGCATCGAGAACCCTTTTCCCTCGCTCGCGGCCGATGACCCCGACTTCAGTGAGAAGGGCGAGGGCTTCCGCGGCTCGGTCTATCCTCCGTTCACGTTTATGGTGATAAAGGGTCTGGAAAAGTACGCCGCATATGAGCTCGCGCGCGAGTGCGCCATCCGGCATCTGTACTACATCCTCGACACCCTCCACCCGGAAGGAAAACAGCGCGGCAACGTGTGGGAAGCCTACGCGCCGACCCGCGACGGCCCCGCCCGCTGGGAGGGTCACCATGAGTTTCCCCGTCCTCTGTTCGTTCCGTACGTCGCGCTCTCATCGGTGGCGCTCATGATAGAAAACGTCATCGGGCTCTACATCAGCCTTCCGCGCAAGACCGTCGACTGGATCGTACCGACGCTGGAGATCATGGGAATCGAGAACCTCAGCCTCAAGCGCAACATGATCACGATCCTGAGCAACAAGAGCGGTCGCGGCTGGGAGATCCGGCTCGAGTCGGAGAAACTGTACTACTTCACCATCGATATACTGCGGGAGAAGAAAAAGACGCTGCCCATTCCCTCGGGAAAGTGCTCGATGCTCATCGACAAGCTCTGAGGCCGACGCCGTCAGTTCATGAACAGGTTCGGAACGGTCATCGAGATTGCCGGGATGAACGTCACGAGCAGCAGCACGAAGATCATGGCGGCGTACATCGGAAGCATCGCCTTCGTCGCGTTCTCGATGGTGGTTCCGCCGACCGCGCACCCGACGAACAGCCCGGTGCCCACCGGTGGCGTAGCCAGCCCCATGCCGAGGTTGAGCATCATGACAATGCCGAACTGAATGGGGCTCATGCCGATTTCCGTGACGACCACCGGAAAGAGGATCGGCGTCGTTATGACGATCAGCGGCGCCATGTCCATGATCATCCCCAGAAGCAACAGCATGACGTTTATCAGCAGCAGTAGGACTATGGGGTTATCGCTGATCGTCAGCAGCCCCTGTGTCACCAGGGCGGGAACCCGTAGGAACGCGAGCAACCAGCCGAACGCATTCGCCATCGCGATGAGGCTCAGCACCATGGCGAGGGTGCGCAACGTCGAGTACAGCACGTTCCATAGCCGGCGCAAGTTCATCTCCCGATACACCACCGTCGAGACGAGAAACGCATAGATGCACGCCACCGCCGCCGATTCCGTCGCTGTGAACACACCGCTTATGACACCACCGATGATGATAATCGGCGTGAGCAGCCCGAACATCGCATCCTGGGCGATCTTGCGGGCTTCCTTCAGGGTGTAGCCCGACTCGGCGGGATAGCCCCGGCGCACCGCAATCCAGTAGCTGAGCACCATGAGCACGAGCCCCAGTAGCACGCCCGGAACGATCCCGGCAAGGAACAGCGCGCCGACCGACACGCCGCCTGCCGCCAGCGAATAGATGATCACATTGTGGCTCGGCGGTATCACGATGCCCTGGCAGGCGCTGGTAACGGTGATCGCCGTGGAGTAATCGGCATCGTATCCCTTCTTCTTCATCACCGGGATCATGATCGAGCCGATAGAGGAAACGTCGGCCACGGCCGATCCTGAGATACCGCCGAAGAACATGCTGGCAAGCACGTTGACCAGGCCCAGCCCTCCGCGCAGACGTCCGATGATAAGGTTGGAAAACTTGATGAGACGGGTGGCGATGCCACCCTTGCTCATGAGCTCACCGGCGAGAATGAAGAAGGGTATCGCCAGCAGCGAGAAGATACGCACGCCGGAGGCCATGCGCTGAACGATACTCAGCAGACTCACATCGAGATAGAACGCGGTCGCAATCGTGGATACGGCCAGAGCAAACGTAATGGGCAGCTTCAGAAAGATGAGCAGAAGAAAGGACCCGATGAGCATGTAGGTAGCGATCGTGTGTTCAGCCATGGTCGTGCTCCATCAGCTCCGTCTGCACCGCCTCGACGTCCTCTTCCGGAATCTCCTGCTCCTCGCCGATATAGGGTGAGAGCCACTCATCCCGGCGGTCGATTCCGAAGAGATCCAGCATGGACTCCAGTATGATCAGCGCCCCGCCCACCGGCAGGGCGAGGTAGAGAAAGCCCGAGCGCAGCCCCATGGCCGGCAGCACCGAGCGCATGGTTGAGATCACGAGCTGTCGCCCGTACACAACCATGACCACACCAACGCCGATAATGATCAGCGCGTGCAACTTGGTCATCACCCAGTTGATCGTCGCGGAGAGCTTCTCGGGCATGATGTTGATGGAAATGTGCAGCCCTTTCCGCACCCCGAGAGCCATGGCAATAAAGGTGAACCATACCTGCAGCACCAGCGCAAGCTCGTTCGCCCAGCGGATACCCATGCCCATCACGTAGCGCATGAATACCATCACCCCGATAAGCACGGTCATACCAACGATCATCAGCTTGGCCAGCGTGATGAGCACGAGAAACAGTATGTTGATAGCGGTTCGCACGTGTTGCACGGCCCGGGACTGCACCTGCACGCGACCTCCTTTGCTCCCCATTGTAGCCGGCTCGATCCGGGCTTTCCAATCAGAACGGGCGGGCCCTGCGTGGGTCCGCCCGTGTGTGTGCATCCGTGGACGTCGACGTCCGTGCTATTCGCGGACCGCCTGGATGCGCCGTACCATTTCCTGCACGTTCGACGGCTGCTGCTCGTACAGGGGTTCCATGCGCTCCTGCATCTCGGCCAGCACCTCGGCGGAAGGCTCCGTCAGTTCGATACCGGCGTCGAGCACAGCCTCTTTCGACTCCTCGACAAACGCGGCCCACTGCTCGCGCTGATAGTCGATGGAGTCACGTGCCGCCTGCTTTATGATCTCCTGGTCCTCGGCCGAGAGCTCGTCGAAGATGTCTTTGTTCATGATGGTGATCTCGGGGACCATGGTGTGGCGGTTCTCGAGGTAGTATTCGGCTACCTCATAGTGGCTGGTTGAGTAGTAGCTCGGCCAGTTGTTCTCCGCACCGTCTATGACTCCGGTCTGGAGACCGCTGTAGACCTCGCCGAAGGGCATGGGCGTGGGGACGGCGCCGAGCAGCTCGACCATGTCCATCATCAGCGGGGCTTCCTGCACGCGAATGTTGAGTCCCGCGAGGTCCTCTACGGTTTCGACCTTCTCCGTCGTATAGAAGCTCCGCGCACCGCCGTCGTACCAGGTGAGGCCGACGAAGCCGGACTCCTCGAGCTCTTCGAACATCTCGTCACCGATCTCACCGAGGAGCACCTCCCACATATGGTCGGGATCCTGATAGAGGAACGGCAGCTGGAAGGCGTCGAGCTCTGGCACGAACGCGGAGACGGGGGAAATCGATACGCGGGTCATATCGATGCCGCCGAACTGGACCTGTTCGATGACGTCGCTCTCCTCACCGAGCTGCGAGTCGGGATACACCTCGATCGTGATGCGCCCGTCGGTTCGTTCTTCGACGAGCTCGGCAAATCGATAGTTTCCCTGAGTCGTCGGATAGTCCTGCGCATGCGTTTCGGCAAGTCGGAACACATACGTCTCCTCTTCGGCCTCTTCCTGCCCCGAGGCAAAGACCCCGACTGCTCCTGCGAGCAAAAGCACGCAAATCAGCACTACAAGTCTTTTCATGTTCACCCTCCTTATTGGGTTATTGTGGTGCGTCCATTGACATGCTACCCCCGCTTTCGGAGATCGTGTGCTATTGAATCTTGCGATCTACAGGAGAATCTTCAGCCGCGCGGACTCAGTCGGCGACCTGAGTCGCATGATCTTGTCCGTGAAAGACAAATTTGTCTCGATACGCGCTGGGGGTGACGTTGGTCTGCTGCTTGAACACACGGCTGAAGTAGTTCGGGTCGGAATACCCGACTGCGGCCGCTATCTCCTTTACGCTCATCCGGGTGTCCGTCAGCAGGACCTTTGCCCACCGCACCCGTGTCGCATGGATGTAGCAGACGAAGCTCATCCCGGCAGCCTTTTTGAAGGCGCGGCTGAGATATTGAGGGGAGAGTCGCGCCTCGGCGGCCGCGCGCTCGAGGGAGAGCTCCTCGTTATAGTGAGCCTCGATGTAGGCACGAACAAGGTCTATTCGCGCATGAGAGCCCGGCGCCGCATACCTCGGCGGCCGTCGACACAGGGCGTCGACAGCCTCGAGCGTCACGCTACGCAATCGTGCCCGTGAGTCGGCCGCCTCATAGGCGTCGAGAGCGCGCACTTCGTCTACTACGATCTCCGCCGGATCTATCTCCAGGCGTCGCGCGATCACCGTCAGCATCTCCACGAGCCGCCGACGCTCGAAGGTGTGGCTGTCGCCCTGTAGCGCCAGCCGATCCGCCGCCTCGCCCGCGAGACGATGCGCATCCTCCGCGCGGCCGTCGCGTACCGCCTCGAAGAGGGCCGCTTCGAGCTCGTAGGGATAGCCGCTCGCCCGCTCGAGCGCCCGGGGACTTCCGTGGCTTACCACCGAAAGACCGCCGGCTACCGCCTCCGCCCGCGCGACGCAGGCGTGACGGAAGCCGCGGTGGGCGAACTCCAGCACTCGCGGCGTAGGGTCCAATCCGATACGGGCGGTAATGGAGTACTCCCGCCGCACCGCCGCCGCCGCCGCGGGCGCTATTGTTTCGACCAACCGCCCCAGCTCTGCGCTCTCCGCCGCTCCGTGACCGGCGAGAAGGAGAAAATGCAGCACGTCTGCATCATGAGCTTCGTAGACGGTAAATCCCGCCCCATTGAACTGGGCGGCAAGCGCTCTGCTGCAGCGCCGCTGCAGAACCCGACGGTGCTCGACCGTTTCCACGCGCGCCGGATATGCCTCGTAGTCGAGCTCGGCCGATACCGCTACCGTCGGCCGTTCGGCCTCGAGTCCGAGAATATCGCGGTATCGCGAGACCTGTTCCGCCGAGAGCTCTTCGCGAACAAGTCCCCTGACGAACTCCTGTCGAAGCAGGTCGGAGGCCTCGAGCAATCGCCTCTCCTCCGCCTCATGCTCCTCGCGGGCACGGCCCTCCTCATCGAGCTCGCCGAGGATGCGTCCGAGCACTTCGTCGATCCGGTCGTCGGAGGCCGGTTTGACCATGAAATCTACCGCTCCGAGCCGCACCGCTTCCTGGGCATACTCGAAGTAGTCGTAGGCGGTGAGGAAGACAACCTTCGTATGCGGCCGGCTCTCGAGGATGGCGCGGGTCGCACTCACGCCGCTTATCCCCGGCATCTTCACGTCCATGAGAACGATCTGCGGGCGGTGCTCCGCGAAGAGGTCGAGGGCTTCGCGGCCGTTCGACGCCTCGTGGATGGTGCCGATTCGATCGAATCTCCGCCGGATGATGTAGCGCAGCGCCTCTCGCTCGATGGGTTCGTCGTCTACTATCAGCAGATCATACATCGTGTTCGTCGGCCTGACTTAGGGTGACCCGGTCGCCGTCCGGGCGCAACGACGCATCCCCGGCGCGGGAAGAGCCCGGGAGATCGATTGTGACTGCGGTTCCGCCCTGCTTCCGGCGCCGGATGGAAACGGCGGCCTCCCCGTGGTAGAGCAGATGCAACCGGTCCATGATGTTTCGCAGTCCGATTCCTGCCGATTGGCGATCGGTCTCGGTCCGATCCGCGTCGTCTGCGAGTATTTCGGCGATCTTCGACTCGGAGATACCCGCGCCGGTATCCTCAACGAGAATACGGATGGCGGCTCCATGGTGGCCGATACGTACCCGCACGAGCCCGCCGGCTTCCAGGGGCTCGATGCCGTACTGCACGGCGTTCTCAACGAGCGGCTGTATGCTGAAGCACGGGACGAAGACTTTCTCGGCGTCCACTCGGCAGTCGAGCTCGAACCGTAACCGACTCCGGAATCGCGACTCCTGAATGTGCAGGTACTCGCGAACCACCCGAAGCTCGTGATCGAGGCGCACGAGGGCGTCGGACGCGCTCAAGTGATAGCGCAGGAGATTCGCCAGCGACTGAATGAGGCGGGTGGTTTCCCGGGCCCCTTCGAACAGTCCGGAGCGGGAAATGGTATTCAGGGCGTTGAAGAGGAAATGTGGGTTGATCTGCGCCTGCAGGCCCTGTAGTCGCGCGGCCTCGAGCAGATGCTCGGTATGCAGGGTCTTGAGCTCCTGCTGGTGGAGTTTCCGCTCGACGGCCGCCTTGTCCTTGAGATTATCCACGAGCTCACGGATGTTGTACTGCATGAGATTAAAAGACTCGCACAGCGTGGCGATTTCTTTGACCGAGAAGCGGTCCGTACCGACATCGACTTCGCCGCCGGCGAGGTTCCCGTGGGCCATGCTGTACGCGGAATCCGCCAGTCGGCGAATCGGGGTCGTGACGCGCCGTACGAACACCGCCGCAAAAAGACTCATGAGGATGCCGATCCCGAGAAGCCCGAACTGCGAGCTCACCGCCATTACCCGCGCGTGGCTGCGAAGCTCCTGGTGGGTGTCGAGCTCCTCGGTAAGGCGGGCTCGCATCAGTCGCTGTATGTAGGTGAACACGTAGTCGGAAATGCGCTCGGCTCGAACGAACTCGGCAAAGTCCGGCCCCTCCCCGCGGCGGATTCCCGCGATCGCCCGACCGGCATGCTCGAAGTACGCAATCAACCCCCGTCGGATACCACGGATCTCGAATCCCGCCTCCACGCTCGTGCTGTTGCGGGTGCGTACTTCCTGCTGGATAACCTGCAAGCTCGTTCGCGATGCGTAGAACTCGCGGAGACGGCTTGTTTCCTGCGAGCGAAGGTACTGCGTCAGCGCCGAGCGATTGGCGTCGAGTGCGCTGTGAAGCCGCTGAATGCTGTAGTAGTCGAGCAGGTTGCCGTCGAAAATGCTGAAGTAGCGCCGTGTGTGATGCAGCGTCACCAGGTTGAGGGCAATAGCGGTCAGAATGATTCCGACAAACAGCAGCAGCTGTGTGGTACGGAGTGAGACTTGCCTCCGCGCGGTCTGCGGTCTCACCGGAATCTGCGTGCCGGACATCCACGTTGCTCCGCCGCACAGAATATGCCGAGATCGCCGTGCGCGCAAGCCGTCTCGATGCCGAAGCATGCGGCCGGCCGCCGCCCCGG
>CAZWNS010000017.1:7396-35096 GCA_964635245.1 uncultured Spirochaetaceae bacterium
GCCCCGGACCTCCGGCCCCGCGCCTGTCGCGCCTCAGGTCACCTCCGCATGTGCCATCATCCGGTCGAGCAGCCCCGGCGCCCGGCGGTGCAGGAACAGCCCGAGCCGTGTGCGCATATCGGAGGGAATGAGGATCTCCCGCCGGCCGCGCTCGATTGCCGAGATGATCCGCCGCGCGCAGACTCCCGGCTCCATCCCCTTCGCCTGGGCCGGATCGAGGATACCATGCGTGCTGCCGTCGGCGTTCAGCGCGTTCAGCGAGATTTCGGTGCGGACAAAGCCGGGCAGTGCCACCGTAACGCTCACACCGCTGTCCACGAGCTCGCGCCGAAGTACCGTCAGGTAGGTCTCGAGCGCGGCTTTCGAGGCGGTGTAGGCGGAGCGCTGGGGAGTGGGAACGCGAGTGCTGAGCGAGGAGACGGCGACGACATGTCCGCTCCCCCGTGCCGTCATGCGGGGAACGACCCGTCGGACGATGCGTACGGGAGCGAGAAAGTTCACCGCATTGACCCGGTATACAACGGCCGGCTCGGTCTCGACGGCCGCTCCGCGCTGGCTGATCCCCGCGTTGAGAACGAGCATATCGATACGGCCGAAGGCGGCCTCCGCGGTGTCGGCGAGAGCGTCGATCCCGTCGAAGTCGGAAAGGTCGCCGGGAACGATCACGCTCTGTCCGCCGCTGCAGAGCCCGCGGGTCTCTCGCAGGGCATCCTCGCGGCGTGCGGTAAGCACCGTCCGCGCACCCCGTGCGGAGAGCTGCCGGGCGAGCTCCCGACCGATTCCGGAGCTCGCGCCGGTTATCCACACTACCGAGTTTTCGAAACGGGTTCGCTGTGTCATCGAGCGACAGTATGCCGCAGGGATCGATGGAAGGGAAAGAGGCCGCCCCAGAGGAGCGGCCCGCGATCAGGCCTTCCCGGCTATCTTCGAGGCGATCTCAGCTACGTGCCGGCCCTGAATCCGCGCTCCTTCGAGCTCATTCTCGCTCGGCATGCGGCTTCCGTCCTCACCGGCCAACGTCGTCGCCCCGTAGGGTGAACCGCCCGTTATCTCGTCCATCGTCATCTGCCCGGGAAACTTGTCATAGGGCAGTCCGACGAGCACGAGTCCGAGGTGGAACAGCGTGACGTGGGTCGTGAGGATGGTGATCTCCTGTCCGCCGTGTTGCGTTTGCGTCGATGTGAATACGCTGCCGACCTTGCCGGTCAGCGCCCCGCGCGCCCACAGCGGTCCGGTCGAGTCGAGGAACTCCCTCATCTGCCCGATCATGTTGCCGAAGCGGGTCGGGGTTCCGATGATGATCGCGTCGGCGGCCTCGAGATCGGCGTGCGTGACCTCGTCGTACTTCTGCGCGATCGCTTTCTGGGCATCGGCGGCGCCCATTGCCTCGATGATATCGCCGGAAAGCGTCTCGGGAACGCGCTTGATCTCGACCTCGGTGCCCGAGACTGCACGCGCGCCTTCCGCAACTGCTTCCGCCATCGTCTGAATATGCCCGTACATCGAATAGAAGACAATCAGAACCTTCATGAGCCCTCCAGGAAAAAGTATATCTTTTTTGTAATATAAAAACAGAGGGTTCTATCGTCCAGTTTTTCGCGAATCGGGCTGGTTGTCGTCGCCGGCGGCGCCTCCGGCGTGCATGATGAAGGCGAGCTTGAGAACGGCCGCCGGCACCAGATCGACGAGCGTCTTCCCGGAAAGCTCCTCCGGGTTCTCGGATTCTTCGAGGATCTCGGCGGTTCGCTCGGGATTCGCAAGGGCGTAGAGGACACTGAACGCGCGGACCGAGGCGTCATCGAGACGCGATTCGTCATCCATACCACCTGCAAGGCGAAATCCCCGTAGAAAACCCGCGGAGAGCTCCCGGGCGGTCTCGATGGTCTCGGCGTCGGCGCGGTCTTCGAAGTGATGGCCCGCCGCCGGGTTGCCGCCGGTTATCTCGTCGTAGGCTTCGTTGAAGGCGGCCTCGCAGGTTTGCACATACTCGCGCAGGTGGGGAAAGGACTCGAAACTCGGCGTGCTCTTTGCGCTCTGCGGGTCGCGATAGAAGAGCTCGGTCAGCCAGAGGCTCTCCTTGACCTCGTCCGGGCCCGCCATCAGGCCGAGAAAGAAGCCGTGGATCTGCGCCGGTCCCATGGGGTCGGCGCAGAACTGCTGAAGAGCCGTATTGACGCTGCGTGCGGTCTGTTTCAGCATGGGGTCACAGGGCCCGCGACCACTCAGTCCACAGCGCGTCTTCCGTGTGCAATTCGAACCCCAGGGCCGTCATGAACTCGGCGCCGGCTTTGTTACGCTTGGCGAGACGCGCCTGTACGGTCTTCACACCCCGGGAGCGCAGCTGCTCGAAGAGATCTTCGGCCAGCCGCCGTCCGTAACCTTCGCCGCGGTAGGACTCGCGCACCGACACATCGAACAGAAAGGCGGTGTCGCTCCCCGCTGCGTCGCGCGGGAACGGTGTCGCCCAGGCGCACCCCATCACCCGGTCGTCCGGGGAGGCGAGCACGCGCAGGGTGTCGTGATCGAGACGCAGCTCCTTGCTCACGTCGCTGACATATCGTTCCCGGGATCCGCCGAAACCGGACTTGACCGCGCTCTCATAGAGAATGGAGAGGACGGCGTCGAGGTCCTCGCGGCGGATATCACGTATTTCTGCCTGTGTATTGTCCATGTCGCCATTGTGTCGCCGCTCCCGCCTTCGATCAAGAGGGACGCCGGCCGTCCTACTCCTCTTCGAGCGTCTCGGTATACGCCTGGTAGTCGGCAGCGGACATGAGTCGATCGAGCTCGGAACTGTCGCTCGGCTTGATCTTGACCATCCAGCCGTCGCCGAAGGGCGACTCGTTGACCGTTTCGGGTTTGTCGGAGAGCTTGTCGTTAACCTCGGCAATCTCACCTCCGACCGGCATGAAGAGATCGCTCGCCGACTTCACGCTTTCCACCACGCCGAAGCTCTCACCCTGCTTGAAGGTCACTCCGGCCTCGGGAAGCTCGACAAATACGACGTCACCGAGGCTGTCCTGCGCGTAGTCGCTTATGCCGACCACGACGAGATCCCCCTCCGCGCGTGCCCACTCGTGCGACTTCTGATACTTCACCGAATCATCGAAGGTCATTCTTGGTCTCCTTTCTCCCGTTCTGCTTGTACGCCCTCGCTACGACCGATAGGCTGGTCGATACAGCGGGCGCTTGACTACTTCCGCGCGTCGCGTTCGACCGCGCACCACTATATCAAGCTCGGCACCGGTCTGTGCATGGGCCGGCGTAACGAATACATTTCCGTAATACCACTCCAGGGTGGGAGAGTACATCCCCGTCACTACCCCACCGATAGGTGCGCCCTCGGGCGAGCGCACCTCGTAGCCTTCACGAAGCATTGCCCGCTCGACCATGCGAATGGTGGCGAGCTTTTTCGACACCCCGGACTCGATCTGCTCGAGCAGCACGTCTCGCCCCACGAAGGGCCGGTCGAGCGCGCAGGCCCATTTCAGGCGCGCCTCGATCGGTGTCGTCTCATCGTCGAGCTCGTGGCCGTAAAGCGGGAATCCGGGCTCGAACCGCAGGCTGTCCCGGGCGGCAAGGCCGATCGGCGGCAACCCGCCGGGAAGGACGGCACCGGCGGTGCGCAGCGCCTCCCACACGGCCGCGGCCGCCTCGTTTGCCGGGTAGATCTCCACCCCGTCCTCACCGGTGTAGCCCGTGCGGCTCACCAGGCAGTCCGCCCCTGCAATGCGATCCTCCCGGATCGCGAAGCGCTCGAGATCCGAAGCGCCGTGACCGGCGGCCTGCTCGAACACCTCGAGTGCGCGCGGGCCCTGCAGGGCGAACATGCTTGTTTCCCAGGAACGATTCGCTATGCTCACATCGAAGCGGCCCGCATCCGGCCCGCCCCCGGCGGCGCCCGTGAGCTTCCCCGCGGTTCCCTCGGCGACCGCCCGGAGCCATTCCTCATCTTTCTCGATGTTCGCGGCGTTCACCACCACGTAGAACCGGTCGGGGAGACGGTAGACGAAGACATCATCGATGACGCCGCCGTCGGGGCGGCACATGAGACAGTAGGTCGACAGCCCCTCGGCGAGTCCGCGTATATCGTTGGAAAGCGTGAAGTCGAGAAAAGAGACCGCGTCGGGGCCCGCCACCTCGAGCTGCCCCATGTGGGAAATGTCGAACACGCCGGCCTGCTCGCGAACCGCACGATGCTCGGCTATTGCACCGGTTTCGTACTGCAGGGGCATGTCCCAACCGGCAAAGGGACCCATGCGAGCACCGTGCTCACGGTGCCAGGAATACAGCGCGGTACGCCTCAGGTCTTCCGCCATAGTGCGTCTCCTTCGCATAGTGCCGAACGGTAGACAGAATCTGGGTTATTTCCTTTATAAGCAAGGGATTAGTGACTTTTGTACCGAAGTTATCCACAGTCAATCCACAAAACGGACCGGCGCGGCCGTGCCCCAACGTGCTGCGCGGTGTGCCCCGGGGGCTCGCCGAAACCCGAAAAAACGCGGAATTCGGGCAAATTCTGCGGCTCCGGGGGCTCCCCCGGTCCGAATTTTGCGAAACCCCTCGGCTTCCGTCGGCGTATCGGACCGTTTTCACCGCTTTTCTCCACAACTTGTCCACAGGGGCGGGTTTACCGATCGCCCGCGCCCTGATAATACACCCGAACCTGCTTGTAGAGCCCCTCACCCTCGCTCCGCGTGGCAATACCCGCCACGTCGTTCAGGGTTGTGTGAATCAACCGGCGCTCGAACGGGTTCATGGGCTCGAGAAGCTTGGACCCGTGCGAACGCTTGACTTCGTCCCCCACCTTCTGGGCAAGACGAATCAGACTCTCTTCGCGGCGGCTGCGGTAGTTCTCCGCATCAACTACAACTTTGATGTCGTCATGTTCCAGCTTACTCGCAACGACGTTGGCAAGCAACTGAATTGCGTCGAGATTTTTGCCCTTGCGGCCGATAAGAATGTTCGAATGCGGAGACTCGAGCCGCAGTCCGAGCTTGTTGTCCTCGCGGTAGGCAATGCGGACTTCCGCGGCGTAGCCCATCTTTTCGGTCACGTTGTGAACGAAGTCCACGAGGGCGTGCTCGAAGTCGTCTTCCGCCTCACCGCTCCTGACAACCAGTGGACCGCCGTCGTAGTGAACGCGGATCTTTACCTTCTTTCCCATGCCCAGGAAACCGGCTTTCTGCGTGTCCACGACCTCCACGTCGAACTCATCGCGCTCTATGCCGAGGTCGGCTATCGCGTGGTCGATGGCCTCCTTCTCGGTGCGTCCTTCGAACTCCCGTACCATAGTATTGCTCCTGTATCAGGCATGCCTGTGTTTCTTGCGATTATTGAAATACTGCTGCCCGGCCGTGAGCACATTCGTCACGATCCAGTATACCAGCAGTCCCGACGGCATGTTGTAGAGCACGAAGAAGAATACGATCGGCAGCATGTAGGTTATCATGCGCATCTGCTGTGTGGATGCGCCGGGGTTCTGCATGATTTTGCTGGTTATGAGCTGGGTTCCCACAAAAAGAATCGGCAGCAGCCGCAGATCGTTCCAACCGAGCAGCGGCAGCGTGAAATCACCGAAGTTCAGAATCGACTCGGGGGCGGAGAGGTCGTTTATCCATCCCGGAATGAACGTCGCGCCGCGCAGATCGAAGTGATTGTTGAACAGACCGAACATGGCGATGAAGAAGGGCAGCTGCAGCATCATCGGCAGACAGCCGCCGAGTGGATTAACACCCTCCTTCTTGTACATGTTTGCCATCTCGGCGTTCATCTTCTGAGGATTGTCCTTATACTTCTCCCGCACTTCCTGCATCTTCGGGCTGAGCTCTTGCATCTTTGCCGTGGATTCGTAGCTCTTGTGCGTCAGCGGAAACAGAAGGAGCTTCACCAGCACGGTCAGGATGATGATTGCGACGCCGTAGTTCGGCACGAACTGCACGATGAAGTTGAGTATCGCCTTGAGCAGGTTCTCGAGCCACCCGAGGAGGAACCGCGTATCCATCGACTCCTCCAGATCGAGTCCGCGAATGCCCCAGGCGTTGTCCTCGGCGTCGTTGTAGCGCTCGAGCGCCCGCGCAACCTTCGGACCAATGAAGAACCGGAAGGTGTCGGTGTTTCGGGAGCTCTGGATGCTCGAGCGTGAGAAAAACATCTTTGATGCGTCGTCGAGCCCCGGTTCGGAAACCGCAGACATAACGGTTGTGTAGCGGGCGGCGTCCAGCACGCCGACCACGCTGAAGTACTTTCCGACAATCGCCGCCCAGTCGATCTGCTCGTTGATCGTCTCGCGGTCGCCGCGGCCCATGCGGACGGTATCGCGGCTGCCGTCGGTGTATGTGTAGTAGCGTCGATACTCGGTGCGCTGGTCGAGCTCCTCAAACTCGGGGCCGATCTGGGGACCGAACTCGAGCGTGTAGGCCGTTCCGTCGAAGTTCAGCGGGATATAGGCGTTGACGCTGTTCTCGATCTCAACCTCCACCTCGAAGAGGTATTCGCCGGGCTGGAAATTGTAGCGCTTGACCACGCGAAACGGCTCGTCCTCGTTCCCCGCAACGTAGAAGTCCCGGTAGAACTCCACGGTGTTCGGATCGTCTGTTTCGCGGTAATGATAGAGCGCGGTGTCGGCATCGCTTTCCGGGCCGCCGAAGTGCAGCCGGAACGCCGCTTGCTCCTCGTTGCCGCGGAGGAGCATCTCCACCGGTTCGCCCTCCGCAAGATGCTCGAGAAGCCGAAACGAGGTCACGCTTGCCCCGCGCGGAGAAAACGTCACCTCGACGATATCGTTGCTGTAGGTTCGCGTCTGTGTCGGGATTCCCTCTTCGGGAACGGGCGCAACGGCGCCGGCGGCCACCTCGCGCGCGGGCTCCGCGCTCGGCTCCTCCTCCGTCGCCTCGTCGCCGTCGGGGGTCCGTCGATCCTCCCCCTGTTCGGTACTACCCTCGGGCTGTGTCGCGCCTTCGGGCTGTTCCCGGACCTGCTCGGGAACAGGCTCCGGCGGGTAAAGCATGTTCTGCACCATGAATCCTACGGTAATCACGACAACCGACAGGATGACGGCGTAGAGGGTATTCTTATCCATGTGAGCTCCTACTCATCGTTTAGCACGCGGGCGTCACGGAGGAGGCGTTGGAACTGTTCGAGCCGCTCGGAAAAGCTGTAGTCGCCGGGATACAGCACGAATGCCATGTCGAACCCGCCTCGCAGGCGAGGTTTGAGACGCCGGTACGCCTCCTTGCCCACCCGCCGAAGCCGGTTGCGGGCCACGGCGTTTCCGGCTTTCCTGACCGGCGCGACAAGCACCCGGTTGTACGGTAGCGCGTTCTCCATGATGCGGAGCCTCACGCCCCGGCAGCCGAAAGTCCTGCCGTGTTCGAAGACACGCCGTATGTCCGTTTGCCGTCTGAGCCGTTCATGCCTAGTAAGGCTTTCGCTCATCCGAGATCGAGAGTTTCTTCCGGCCCTTGGCCCGACGACGTCTGAGCACTTCACGGCCACCCCGCGTCTTCATGCGGGCACGAAACCCGAACTTGCGGTTTCGCTTTCGCCTGCTCGGCTGATAGGTTCGTTTCATATCTATAGCTCCAAACGAGAATTAATCGGCCACGTGAATGGGAAGCGTAGTATACAGAGGTGCCGAGCGGTATGTCAATCGGCGTCTTTGTTCTCCAGATCGCGATACAGCCGCGTAAGCGTCTCCCGCAACTCAGAGTCGCCGATGCGCTGCAGGGCTTCACGGGCGGTGCTGCTGTGCTCACGCGGCGGCGCCGGCCGCTGCTCGGCGCCGGAGTCGGCATTCCCGGAGTCGGCGTCGGCACCGGGGTCCGGACCGGCGCCGGCACCCGTGAAGGAGGTGACCAGACGCATGTGGATATTCCTCACCTCGAGTTGGGGATAGGTGACGCCGACTTTACGCACGATCTCATCCTTGCGCATCTGCAGCATCTGCATCCACCCTGGATGATCGACCTCGACTTTCAGGGCGCCGTTGCGGATATCGGTTACACGGGTGTGCGCCGCAATGTCGGTACCCACGATCCGGTGCCAGCTCTTGAAAAAGGCGACATACTCCTCTCCGCCGGTTATGTTGTGCAGCCTCAGGAAGGCCTCGAGGAGATCACCCGCCCGTTCCATACGGTTCAATGGTACCCTCTGTAACCCGATAGATCAACGTATCCTCGCGGCGGTAGTCACCAAAGCGCTCATCGGGCAGAAAGGTAAAGAAGGCCTGCTCGTATCCGGGAAGCGCCTCAAGAAAGCGTTTGCGCCTGCCGGGATCGAGCTCGAGCAGCACGTCGTCGAGCAAGAGCACCGGCGACCGCCCGCTGCGCGACGCGAAGAACTGCGCCTGCGCCACCCGAAGGATCAGGGAAACGAGTCGCAGCTGCCCGGTCGAGGCGGTCCTCGTGAAATCCCGACCCGCATACCGATAGACGAAACGGTCGCGATGCGGCCCGGAGGTAGTCGTCTTCATGTAGGAATCATGCTCGCGGCGTCGTGACAGCTGCATCTCGGCCTCACCGGCCGTCTCAACGCGCCACGAGGGCCGATGCTCGATATGCAGCGGCTCGCCGAAACCGGAAATGCCGGTAAAGAGTTCCGAAAAGGTCCTGTTGAAGGCGGCGGTTGCCTCGCGTCGTCGTCCGAGGAGCTCTATACCCGCCTCGGCAAGCTGTCGGTCGTAGACGTCGAGCAGATCGCCTCTCCCGTCCTTGAGGGCGATATTGCGCGCACGCAGCACTTTGCGATACCGGCGAAGCACGTCGATGAACAGTGGATCGTAGAGACTCAGTGTCTGGTCGAAGAAGAATCGTTGTCGATCGGGTGAACCCTGGACGAACTCGATGTCGTCGTGGGCAAATATGATACACGGCAGCATGGAGACAAGCTCCTTGCGGTCGGAGACGGGCTTGCCGTTGAGCCGGATGCTCTTCTTCCCGGCGTCCCTGCCCGACTCCCAGCCGTATGCGAGCTCGTGTGTCCCGCCGTGCTCGTCGCGGATACGACCTTGCAGCAGGAGGCGATCCTCGCCTTCGCGACAGAGCTGCTCATCTCGGCGGACCCGGAACGAACCGCCGTAGCAGAGCACGTAGACGGCCTCGAGAATGTTCGTCTTTCCCTGGCCGTTCTCACCGACGAGAAACACCTCCGGCGCGTCACACATGATGTCGCCGTCAGCGAGGTTTCTGAAATTGTACGTTCGGACGGAGAGAAATCCCACTGCGGCGAATCGTGCGGCGTCGTTCTCAGTCGAGCTGCATCGGCATCACGATGTGAAAGTAGTCCTTTTCCGGATCCGAGTAGATGCTGATGGCGCGGTTCGGCTCAGAGAACTGGATGGCGATATCTTCGGTGTCGATGACGCGAAGCGGCTCGAGGAGGTACATGTAGTTCAGCGCGATCTTCTCCTCGGGCCCCTCATAGGCGCAGGAGATCTCCTCTCGGGCCACACCGACCTCGCTCTCCTCGGAGCTCAACGTCATAACCTCCGCGCCGAGCTCCACATAGATGCGCCGCGACTTCTCCACCAACAGCGATACCCGCTTAATAGCCTCGAGAAGCTCGTCCTTCTTGACCGCGATCCGATACTTCTGCTCCTCGGGAATGACCCGCCGGTAGTTCGGAAACTGTCCCTCAATCAACGCCGACGAGATGCGCTGATTGTCGAACTGAACGAAGAGATTCTTTTCGGTTACCGCGAGCGAGAACGTACCTTCCCCCGAGGCGAGCTTTCTGATGAGATTGAGCACCTTCGGCGGGATGATGACGCCCTGAAACTCCTTTACCGGCTCCTGCGGCGTCTTCTTTATGTAGGAAAGCCGCCTGCCGTCGGTTGCCACCATCACCAGGTCTCCGTCGAGGTTCTCCATGTAGACGCCGTTCATGAAGTAGCGGGTCTCGTCATCGGATACGGCGAAGATGGTCTGGGAGATCATGTCGATGAATGCCGCCTGGGAAAGCTCGAAGTACTGATCCGCGGAGGCGAGCTGGATCTCGGGAAACTTGTCCGACTCGATGCCCTTGAGCTCGAAATTGATCTTCTTGAAGACGGGCTTGATCGAGAAGCTGTTCCCCTCGGCGAGCTCGAACTCGACGTCGCCGGCAGGCAGAGATCGCAGGATACCCAGAAGCTTCTCGCAGAACACCGTCGTGGTTCCCGACTGTACGACTTCGACCGGAATCCGTGTTTCGAAGCTCACCCGAAGATCGGTTGCCCGAATGGTCAGCGCCTCCTCGCGAGCATCGAGCAGGACATTCGAGAGGATCGACATGCTGTTCTTCGAGGCGATGATTTCCTGGGCAACCGAGATCTCCTTCATGATCGTGTCACGCTCGCAGATGAACTTCATCAGGCTCTCCTTCTATTTCCTAATAGTAAATTCTAGAAGCGGTAGTAGTAGGCACTGTGATTATGTGGAAAACCACCGTATTTCCTCATCCTGCAACATGCTGACCGGCGGAACAACTGCCGCCCCCTGTACACAATCGACGCACATGTTCGATTCGATCGGATCGATTTCCCGTAGTATGCCGGGATTTCCCGCGCTCATCCACAGCTTATCTAGACTTTGTTCCCTGCTCCTTTATCTGGCGAACGAGGAATTGAACGGTGGGCTCCACCGTGGGGTCGGTGCGCATTCGGTGCTCGATGCGCTGACAGGCATGCATCACGGTCGTGTGGTCCCGCCCGCCGAACTCGAGACCGACCTCGGTGGTCGAGTACTCGGTTATCTCGCGCGCAATGTACATGGCGAGCTGACGGGGAAAGGCAATGACCTTGGTGCGCTTCTTTCCTTTCAGCTCCTGGCTCGAGAGATTGAAGTAGTCGGCGACGGTGCGTTGAATCACGTCCATGGTGATGTTCGTCTGCTTCGGGCTTGCAAAGAAATCCTTCAGCTGCTGTCGCGCGACATCCGCGGTTATCTCCTTGTCGACGAGGTCGGCGTATGCGACGAGCTTGGTCAGCGCCGACTCGAGGTCGCGCACGTTCGTGGTAACGTTATTGCAGATAAGCTCGGTGACCTCTTCCGGTATGCGGATCCCGGTGCGGTCGATCTTCTTTCTGAGAATCGCGTAGCGCGTCTCGTAGGAGGGAGGCTGGAGATCCACGTTGAGCCCGCGCTCGAAACGGCTTCGCAGCCGATCGGTAAGATCCCGGATGTCGGAAACCGGCCGATCGGAGGTAAACACCATCTGCTTGTTCGAGTCGTACAGCGCGTTGAAGGTGTGGAAGAGTTCCTCCTGGGTTTCCGGTTTGTTCTGCAGGAAGTGAATGTCGTCGACGAGGAGGATGTCCGCGTAGCGGTAGCGGTTCTTGAAGCTCTGCGTACGGTTTTCCCGCAGCGACTGGATGAAGTCGTTTGTGAAGCTCTCCATTGTCACATAGAGGATCTTCAGGTTGTCGAACTCCTGATGTGCCCAGTTTCCGATAGACTGGATGAGATGAGTCTTTCCCAGTCCGACGCCCCCGTAGATGAGGCAGGGGTTGTAGCCCGTGCCCGGGTTGCGGGCAATCGCCATGGCCGCATTCGCGGCGAAGGAGTTGTTCTGCCCGATGACGAAGTTCTCGAAGGTGTATTCCTCGCGAAGGGTCGGGTGCGGCGGTTTCTTTGCCGGGGTGGTGACGACAGCCGGGGTGGTCGCGCTCCGCGCGGAGACGGAGGCGTCGGCGGACGCGGACCCAGACGCCTCGGCGGATGTCGTGCCCGCTGCGGTGCGGCCGTTCGAGCCCGATGAAGAGCCGTTATCGCCGCGCGGCATGGTCTTCACCTCGAAATCCAGAGCCAGATCGGTGCCGGAGAGCTCATGGAGCTTCTCTTCGATCATCGGAAGGTACCGCTGGCGAACCTGATCGCGATAGAAGGATGAAGGGACGTTGACGACGATTTCCGAGTCCCGCGAATAGGAGTATTCCATGCGGTTAAACCACATAGAGAACTCCTGCTCCGACAGCTCGGCTCGTATCTGTTTCATTGCTTCGTCCCAGAAGATGTTCCAGGAGTCACTGCTCATACAAACCTCAAATTATCCACAGGTTTTCCACAACATAGCTCCGTATCGGCGTCCCCGAGCGGGCACTGCCGGCTCTGAGGACAAAAAAACACTATAGCATGAATGGGCTACGGGCCCAATGATTGAGGGCGAAATTTCCGCCGTGAAGACGAAAAGAAAGGGGGTATCGTCTGTGTAGGTATCGGGCGACACCGTACCGGTCTGATTTATCCACAGTATTCACAGAAATTATCCACAGTAAATCCACAGGCGTCGCGCCGGACCGGCGGGAGCGCCGTCGGCCTGTGCGCCTGCTTTACTTTCAGTCGCCAAATCGATATAATAGCGTAACTTCTTCCGAGGAAACCAACAGGTACAACACATGCCCGAAAGTTATTCAGCCCAGAGTATCCAGATCCTGAAGGGTTTGGAAGCGGTCCGGCGTCGTCCCGGGATGTACGTGGGATCGACCGGCCCGGAGGGACTACATCATCTGGTCTATGAGGTGGTGGACAACTCCATCGACGAGGCCCTGGCGGGCTACTGCAGTGAGATTTCGGTGTCCATTGAGCCCGACAACATTGTGCGCGTCAACGACGACGGTCGCGGCATCCCCGTGGATCTCCACACCGAGGAACATGTGAGTGCCCTCGAGCTCGTCATGACACGGCTGCACGCCGGGGGCAAGTTCGACCACAAGAGCTACAAGGTTTCCGGTGGGCTGCACGGCGTGGGAATCTCGGTGGTGAATGCGCTCTCGGAATGGTGCCGGGTATCCGTCTATCGTGAGGGGAGCATCTATCGCCAGACCTACCACCGTGGTATTGCCGAGAAGCCGGTGGAGGTCATCGGGGAAACCGACCGTTCGGGCACCGAGGTTCTCTTCCGGGCCGATCCTGATATTTTCGAAACAATCGAGTTCAGCTTCGACGTGCTCTCCAAGCGCCTTCGGGAGCTCGCGTTTCTCAACAAGGGTATCCTCATCACCATCGAGGATCAGCGCCTGCCCACCCCGAAACGCCATGATTTCCGCTTCGA
Organism: uncultured Spirochaetaceae bacterium; assembly: GCA_964635245.1. Classification (GTDB taxonomy): domain Bacteria; phylum Spirochaetota; class Spirochaetia; order DSM-27196; family PWMO01; genus JAAAOH01. Next base: position 20,426 of record CAZWNS010000017.1, read on the forward strand.
GGGCGGCGTGAGCGAGTTCGTCACGTTTCTCAACAAGAACAAGACCACGATCCACAAAGAGCCCATCTATTTCGAGGCCGAGCGCGAGGGTGTCCACATGGAGCTCGCGCTCGAATACAACGACGGCTACAACGAAAACATCTTCAGCTTCTGTAACAACATCAACACCCAGGAGGGCGGTACCCACCTCGTCGGGTTCAAGTCGGCGCTGACCCGTACCCTGAACGATGTGCTGCGTCACTCCAGGTTGGCGAAGAAGGTCGATGAGTCACTCACCGGCGACGACGTGCGAGAAGGCCTCACCGCCGTGATTTCGGTGAAGGTGCAGAACCCGCAGTTCGAGGGTCAGACCAAGAGCAAGCTCGGGAACTCCGAGGTCAAGGGCGTCGTCGAGTCCCAGGTCAATGAAAGCCTCGCCGCATTTTTCGATGAGAATCCGAAGACCGCCGAGCGCATCCTTGAAAAGACCGTGCTTGCGGCAAAGGCACGCAGCGCGGCACGCAAGGCGCGGGAGCTGACCCGCCGAAAGAGCTTTCTCGAGAGCACCGGGCTCCCCGGCAAGCTTGCCGACTGCAGTGAGAAGGATCCGCGAAAGAGCGAGATCTACATCGTTGAGGGTGACAGCGCCGGCGGCAGCGCCAAGCAGGGGCGCGACCGGCAGTTTCAGGCGATCCTCGCGCTATGGGGCAAGATGCTCAACGTCGAAAAGACGCGCGTCGACAAGGTGCTTGCCAACGACAAGCTGCAGCCCATCATCGCGAGCCTCGGCGCCGGCGTCGGGACCGACTTCGACATCGAGAAGCTTCGCTATCATAAGGTCATCATCATGGCCGACGCCGATGTCGACGGCTCGCACATCCGCACGCTGCTCCTTACGTTCTTCTTCCGCTACATGCCCGAGCTCATCGAGAACGGACATGTGTTCCTTGCCATGCCGCCGTTGTACAAGCTCACCTACAATCGCAAGGACTACTATGCCTACAACGATGCCGACCGTGACCGAATTCTCGCCTCACTCGACGGCGGCGCGGAGAAAGCGGCCCAGCAGCGCTACAAGGGCCTCGGTGAGATGAACCCCGAGCAGCTGTGGGAAACGACGATGAACCCCGAATCGCGGAACATCATTCAGATACGGCTGGAGGACGCGGTGGAGGCGGAGACGATCTTCACCACCCTCATGGGCGAGAACGTGGCCCCGCGCCGCGAGTTCATCGAAGAGAACGCGCTCGCCGTTTCGAATCTCGACGTATAGCCCGGACGTCGTGCCGGACGCTTAGAAGGAGCAATCGGTGTCGGATCAGGAACGCCACGGACGGGTCATTCCCGTTGCCATCGAGGACGAGGTCAAGGAATCCTACCTCAACTACGCGATGTCGGTCATCGTCAGCCGCGCCCTTCCCGACGTGCGAGACGGCCTGAAGCCGGTTCACCGACGCATCCTCTACGCGATGAGCGACATGGGCCTGCGGTCCGATCGTCCCTACAAGAAGAGCGGGCGCATCGTCGGTGACGTGCTCGGCAAGTACCACCCCCACGGCGACCAGAGCATCTACGACGCGCAGGTGCGGCTCGCCCAGGAGTTCACCATGCGCTATCCGATGGTGGACGGCCAGGGAAACTTCGGCTCCATCGACGGGGACCCGCCGGCGGCCATGCGCTATACCGAGGCGAGGATGACGCGCATCTCGGAGGAGATGCTGCGCGATATCGGGAAGGACACCGTTGATTTCATCCCGAACTACGACGACACCATCACCGAGCCGAGCGTGCTTCCCGCCGCGGTGCCCTATCTTCTGGTAAACGGCGCGAGCGGCATCGCCGTCGGTATGGCGACGACCATGGCGCCGCATAACCTCGGCGAGATCGCCGCCGCGATAGCCGCATACATCGACAACCCCGAGATATCCATTGACGGGCTCATGGAGCACGTCACCGGCCCGGACTTCCCCACCGGAGGGATCATCTACGGCACGCGCGGGATCAAGGAGGCCTACCGCACCGGCAGGGGCCGCATTCCCGTTCGCGCCCGGATCTCCATCGAGTCCCTGCAGGCGGGACGGGACGCCATCCTCGTCACCGAGATTCCCTACATGGTGAACAAGGCGACGCTCATCACCCGGATCGCCGAGCTCGTGCGCGAGCGGCGCATCGACGGCATCAGCGATCTGCGCGATGAATCCGACCGAAACGGCCTGCGCATCGTCATCGAGCTCAAGCGGGGAGCCAGTCCGAAGATCATCCTGAATCAGCTCTTCACCCAGACGCAGCTGCAGATGAACTTCAACATCAACGCGCTCGCCCTCGTGCGCGGGAAGCCGGAGCTGCTCAATCTCAAGGACATCATCGGTCACTTCGTGGAGCATCGCCGCGAGGTGGTGATCCGGCGCACGAAGTACGACCTCAAGAAAGCCGAGGAGCGGGCGCATATCCTCGAAGGCCTCAAAATTGCCCTCGACAACATCGACGAGGTGGTGCAGGTCATAAAGGAATCCGCCGATGTGAATGAGGCGCGCATCCGCCTCATGCACCGCTTTGAGCTCTCGGAGGTGCAGGCCCAGGCCATCCTCGACATGCGCCTCCAGAAGCTCACGAGCCTCGAAACAAAGAAGATCGTCGAGGAGCTCGAGCAGGTCCGCGCGCTCATTGCCGAGCTTCGCGCGCTTCTCGCCAGCGAGGAGAAGATCCTCGGCGTGGTGAAGGACGAAACGCTCGATCTCGCGCACCGCTACGAAGACGAGCGCCGGACCGAAATCGTTCCCGAGGAAATCGAGGCGATCGACATCGAGGACCTCATCCAGCGCGAGGACATGGTCGTGGTGATTTCGAACCGCGGCTACATCAAGCGCATGCCGCTGTCCTCCTATCGCCTGCAGGGTCGCGGGGGCAAGGGCCGGGCGGCGGCGAACCTGCGCGAGGACGATTTCATCCAGCACCTTTTCATCGGCTCCACCCACGACTACATCCTCTTCGCGACGAGTGAGGGAAAGGCCTACTACCTGAAGGTCCACCAGATCCCCGAGGGCTCCCGTGCCGCGCGCGGACAGCACGTGCGCGGCATGCTCAACGTCTCCAGCGACGAGGAGATTACCGCCGTGGTGCGGTTCAGCGAGTTCACCGACAACCGCTACCTCTTTATGGCGACCCGCCGCGGCGTGGTGAAGAAGGTGCGGGTGAGCGATTTCAGAAACGCAAAGGTCAGGGGCATCACCGCGATTAACGTCGTCGAAGGCGACAAGCTTGCCGCCGCGATGCTCACCGGCGGAAACGACGATCTGGTCCTCGTCACGCGCAAGGGCCGCGGCCTGCGGGTGGACGAGGAAACGGTGCGGCCGATGGGCCGCGCGAGCCGTGGCGTCCAGGGGATCAGGCTCGGCAAGAGCGATGAGCTCGCCGGCGCAGTCGTGGTCGCCGAGACGACGCAGATGCTGCTCATGACCCAGTACGGGTTCGGCAAGCGCACCGGATTCGACGAGCTCACGCCGCACGGGCGGGGCACCGGCGGGCAGAAGGTCTATGCGGTGAGCGAGCGCACCGGCGAGGTCGTCGGCATTCAGCCCGTCGCCGATGGGGACGATCTCGTTGTCGTCACCTCCCAGGGGACCTCGATCAAGGTGAAGGTCTCCCAGATTACCACGCAGTCGCGAGCCGCCGCGGGGGTGCGCGTGGTGAACATCGACCGGCCCGACTACGTCGTCGGCATCGGTCGGGCCGCGGCGGACGACGACGGGGAATAGCGTCCCCGGCCGCGGTGTTTCACGTGAAACGTTGTGTACACTCCCACCGGCAGTCACAGTGTCGAACGGCGGATCAGGAACTCGCGTTTCATCGCGCGCGCGGAGCCTCTCGCGGATCCCGGATCCGTGAAAGCGCGGGTGGAGGCGCTGCGCGCTGCCAATCCCGGCTGCGCGCACGTTGTGCATGCGTTCTCGGTCGGTGCGGAACATAATCGCATATTCGGAATGAGCGACGACGGGGAGCCCCACGGGACCGCCGGGCGCCCCATCATCGACGTTCTCAAGGGAAGCAACGTTACGAACTGCCTCATCACGGTGGTGCGCTACTTCGGCGGGACGAAGCTCGGCACCGGCGGTCTGGTGCGCGCATACGCCGGCGTGGCGAAGGAAGTGCTCGGCGGTACGGCTGTGGAAACGCTCGTGGCGAAGCGGCGGTTCTCCGTGGCGGTGCCCTACGAGCTCTACGAGCCCGTCAAACGGATCCTGCTGGACGCAGCGGCGGACATAGAAGCAGAGGAGTTCACCGAAACCGTTCGATTGGAGGGGCGGCTGCCCGTCGGCGCCGCGGGCGGGTGCGCGGCGGCAGTGCGCGATGCAACGAGCGGCGCGGTTTCACTGGACGTGGTAGAGGGAGCGTAGCCGGGACTCGGGAGCAGGGAGACTAGGGAGAGAGTTTGGTTGCAAACGTGCTGTTTGCGAGTACCGCGTCGAGGTCGGCGAGGATGGCCTGCTTGTGCTCCTCGCTCTGGAAGGTCGCCCCGACACCCTTCCTGATCAGATCGACGACCTCGCCCACCGAGAAGATCCCGTGCTCGATGAGCTTCAGGTATTCGTCTGTGAGCTCGACGCCGAAGAGCGTCGGATCGTCGGTGTTGACCGTGACGTACATGCCGTGATCGTAGAAGGCCCGAATCGGATGATCCTCGAGCGATGAGGCAAACTTTCGCGTAAAGAGATTGCTTGTCGGGCAGATCTCGAGAGGTATCTGGGTGTCCCGCAGGTGATCCATGAGCTTCGGATCCTGTATGGCCGCGATGCCGTGGCCGATACGGGCGACATTCAGGAGCTTGACCGCATCCCAGACCGACTCGGGACCGACGTCTTCACCGGCATGCGCGACGAGCTTAAGCCCGTGTTCCACCGCCTTGTCGAACACCGGTTTGTATTCCCTGGCCGGACCCGTCTGCTCTGCGCCGCCGAGACCGAGCCCAACGATGTGATCGGTCATGTGCTCGAGGGTAAGGTCGAGATTGCGCATGGCGTTCTCGAGGCCGAAGCCCCGCGATACGTCGACGATGTAGCGCACGTTGAGGCCGTCGGCGGCGAGTTTGCGTGCGCCCTCATCGAGCTTTTCAACGACGGCGGCAAAATTGAGGCCGTTCTTGATGAGCTTCGTGGGAGCAAAGAAGATCTCGGCGTAGCGAATGTTGTTGCGCAGAAGGTAGGAACGCGCGTCGTCTACGAGGTAATCGAGGTCGTTCTCTTCGAGGAAACATGCCTGCACGATGTTGATGAAGAGATCTATGAACTCATCGAGGCTCTTGACGTCGAACTTCTCGCGCAGCTCATCCTTGCTGTGGATATCGAAATCCAGCTTATGCTTCGTTATCAGACTCCAGATCGAGTCGACGCTGACGAGGCCCTCGATATGCAGATGTATTTCGGTTTTGGGAAGAGAAGCCAGGAAGGAGCGCAAGCCCTTGTGCTCCGAATCGAGCGAACCTGATACGGGTTTTGTCATCGTCCGACCTTCACATTATGTTGACATCGTCACCGCGCGGATTCCTATACTAACAGATTTCTCATAACCGTGAAACCTGTGCATCCGATCACAAGAACATATCACGCATAGTCTTTTTTTCGTCCTGATGCGAGCAATTCTGAAGCTAGTGTTTGCAGGCTAGTGTTTGCAGGCGCCGTCGACGATCCAGCGGGCGATTTCAACGTCCGCGGAGGCAAGGTCGTAGGTCAACAGCCGATCCGGCGCGACCCACGCGATTTCTTCGTGATCGAGGACCTGCGGGGTGCCGTCACCGGCGTCCGCGCAGTACGCGACGAGTGAGAGGTGACCGGCGGGCAGTTCCACTTCCACAACGCCGAGGCGTCGCATCGGCGTCACATCGAGGGAGAGCTCTTCACGGATTTCCCGCACGAGACACTCCTGCTCGCTCTCCCCCTCCTCGACCTTTCCTCCGGGAAACTCCCACTTGCCGGGAAGCTCTCCGTTCGGGTGTCGCCTGCACAGCAGATACGTGCCGTTTCGCTCCAGGACGGCAGCGGTCACACGAAGTTGTTTCACGTGAAACACTCTACCGCATCTTACTCCATGACAGGAAGGGGAGTTTTGTCTATACTCACCGTCGACATGGGACATGTGATCGTGTTCGCAAATCAGAAGGGCGGCGTGGGAAAGACGACAACCGCCTCGAATCTCGGCGCGTACATCGCCGACGCGGGCCGGCGTGTGCTTCTCGTCGACTTCGATCCGCAGGGCAACCTCTCGAGCAGCGTCGGGGTCCCCACCGACGGCACCGGCATGTACGAAGTGATCAACGAGGAGGCCGCTGCCGGGGAGGCGATCCATGATACGAAGGTGACCAATCTCTCGATCATTCCCTCCAGTATCAACCTCACCGGCTCGAATATCGAGCTCGTGCAGGAGGCGGAGCGCGAGTACTTTCTCCAACGGGCCCTCGATCCGATTCGCGATCGCTTCGACTACGTATTCATCGATTCCCCCCCTTCTCTGGGGATTCTCACCCTCAACGGGCTTGTCGCGGCAGACAAGGTGATCATCCCGCTGCAGTGCGAGTACTTCGCCCTCGAGGGGCTCACGCAGCTTCTGCAGAGCATCAAGCGCGTGCAGAGCTCTTACAACACCCGGCTCGACATCCTGGGTATCCTCTTTACGATGTACGACTCGCGTACCCGCATCGCCCAGGACGTGGTGCAGGAGGTCGTCGGCTACTTCGGCAAACGTGTCTTTCGCACCATCATTCCCCGCAACGTCCGCCTCTCGGAGGCGCCGTCGCACGGGGTTCCGATCAACCACTACGATCCCGAGTGCGCCGGCGCGCGGAGTTACGAGAAACTCGCCCACGAGGTGCTGCAGCGTGGCTAAACGACGCCTGGGGAAAGGGATTGACGCCCTCATTCAGGGGCGGGAGCTCGACGAGGAAACGCAGCGCAGCGCCGTCGTTGCGGTGCCGGTGGACCGGATCAGGGCCAACCCCGAGCAGCCACGAACGCAGTTCTCCGAGGAGCTTCTCGCCGAGCTCACCGAATCGGTCCGCGAGAAAGGTATCATTCAGCCCATCCTCGCCGAGGAGGCCGAGGACGGCACATACCTCATCATCGCCGGCGAGCGACGGTTCCGTGCGGCCCAGCGGGCCGGGCTCTCCAGCGTCCCGGTGCTCCCCCGCCGTTTCAGCCATGATGAGAAACTCGAGATCGCCCTCATCGAGAACCTCCAGCGGGAGGATCTCAACCCCATAGACGAGGCGGAGGCCTACCGCAGCCTCATGGAAAGCGCCTCGCTCACCCAGGACGAGCTGTCCCGGCGCCTCGGGCTCAATCGATCCACCGTGGCCAACGCGCTGCGCCTTCTGCGTCTACCCGAGGATCTGAAGGCCGACATTGCCGGGGGCCGCCTCTCCGCGGGACACGCCCGCGCCATTCTCGCCGTCGACAACGACGAAGGGCGCTCGCGGCTTGCCGAGCGGATCAGGACCGAGTCCCTGTCGGTACGACAGGCGGAGGAGCTCGCGGTGACGCTGTCGTCGGCTGCGGGAAAGCGCCGGCGCGCGGGGAAGGCCGGCGCCGGTGAATACGACGGCGGTAAGTCCGGCGCCGGTGAGTCCGGCGGCGCCGGCACCGATCGGCGCAAATCTCCGGAGCTCCGCGCGCTCGAAGAGAGACTCCTCGACATACTCGGTACGAAAGTGACCGTGAAAGGCTCCCACTCCAGGGGCCGGATCGAGATCGAGTACTATTCCCTCGATGATCTCGAGCGTATCGCCGGGATTATTGCAGGTGATGCGGCCGATGACGCCGGGGGCGAATAGCCGGGTCGGGTTTTCGTGAGACAAACGGGCTTCCGGCAATAGTGAAACGCCACGGGCGGTCGGCCGCGCGGCGAATGCCGATCCGCCCGTCTTCCACGATGTCGAGCTCCCGCGGGGCCTCGACCACGACCGTCGCGCGGTCGTCGGTCCCGTCTGCGGCGATGACCGCGTGGCGGGCGATGATAAGGTCCCCGCTATAGAGCCTCGCCCCGTTTTCACGGTCGCGGTGGATGCCGAGCGCGCTGCAGAGCCGTCCGGGTCCGCTCGCGATGCGCGCGAGGAGCCGGGCGTCGACGGCGTCCGTGAGCCCCGCCGGCACCTCACTCCCGGGAAAGCGGGCGCGCCACATCTCCTCACATCCGAACAGGGGCTCGGCCGCGCGGATCAGAACGGCGCCGCCCGTTCCCTCGGGCTCCGTCACGGTGTTGAGGCAGTGATGCATCCCGTAGATGAGATAGACGTACGCGTGTCCGGGTGGCCCGAACATCACACGGTTGCGCGGCGTGGGACCCCGGTAGGCGTGCGAGGCCGGGTCATCGGGGAGGTAGGCCTCGGTTTCCACGATGCGTGCGACCCGCAGCCGCCCGCCTGTGCGGCGACACAGGAGCGTGCCGAGCAGGTCGGGGGCGACGTCGAGAGCGCTTCGGCTGTAGAACGCGGGCTGGATTGTCTCGAACTGCGCTACCACTGGGCTCCACGCTCGTAGAGGGAGCGCAGCCGTTCCGGCAGCGGAATAGGCTTGCCGGTCGTGAACTCCGCGAAGACGACGGTCTGGCCGAAGGAGGCCACCGCCGCGCCGTTCAGCGAAATATAGCCCTCGAGATGAGCCTTGAACCGACCGACCGTTCGCACCCAGATCACCCCGATCGGTTTGTCGTGCAGCTTCACCGGCCGGTGATAGCGAATATCGGTGCGAACGAGCACGGGCGCATACCCGGCCTCCGTCTGGCTCTTCAACGGAAAGTAGGTATCGAGCATCCGCAGGCGCAGGTCTTCGAGCCAGCGGATGTAGACAATATTGCTGACGATCCCGCCGAAATCGATGTCATAGGTCTTCACATCGATCGGCATCTCAACGTAGAGCGGTTTATTCGCCATCTGATCTCACACTCGTGTTTATCAAAATGTGAAAGCAATTATAATGAATTCCGGAAAACTGTTAAACGGTCGGCACGCTATCGGCCGATGCAGATGATGAGAGATGATGATGAGGAGGAGCCAGTGGCGGCCAACGGAGAGCCCGGATCGGGGCGACGCAATATAGTTCGGATCAATATCGTGCTTGCCGTCGTGGATGTTCTGCTGCTCGCGGCGGTCATCATTCTGTTCGTCATGCCCGGGGGCGGGCTGGACATGCTGTTCGGCGACGACGGGTCGGCGACCGCGCGGTCCGAACGCGAGCTCGAGCCCGAACCCGAGCCCGAACCCGAGCCGGAGCCGGCGGAGGAGCCGGAGCCGGAGCCCGAGCCCGAGCCGGAGGAGCTCGGCGAGCCCGAGGTGGTTCCCGCCGAACGCCGGGTCACCGACAGGCATACCGTGGAGTCCGGGGATACCTTCTACGAGATCTCCGAGTCGTACTGGGGTCAAGAACATCTGTGGCCCGACCTCTACGTCCTGAACCGCGAGCGCTTTCCCGATCCCGACTTCATGCGTCCGGGCAACGTGGTGGAGATCTATCCGAGCCTCGATTCCGACGGCGAGCTTTCCGGACGCGACATCGACGTGCTCTCCGACGCCTACGTGGAGACCTACCGCGCCTACCGCACGATCGGTATGGAGGCACTCGAGCGCGGACGGCAGCGCGGTAGCCGCTACTGGTTTATCCGCTCGCGCATCAAGATCAACAAGGCTCACTGGCTGCTGTACTCGGGTCACCGGTTCAACCGGGACCTCGCCACCGAATACGCCGACAGCATCGACCAGCGCGATCTGCGGGTCGTGCGGGGGTATCTCGAGCGCTTCGGCTATCCCGATCCGTAATTGACAAACGCCGGAGGCCTTGGCTATATTGACAGTCCGAACAGCAGAACAGGGAGAGATGTCCGAGTGGTTGAAGGAGGCGGTCTTGAAAACCGTTGAACCGCAAGGTTCCGTGGGTTCGAATCCCACTCTCTCCGTGTCGACAAGAGAATAGTGGAGAGGTGCGAGAGTGGTTGAATCGGGCTCCCTGCTAAGGAGTTGTACCCTGTCCGGGTACCGAGGGTTCGAATCCCTCCCTCTCCGTGAGACCGTGTGCCCATAGCTCAGCTGGATAGAGCGTTAGATTGCGGATCTAAAGGTCGGAGGTTCGAGTCCTCTTGGGCATACCACTCGCGAGCCGTCACGCACGTGACGGCTCTTTCTTTTTGTCTCTTTTTGCATTTTCGTCTAGATTAGCATTCTGATAAGAAATTCGGGAATCGGCGAAATACGTATTGACCTCAGGGCAGGAGACACATAGAATTCCGGGCAACTCATGCTCCGTAGGAGGTTAAGAATGAAGGCGGTTTCGAAGGCAGCCGCACTGGCGCTCGTGCTGGTGCTCGTTCTCAGTGGTTGTGTAACGCACGTGCACCAGGTAGGTGACGGCGCGCAATTCGGCCAGTCCGAAGAGGAGGTACAGTGGTACGCGCTCTGGGGTCTCGTTGAGCTCAATGAGGTCGACTCCAACGAGATGGCCGGTGAAGCCGAAGATTACACCATCACGACCCAGTACACGGTTGTCGATGCTCTCATCACCTTTGTGACCAGCTACGTCACGATCTCTCGACGCACCGTGATGGTCGAGCAGTAACTCCTGCTGAGAGCGGCTCCCTTCCACGGGAGCCGCATCACGTTTCCCCACAGTATGCACAAAGCACCGCCATTCCGCGCCCTTCTTCCGGTTCTCATCATCGTCCTCCTCCTGTCCGCCTGCGGTGCTGCCGAGCGCCCCTCCACGGGCGACGCGGAGACCGCACCGGCGTATTCCTTCAACGTCGATCCCGAGCTGCTCGGGGAGGCATACGAAGACCGCACGCTCGGCATACGATTGTCTCCTCCGGCCGAATGGGGGGAGGCCCCGTCGTCGCTGCGGGACGAGATCGCCGACCGGCTCGCCGAGAGCGAGGATATTGCCGACGCGGATCGCGTGCTGCGGGCGCTGTTCGTAGAGCGCAGCTCCGGATCGGCGCTCGTCGTATACGAGCCCCTCGAACGGGATGATCCGGGAACGGTGTTCGATCAGTGGGTTGGTCGCGATGCCGAAACCGCCGAGTTCCGCCACAACGACCTCGAGTTCTATCAGGCGCGGGTTGTCGCGCAGGATAGCGTTCGGTTTACCCTCGTCACCGAGCCGCGCGAATCCGTGGTCGCTATCATTCAGTACATCGTGCCTCAGGGGCGTTTTCAGGACATCGGACGGCGCATCGAGTCCTCCATCGGCTCGATAGAGCCGTTTCCCGACAGTTGAAATAATCCCGGATTCCCTTTACATTGTGCCACGGAGAGATGGCCGAGCGGACGAAGGCGGTGGTCTCGAAAACCACTGAGCCCCTCTGGGGCTCCGAGGGTTCGAATCCCTCTCTCTCCGTAGTGCCGGTTCAAAGAGGGAGAGATGACCGAGTGGCCGAAGGTGCTCGCTTGGAAAGCGAGTGTGCCCTATCCGGGTACCGAGGGTTCGAATCCCTCTCTCTCCGATGCGGCCCCTTCAGTGTTGAGTGCCGGGCCCTGCGCAATCGGCTATCGCTGAACCCCGTCAGGCCCGGAAGGGAGCAGCGGTAGGCGACCGGTCGGTGTGCCGCAGACGGCTTGGCAGGAGCTGAAGGGGCTTTTCTTTTTCCGGACGACTTGGACGACCCGGACAAGCCATATGAATTACGAGGTAACGGCCACACGCAAACGTCCACGGAACTTCGACCAGCTCATCGGTCAGGAGTTCGTGGTGTCCACCCTCAAGAGCGCGCTCGCAGCCGGCCACATCGCCCACGCGTACCTGTTTTCCGGACCCCGCGGCGTGGGAAAGACCTCGGCGGCACGCATACTGGCGAAGGCGCTGAACTGTCCCGACGGACCCGATGCGGAGGGCTGCGACGAGTACGAGGGAAGCGAGGAGATCCGCCTCGGCACGGCTATGGACGTGATCGAGATCGACGGTGCCTCCAATACCTCGGTCAACGACGTGCGCGAAATCAAGGACGAGGTCCTCTTCGCGCCGAACAGCCTCCGCTACAAGATCTACATCATCGACGAAGTCCACATGCTCTCCAACAGCGCCTTCAACGCCCTGTTGAAGACCATCGAGGAGCCGCCGCCCTACATCGTCTTCATCTTCGCGACGACCGAGATTCAGAAAGTGCCGGCGACCATCCGCTCGCGCTGTCAGCAGTTCAGCTTCCGTCTCATTCCCGTCGATCTCATCAGGGGGCAGCTCGCCGCCGCGTGTGAGGAGGCGGGCGTCACCGCCGAGGATGAGGCCCTGTTCTGGATCGCCAAGGAGGCACGCGGATCCCTGCGGGATGCCTACACGCTTCTCGACCAGGTGATCTCCTTCTCCAACGGCTCGCTCACCTTCGACAAGCTCAAGGCCACCCTCGGCGTCGGCGGGCTCGAGCAGCTCTCGCGGCTGGTGACGAGCTTCGCCGCCGGTGATGCGGCGGCGGCGCTCGAGCAGGCCGGAGAGGTTCTCGATTCCGGTGTGTCGGTCGAGCAGTTCATCATGGAGCTTGCCGAGTATTTCCGCAGCCTGCTGTTTGTGAAGCAGGGTGTCACGCGCGAGTCGATTCTCGGCTTCGCGGCCTCCCGTTTCCCGAAGGAGCAGGTTGACGGGTTCACCGACACGCAGTTGCAGCGGGCGCTCGAGCTGCTTCTCGAGCTCTACCGCTCGGTGCGCTACTCGCTCAACCAGCGCTTCGAGGTGGAGCTTGCCGTGGCCAGGCTCTCATCACTGTCCTCGTTCATGACCTCGCGGGAGCTCCTCGAGCGGGTGAAGGAGCTGCGTGGCGAGATTGCCTCGGCGCCGGCGCCGCCTGCGGCCGGGAGCGCTCCGGCGGCCGACTCCCGGGGGGATCGCGGCGGCGTGGGCGGTGGCGCTGCCGCCGCCCGTGGCGCTGCCCCCGCCGGTGGTGCTGCCCCCGCCGGTGGTGCTGCCGCACGCGAGACCTACGAGCCTCTCGATGCGGCTACCGCCGAACGCATCGTCGGCGAGGTGCGCGATCACCGGCCGACGCTCGCCTCCAATCTCGAGAAGGCGCTTCGCTGGGAGATCGGCGGGGGGGCGATACGGGTGCTTTTCGAGAACCAGTATCCGGCCACCGCCATAGAACAGGAGCGCGACTACGTGCGCTCGGTCTGCGAGGAGATCACCGACGAGGAGCTCGCCCTCGACGTGGTCGTCGTTCAGAGTCGCGGCGCACACGAACAGAACGCGCGGGATGAGCGGGTAGAGCTCGTGAAACACGTATTCCGCGGAGAGGTGGTAGAAGGACAATGAGTTCAATGAACCCCATGGATATTCTAAAGAACTTGCAAAATATCCAATCAAAGCTAGGTGAAGCGCAGGCGCGTCTCAAGGAGGTCCGTGCAACGGGGACCGCCGGCGGCGACATGGTGCGCGTCGAGATGACGGGGGAGTTTCAGGTTACCGCCGTGCGGATCTCGCCGGAGGCGGTCGACCCCGACGACATCGACATGCTGCAGGACCTCATACTTGCCGCCTTTACCAACGCCGTCGCCAACGTGAAAGAGAAGATCCGCGAGGAGATGTCCTCGTTCACCGGCGGTATGGACCTTCCTCCGGGGATGTTCGGGGGCTGAGGTGACCGTTCTCGACAGCCTCACCGAGGCCCTGTCCCGTCTCCCCGGCATCGGCAGGAAAAGCGCGGTGCGCATCGCCTACTATCTCCTGCAGGCGGACTCCGCCTACAACGAGCGGCTTGCAACCGAGATCCGTGAGCTCAAGAGCCGCATCCGCCGGTGCTCGGTCTGCGGCAACTACACCGAGCACGATCCCTGCGATATCTGCACCGACCCCTCCCGTGACCGTGCGACGATCTGCGTGGTCGAGCAGCCCCAGGACGTCGCCGTTCTCGAGGCCTCGCGCGAGTACCGCGGTCTCTATCACGTGCTCGGCGGGGTGATCTCTCCCATAGACGGTGTTGGCCCGGAGGACCTCTCGATTTCCTCTCTCGTAGGGCGCCTGCATGAGCACGGCGTGCAGGAGGTGATCCTTGCCACCAACCCCACCGTAGAAGGCGACACCACCGCACTGTACCTCGTGCGCATGCTCGAGAAGCGGGGGGTCAAGACATCACGTCTTGCCCTCGGCCTTCCCGTCGGCGGTGACATCGAGTATGCGGACCGGCTGACCATCGCCCGCTCCCTGCGCGGTCGCACGCCGCTCTCCGCCGACGAGTAATCAGTCAATTCCCGTCTCGAATCGATCGATATACCTAGCTGAGGGACCATGCATGCACCGCACACGGCGCTTCCTTGCGCGCATCGCGACGCCGACCCTGATTCTTATTGCGCTCCTACTCGCGCCGGCCGCCGCCTCCGCCGAGGTCTGGCTCGATTCCTACGATGAGGGCCTCGCCGCCGCGAAGGAGAGCGAGCGACCCCTTGTGCTCTTCATAACCGCCCCCGGGTGGTGTGAGCCCTGCGATCGCTTCGAGGCCGAGGTCCTCTCCGACGACCTCGTAGGCGACATCCTGCGAAAAGAGTTCGTCACCGTGCGGCTCACCGACCGCGACCCTGAGCACGCGCGGTTCGAGTTTCCCGGTTACCCCTCCTTTCTCGTCTTCCACCCCGCCGGCGACCGCCTTGGCGCGTTCCATGCGCCCGACACGAGCCGTGAGCTGCGTGCCGAGCTCGAGCAGTACCGGCGTCCCCTCGACGAGCTTCCGGCCGAAGCGGACC
>CAZWNS010000017.1:35196-42215 GCA_964635245.1 uncultured Spirochaetaceae bacterium
ACGGAGGCGGAGACGGAGGACTCCGCGGACGCAGGGGGCACTGCCTACCGCTATCCCGGCGGCGTGTTCGTGCGCCGGGAGAACGGCTCGTGGGTGCGCGAGGCCGACGGAGAGCGAACGACGTTCTCCGAGTACCGCGAGGACGATCGGTACGCCTACCTCAAACCGAGCGACGGCGAGGACGCCGACGGATCCTCCGCCGACGGATCCTCCGCCGACGGTTCCGCCGCGGGCGACGGGTTCTTCGCCATCCCGAAGGACGGCGGGCGGGCCTTCCGCTGGAACGCGGACCGGGAGGCGTGGGAGTCGGCCTGGCAGGTGACGGCGCCGGAGGGGGACTGAGCGCGGGCGTGCAGCCGCGGCCGACTGCGCCCTTCAGTACGCGAATACCACGCGCCGTCCCACCTCTTTCGCAGCCGCTTCGAAGCTCTCCGCGGTCAACCGCTCGATGATCTCTTCCACCCCGCGCGCGAGCTCATCGAGGCGCGCCTCCTCGTCGGGCGAAAAGGTGCCGAGCACGTGTGATGACACATCACCGTGGCGGGGGCGTCCGATGCCGATGCGAAGTCGGGCAAAGTCCCTGCTCGAGAGGTGCTGAGCCACCGAGCGCAGGCCGTTGTGCCCGGCGAGCCCGCCGCCGCGGCGGAGCTCGAGCGTGCCGAAGGGAAGCTCGACCTCGTCATGGGCGACGAGGACATCAGGGGGGCCGATCGAGTGGTAGCGCGCGCAGGCTCCGGCACTCTCACCGGAGCGGTTCATGTAGGTCTCGGGCAGCAGCATGAGGAGCTTGCCCGGCGCGTGTGAGGCGCCCGGCCCGCGGATCGTTGCGAGCCGCCCCTGGAACTTCTGCTGAAACTGCTCGCCGCGACGCGCGGCGAAGGCCTCGGCCATGCGCGCGGCGATGTTGTGGCGGGTGCGCGCGTAGCGGGTTCCGGGGTTTCCGAGGAATACCGCAAGCTCGATCATGGTCTTTGCCCTCCCCTTTTGATTGGACTATACTACGGGGCAACCGCTCCGATCAGGGGGTTTTCCGCGCCATGCGCCGGATTGTTACAAGCCTCACGCTTGCGTTCCTTCTCGCTCTTCCGGTCTTCAGCCAGGACACCGCGGTCTCTGAAGACGACGCCGCCGACGGGCCCGGCCCCGGCCTGGTGGTCTCCGGTCCGATCACCGTAGTCACGGTAAACACCTGGTCCGGCCTCGAGGCCGGCGGATTCTTCTCACGCGGCACCTACGAGGAGCCCTCCGCGCGGGAGTTCCGGCTCGGACTCCTCGCCGAGGAGATTGCGGCGCTCGAGCCCGATATCGTCACCCTCGGTGAAGCGAATCCGGTGGACGAGATGACCGCCCGCTTTTCCGAGGCGCTCGGGATGGCCGCGGTGTCTCACATGGCCGAGGGCGGCGTGCGCATCGGCCCGGTCGGGGTGCCGACCAACCTCCGCGTGGGCGACGGTATTCTCGCGCCCGAGGCGGCGGAGCCGGCCCTCGCGGTGCGACGCACGCTTTCCGGCGGCTACGTGGGACGAACCCTCTCGCTTCAGACCGATGCGACCACGCAGGTGCTCGGCGCCGAGCTCCTCATCGGCGGGGGCAGCGTCTTCGTGTTCCACACCCGGTGGTTTGCGAGCCCCTTCGCGACGCGCGGGGACATGGTGGCGCTCATCGAGGCGTATGACGCCGGTGAGCTCGAATCACCGGAGCTCATCGATCGCATGGAGCGCGCCGTGCGCGGCACCGAGCGGCGCCTCGAGGAGGCGCGGCGCACGGTGGTCACCATAAACGAGGTGGCCGGCGATGCGCCGGTCATCCTGACCGGCACGCTCAACGCGCTTCCCGGCTCCGAGGAGATCGGTGTTCTCGAAGAGGCCGGGTTCGTCGACGCCTTCGCCGTCGCCGGCGCGGGAGCCGCCGCCACCTGGGATCCGACGCGAAACACCCACATCACCCGCTACGGGCTCGGGCCGTGGGAGGGCGAAACGGCGGCCCGCACCGACTACGTGTTCGTGCGGGGCGCAGGCGTCGCGGTGGAAGAAGCGCGGGTGGTACTCGACGAGGCCACCTACGGTGTGTTTCCATCGTCCCGTTTCGGCGTGCTCGCGCGCATCACGATTCCGCAAGGAGGTACCCCATGAGTGTGCGGGTCTTCACATCCGAGAGTAACAATCCATGGTTCAATCTCGCCACGGAGGATTGGATCTTCCGCGATATGGACCCGTCCTACCGCATTCTGTTTCTCTGGCGCAACGCCGATACGGTGGTCATCGGCCGCCACCAGAATCCCTGGAAGGAGTGCAACCTGGAGAAGATGGAGCGCGACGGCGTCTATCTGGCGCGTCGGCAGTCAGGGGGCGGCGCGGTCTATCAGGACCTCGGCAACACGAACTTCACCTTCATGACGAGTCTCGATCAGTACGATCAGGAGGAGAACTTCCGGATCATTATCGATGCGCTCGCGGAGTTCGGCATCACCGCCGAGCGCTCGGGGCGAAACGACATCCTCGTCGACGGGCGAAAGGTCTCCGGCAGCGCCTTCAAGCGGGCGAAGGACCGCGCGTTCCACCACGGGACGCTTCTCATCGGTGCCGACCTCGGGCGCCTGGTCGACTACCTCAACCCGGCAAAGAAGAAGCTCGTCTCCAAGGGCATCGAGTCGGTGAAGTCCCGGGTGGCCAACCTTACGGAGTTCAACGGCGCGCTGGATCACGACAAGCTCACCGCGACCATCATCAAGACCTTCCTCGAACACTACGGCGAAGAGGCGGAGGTCGAGCATCTGACCCGTGACGACCTCTCGGAGATCCCCTCTCTGGCTGCTCACTACGAGGAGCTCAAGGACTGGAACTGGCGCTTCGGCCGGTCGCCGGACTTCTCCCATCACATGAACGAGCGCTTCGACTGGGGCGAGATGGACGTTCACATCGAGACAAAGCGGGGCCGTATCACCGAGGTTGCCGTGTTCTCAGACACGCTTCATCCGGAGATGGTGGAATACCTCGAGGCGCATATGGTAGGTCTTAAGTACGAGAAGGACGACCTTCGCGGATTCTTTGATACGATGAAGGCCGACATGCCGGACCTCGCCGAGTCGACCGAGGAGTTCGGCGCCTGGCTTGTCGACCAGATCTGAGCAGTAGCCCACGGCGCCCCGCGCGCCGCGGTGCAATTGAACATCAGGAGGAACAATGAGCGTTCACATCGGAGCAACAGAGGGAGATATTGCGGAGACGGTGCTGCTTCCCGGCGATCCGCTTCGGGCCAAGTTCGCCGCCGAGAATTTTCTCGAGGGGGCAACCCGCTACTCGGAGGTCCGCGGCATGTACGGCTACACCGGGACGTACAAGGGGAAGCGGGTCTCCATTCAGGGGACCGGCATGGGCATCCCCTCGGCGCTTATCTACGTGCACGAGCTCATCACCGCCTACGGGGTGAAGAAGCTCATTCGCATCGGTTCGGCAGGGTCCATACAGCCGAACCTCGCGGTGCGGGATCTCGTCTTTGCCATGGCCGCTTCCACCGACTCAGGCGTCAACATCCGGCGCTTCGGCGGTGCAAGCTACGCGCCGACCGCCGACTTCGAGCTCTTCCAGCAGGCCGTCGAGGCGGCGAAGCGAAAGGGCGCGAAGGTCACCGCAGGAAACGTGCTCTCCACCGACGAGTTTTACCACGACGCGCCCGACTACTGGAAAATCTGGGCCGAGTACGGCGTGCAGGCCCTGGAGATGGAAACCGCGGCGCTCTACACCACCGCCGCGAAGTTCGGTTGCCGGGCCCTGACGATGCTCACCATAAGCGACAGCCTCGTCACCGGCGAGGAGCTCTCAGCCAAGGAGCGGGAGACGAGCTTCCGTGAGATGATCGAAATCGCGCTGGAGGTGGCATGATGGAATACCGCAGACTCGGCCGCGCCGGACTGCAGGTGAGCGCGCTGTCGTTCGGCTCCTGGGTGACCTTCTCCAATCAGCTCCAGGTCGACAACGCCAAGAAGTGCATGTACGCCGCCTACGACGCCGGCGTGAACTTCTTCGACAACGCCGAGGCCTATGCCCGCGGGCGCTCGGAGGAGATCATGGGCGAGGTGCTCAGGGATTCCGGCTGGCGGCGGGATTCCTACGTCGTTTCGAGCAAGGTCTTTTTCGGGAGCACCGAGGAACGCAAGCCCAACCAGACCGGCCTCAGCCGAAAGCACGTCTTCGAGGCCGCCCATCAGGCGATGGAGCGGCTCCACGTCGACTACCTCGACCTCTACTTCTGCCATCGCCCCGACGAGAACACCCCCATCGAGGAGACGGTCCGCGCGATGAGCGATCTCATCACCCAGGGCAAGGTCCTCTACTGGGGCACCTCCGAGTGGTCGGCCCAGCAGATCATGGAGGCCTACGCAACGGCCCGTCAGTACAACCTCGTCCCGCCCACCATGGAGCAGCCCGAGTACAACATGTTTCACAGAAAGCGCTTCGAGGAGGAGTACCGAAGGCTGTACACGGAGATCGGCCTCGGCACGACGATCTGGTCACCGCTGTACTCGGGGATCCTCACCGGCAAGTACACCGACGGTGTCCCCGAAGACTCGCGCCTGAACCTCCCCGGCTACGAGTGGCTCAGAGAGCGCATGCTCGGCGAGGACCGCACAGCGCTGCTCGAGGCGGTGCCGAAGCTCGGGAAGATCGCGCAGGAGCTCGATGCGTCGATGGCCCAACTCGCCCTCGCCTGGACCCTCAAGAACCCGAACGTGAGCACCGCCATCACCGGCGCGTCGCGCCCCGAGCAGGTCACCGAGAACATGAAGGCGATCGACGTTCTCGAGAAGCTCGATGACTCGGTGATGGAGCGTATCGAGGAGATCCTCGCGCCGCTGCCGGAGGGTTGAGCCGCCTTCGGGGGTACACGAAATTTTCCGCTATCATTCTATCGATTGCCGTCTTACACTAGAACGCAGCAGAACACCGTTTGCGTGAGGAGGCGTCAATGGAAACCGTACGAGAGATTCTCCGACACAAGGGAAACGACGTGTGGTCGATCCACCCGCAGGCAACCACGCACGAGGCGCTCGAGCGGATGCGAGAGAAGAACGTCGGCGCGTTGCTCGTCATCGATTCGCAGGGTACCCTGCAGGGCATCTTTTCCGAGCGCGACCTCGCCCGCCACGCTATCGACCATGGGGATGATCTGCGGCATATCGCCGTGTCGGAGGTTATGACCACACCGGTTCGGGGAGTCGCCCCGGACCGCACCGTCGAGGAGTGCATGGCCGTGATGACCGAGAACCGCGTGCGGCACCTGCCCGTCTTCGAGGACGCCGAGCTCATCGGGCTCATCTCCATCGGCGACGTGGTGAAGGCGGTCATCCACGAGAAGGAGTTCGTCATCGACCAGCTCGAGCACTATATCGCGGGGAGTTTGTAGCGAAGTGACGGTTCATTGAGAACACACGCTATGATTCACAGCAGCTCGATGAATTGAGCTACCGTGAGATCTGCGCTTCGGATGAGGCTGCGAAGGGTGCCGATCGACAGCTCTCTGTGTTGCGGTATTGAAAGGTTGGCCCGGTGCCCTTGTTTCGTCAGCACCACATGGCTGCCGACCTGACCAACCACGTGCCAACCGGCTTTCTTGAAGGCTGTGACCGCGCGTTTTCCGGAGATGTTTCCGAGGCGGGCCATAGGTCACACCGCTACGACAATCTGGTGCTTGCCGTTTTGGCCTTTCTGAGACTGAGAAGCTTTTTGGTCTTCGGCCCACAGCCACGCCTGGATCGCTTCTTTGATGTTCTCGAGAGCCTCCTGCTCGTCGGAACCCTGCGAGATACAGCCCGGAAGTGCAGGGCATTCCGCGACGACCCAACCGTCCTCGGCCTCTTCAAGCGTAACGTGAAACAGCACTCATTGCCTCCTCACGCTTTGATAATAGCCGGGATGTGACGGGTTCGTCACCTGGAACCTACTGCCGCCGCTTGACCATTTTTGAACCCTTCCGTATTGTTCAGGTCCTGAACATTCGGGCGAGGCGTGGTATGCTTCGTCGGAAGGCACAGCACCTGCCCGAGACCCGGGAGAGTCAGTTTCGGCGACCTTTGCACGCGCTCGGGTGGTCCAATACGCTCGGTAGCCCGCCGCCGCCCGCGCAGGCATGCGGAACGCGCGGTGTGACCGGCGAAGCTGTGCCCGCGGGTGTACGCTGCCGCCCGACCTCGTGCCCTCTCCAACACTCATGGCCCCCACCGACAAAGAACTGGAAGTCCTCGAACAGATCCACATCCGACAGGACGTGCGCCAGCGTGATCTCGCGCAGGTTATCGGCCTGTCGCTGGGGATGACGAACGCCATCCTCAAGCGGCTTACCCAGAAGGGTTTTCTCACCGTACGCAAGGTCAACAATCGTAACATCGCCTACGCGGTGTCGCCGGTAGGGGTGGATGCAATTGCGCGCAAGAGCTACCGCTATCTCAAGCGCACCATCAAGCACGTGGTGGATTACAAGCAGGCGATAGAAGAGGTGATCCGCGCGGCGGTCGACGACGGCTACACCGAGGTCGCCCTCGTCGGACGGAGTGACCTCGACTTCATCGTGGAGCATCTCTGTGGCAAGTACGGGCTGGACTACCGGCGTATCCGCAAGGTCTCCGATATCGGCGGGGATGAGCCGGCCTTCCTCCTGTTCTCCGAAAACGAGTCCGTGCCGGATCCGGGTGCGGCGCTCGATTTGCAGAGCGGCTGCGCGAGCCTGCAGCGCATCCTCGTGGGCGACGTGGCGTAGCAGGGTGGTCGGAAGCCCGCCGCGCGCGGTATCATAGCAGAATCAAGGAGCACAAATCGTGAACACGAAAACCACCACCCGGTCCATTGACTACCGGGTCAAGGACATAGCACTCGCCGAGTGGGGCCGCAAAGAGATGGACATGGCCGAGAAGGAGATGCCCGGCCTCATCGCGACGCGCGAGAAGTACGGTCCGCAGAAGCCGCTCGCCGGCGTGCGCATCACCGGCAGCCTTCACATGACCATCCAGACCGCCGTCCTCATCG
>CAZWNS010000018.1:0-1928 GCA_964635245.1 uncultured Spirochaetaceae bacterium
CCTCGACGCCCAGACCGACCGGCGGCAGGCCGGGGAGACCTACATCGCGGAGCACCCCGACCGCAAAGCGCATGCCCTCGGTGTGGCGCTGCACGAACGCCTTCCCCTCGGCGGCCGTAGCGTGCTCACGGCCGGCCAGGAGGTCCTCTTCTACTTCCCGGCCGACTACGACGAGCAGAGCCTTTCATACTACGACCAGAACCTGGTCCGCGAGGGTCTCGAGGACGCCGCGCCCTACGAGACCATCTACTACCGCTACCGCCTCTCCGGCTCCCTGGGCGCGGCCTATCTCCTGCAGGAAGCGCCCCGGACCCGCTGGCTGGCGGGGCTGGAGCTCGACGGCCACTACCGCCCCGCGCCCATCGTAGACGACATCCTGGTTGAGAACACCGACAGTTTTCTGGTGTCCGCTGAGCCGTCGATCGCCGTGGCGCCCCGTGCGTGGAACCAGCGCACGAGCCTCGAGCTCTCCTGGGCGATCCCGCTCTTCGGCAAGAACGAAGACGCCGTGCACAGCGTGGCGTTTGCGATTCGCTCGATGCTCGTGAACGGTGCGTCGGAAGACGACACAGCGGGCGAATGACGCCGCGGTGGCCGGTCCGGCGGGCCGAATGACGCCGCGGTGGCCGGTCCGGCGGACCCCGACTGACACGAAATCCCCGAACTTTTTCAGCTCCACGTTGAAGCAGCAGCTCCAAACCGCGCGTAACAGGGGGTGAACGGGGCCGCCGGAAACGACGGCGGCGCGTGATAACGGGGATTGGGTACGCGGGCCCCGCCGTCGGCCGTGTGCGTGAGCCGGCCGCGGACGGGTCGGGCAGGCGGGGTTCCGCATTCTCCCATCACCAGGAGGAAGCTATGAACAGTCTCAACTCGATTCTCATCGAGGGAAACCTCACGAAGGATCCGGTGCTCGCGCAGACGCCGAAGGGCACCGACGTATGCAACTTCAGCGTAGCCTCGAACCGGTTCTACCGGCAGGACGAGGAACTGCAGAAGGAGGTTTCCTTCTTCGACGTGGAAGTCTGGGCGAAGAATGCGCAGCGGTGCGCCGAGTTCCTCACCAAGGGACGTGGTGTGCGCGTGGTCGGGCGGTTGAAGCAGGACCGCTGGACCGACAGCGAGGGCAAAAACCGCTCGCGCGTGAAGATCGTCGGCGAGCACGTCGAGTTCAAACCAAACTTCAACCGCGGCAAAGACTCCGAGGAGGAGCAGCTCGAAGAGCAGGATGCGCAGGTTGAGGGAAAGGAGGTGCAAACCGCGGACGTTCCGTTTTAGGTCTCGAAGGATCACTTCGACGGGGTCTGCGGCATGGCCCCGTCGCGTGCAGGTAGTCTCACGACCTCCGCTCATCGTTCTTTGGTCCTGCGGGCCGCGGCTGCGTTGCAGCGCGGCCCGCTCTTTCCATGTCTTGACCTCCCGCCCCGTGCGCGCAATAGTGTCGAAAAAAAGAGGAAGCGCGAACGCATGAAAGTAGAGATAACCACCGACAATTTCGAGCAGGAAGTACTTCAGTCGGATGTGCCGGTGCTCGTCGACTTCTGGGCCGAATGGTGCATGCCGTGCAAGATGGTCGCGCCGGTGCTCGAAGAGATGTCGAAGGATTACGAGGGCAAGCTCAAGATCGGCGAGCTCGACGTAGACTCCCAGGCCGATCTGGCCGCCCGCTACAACGTGGTGAGTATTCCCACCCTCATGGTGTTCAAGGGCGGTGAGGTAGTCGACCAGCAGATCGGTGCGGCCCCGCGGGATCGGCTCGAGAAGCTGGTGCAGGCGCATATGGACTGAGGCACGCCGACCGCCTGCGGCGCCGGAGCCGGGACGCTATCCGGCGCCAACCGGGGGCCGCCGTCGGTTCCGAAGACTCCGGCCGCCCCTTCACCGCCCTTAGAACAGGTTCTCCACCCCGTAGCGGGCGAAGATCGTGT
>CAZWNS010000018.1:2028-5850 GCA_964635245.1 uncultured Spirochaetaceae bacterium
TCTGCGTGACCTCTCGCCCTTTACGGCTCGTACACCTCGTCGGTATTCGGCCCGCCGAAGGTGTAGCCGCTCGTCGGGGTGATGTGCCAGTCGGCCTTGGTGTCGGTATCGGCACCATCGGATCCGCGGGAGATGGAGCGGGTGGCGGTCGAATCCTCGGGGTCCACGGCGTCCTCGGGGGCCAGGACGGGCGCTGCGGCCGCGGGCGAGCCCGCCTCGCTCCCGGCGGACCCGCCGCCGGTTCCCGACCCGCCGCCGGTTCCCGACCCGCCGCCGCTCGGCAGCCAGCCGCCGTCGGCGGCCACGCGATCGACCATCGCCAGGGCCCTCTTGGTTCCGAACCCGCGGTAGCGCTCGTCGGACGCGGAGGTGCGGTTGGAGTACACGACGGCGTCGATGAGGCGGCCGCCGGGCTGCTCGTAGAGGCTGACGGCGCCGTTGTTTCCGGAGATGCCCGATCCGTCGGGCACCCAGAAGTCCCATGCGGTATCCGAGGCGTCGAGGCCGCCGGAGGCGGCGGGGTCTTCGAGCTCGTCGACTTCCTCGGGCAGCCCTTCGGGTTTGAAGTGCACCACCACGTAGGCCTCCTTCGGGAGCTCGACCGCGGGGAACACGAGGCGGCCGTCGTGCTCGCCGGGGGCGCCGGCGTAGAGGGTGAGCCCGCCGAGGTTGCCGGCGGAGAGCAGCCTGAGCTCCACGACGTCGGGATGGCCGGCTGAGCCCTGGGTGGTGACCTCGTTTATAAGGACGGCGGGAACGTCTGAGTTGTAACCGTATATGGTCTCCACGAAGCTCATGGTGTTTCCCGCCGCGTCGGCCACCACGGCCTCGAGCTGATAACTCCGGCCCACTTCTCCCGCCTGCTCGGTTTCGAAGGTGACCTCGCGACCGTCGGCGCGGGCGTCGACCTCACCGAGCTCGGCGGATACGTAGGCCGACTCCGCGGTGGTATCCTCGGTGAAACGTGCTACAATCGTGGTGGGGCCGACGGCCTCAATGGAGACCATCGACGGGGGCGTGAAGTCCTGGTCGGCGAAGTAGACCGTGTCCTCGAGGGGCGCGCAGGCACCGAGGGCGACCGCGGCGGCGACGGCCGCCGCCGCTCCGGCCGTGACGGCGCTCCTCTTGAGAGTCTGAGGTGTGTGCTGTTCGTACATATACATCTCCTTTCACCGGGAGGTACTGCTCATTTTGACCTGCCGATTGCATCTTCTTTACGGGTTTTCGCGTGACTACTATAATCGCTGCCAACGGAGGGACATGATCTGTGGCTGAGAACGTGCTCTACGAGAAATACGGGCAAACCATCGGTGCCGGCACGGAGATCTTTCGCGAGGGTGAGCCCGGCGAGCGAATGTACATCATCCAGAGCGGCACGGTGCGGATCTCCAAGGAGTTCGACGGCAAGCTCCACGTTCTCGCGGAGCTCGGCAAGGGGGAGTTTTTCGGCGAGATGGCCATCGTAACGCGCATGGAGCGGACCGCGACGGCAACGGCGGTGACCGACACGTATCTCCTCGCCTTCGACCGGCAGGGCTTTGAGAGCATGATCGAGAAGAACGCGAAGATCGCGATGAGCGTTATCGACAAGCTCTCCCGCCGGCTTGCCGAGGCAAACGCGCAGATACAGCATTTCTTTCGCAAAAACGAAGAGAGCCTGGTGGCGCTGGACCTCTACAACCGCTTCATCGCCAAACGCGACGGCGAGCCCGTGCTCGCCCGTGACCGGGTGGTCAAGGAGATCTCGCTCAACCTGGAGATCCCGGCGCAGACGGTGGAGCGCATCATCGACGACCTCACCAGGCGCGAGATCTGTACGGTGAAACAGAATGCGATCCGACTGAAGAACGAGGGCCGACTCGGCGCACTTGCCGAAAGGACCGTCGAAAGAAGCGGCGGGGAGCGCGCAGGCGAGTAGCCGCGCCGCCGGCCCACCCCGAAGGAGCAGATCAATGTGCGGAATCATCGGATACTGCGGTCCCAAGCCGGCCGCTCCGATCCTCATAGAAGGACTCAAGCGTCTCGAATACCGCGGCTATGACTCGGCCGGTATCGCGGTGGGAGACGGCGCGGGTCTCCACGTCTACAAGCGAGAGGGCAAGCTCTTTCGCCTGCGAGAGCGTGTGC
The DNA here is from genome assembly GCA_964635245.1 of uncultured Spirochaetaceae bacterium. Classification (GTDB taxonomy): domain Bacteria; phylum Spirochaetota; class Spirochaetia; order DSM-27196; family PWMO01; genus JAAAOH01. The sequence continues at coordinate 4,156 of CAZWNS010000018.1, forward strand.
CGGAGGACCTGGACGGCTTCTGGGGTATCGGGCACACCCGCTGGGCGACCCACGGCGAGGTGAACGACCTCAACGCTCACCCCCATACCGACGGGACCGATACGATCGCCGTCGTGCACAACGGCATCATCGAAAACTTCACCTCCCTGAAGGAAAAGCTGCAGGAAGAAGGCTACATTTTTCGGTCCGAGACCGACTCGGAGGTCATCGCGCATCTCATCTCAAGTCTCTATGACGGGGATCTGGAGACAGCGGTGCGACAGACGGTGCGCCTGTTGAAGGGGACCTACGGAATCCTGGTGATGCACGCTGCAGAGCCCAGCGTCCTCGTCGGCGCGCGGAACGGCTCCCCGCTGGTCCTCGGGGTCGGAAACGACGAGATGTTTCTCGCTTCCGATGCGACGGCGCTCGTGGCGCATACCAAGCAGGTGGTCTACGTCGAGGACGGCGAGGTCGTGAAGCTGACCCCCACGAGCTACAAAACCACCGACCTGCGCAGTCGCGAGATCGACAAGAAGGTCGACTTCATCAGCTGGGAGCTCGAGGAGATCGAGAAGGGCGGATTCGCCCACTTCATGGAGAAGGAGATTCTCGAGCAGTCGGAGTCCATAAAGCGGGCTATGCAGGGCCGCATCGACATGGAGTACGCTACCGGCCATCTCGGGGGCCTGAACATGTCCAACAAGGAGCTTCTCGACCTCGAGCGGGTGAAGATCATCGCGGCGGGCACCTCGCTTCATGCCGGCATGGTGGCGGCCTATCTCCTCGAGACCGTCGCGCGAATTCCGGCGCAGGCCGAGCTCGCCTCCGAGCTCCGCTACCGAAACCCCGTCGTCGAGCGCAACAACATCTACTTTGCGGTATCCCAGTCCGGGGAAACGGCCGACACCCTCTACGCGATGCGCGAGCTCCAACGCAAGGGAGCCCGCGTGCTCGGCATCTGCAACGTGGTCGGCGCCACCATCCCGCGGGAGTCCGACGGTGGTGTCTACATCCACTCCGGCCCCGAAATCGCGGTGGCATCCACAAAGGCCTTCACCAGCCAGCTGACCGCCTTCTACCTCTTTGTCCTCATCATGGCACGCATGCGCCACATGTCCCTCGAGCACGGCATTGCCTTCATCAGGGATCTCGAGAGCGTGCCGGACAAAGTGGCGCAGATCGTCGACCGGCGCGGTGAGCTCGAGGCGCTTGCAAAGAGGTACGCCCATGCCGGAAACTTTCTTTTCCTCGGCCGCGGCATCAACTATCCCGTTGCCCTCGAGGGCGCGCTCAAGCTCAAGGAGATCTCCTACGTTCACGCCGAAGGCTACAGCGCGGCGGAAATAAAGCACGGCCCGATCGCGCTCATAAACGACGACACCCCGAGCTTTTTCGTCGTCCCCGACAACGGTCTGCGGGACAAGGTGATCACCAACATGAAGGAGGTGAAGGCGCGCCGCGGTCCGGTCCTTGCCCTTGCCGTGGAGGGTGACCGCGAAGTCGCGAAGATCGCGGACGATGTCTTCTTCGTGCCGCCCACGCACGAGTATATGTATCCCTTCTTGATGGTCGTGCCCTTCCAGCTTTTCGCCTATTACACGGCCATCGAGCTCGGCCGGGATGTCGACCAGCCGCGGAACCTCGCCAAGAGTGTGACGGTCGAGTGAGACTCGCCGCTCGCCCGCAGCTCCCGCTCGTGCGCGCCGCAGCGGC
>CAZWNS010000018.1:5950-12782 GCA_964635245.1 uncultured Spirochaetaceae bacterium
CGCCGCGGACGCAGCTGCCGCCGCGGTGGCGGACTCCCACTGCGACTTTATCGAGGCGTTTCTCTCACGCTTCTCATTTTTTCTCGAGACGACCGACTCCGGCGGCGCCGTGCCCTTCCCGGCGGTGCTCCCCCGCTAATTCCGCCCGTCGATTGTACCGATACTCGTAGGTGCGATGAGCCGGGTCCATGTCGCCTGTGTAGCGAGCCTCCTTCTCGTCCTTTCCACGCACCCGCTTCATGCGCAGGATCTGTCGGTGGGCACCGGGGATCTGCGGATCGAGCAAAGCCTCGACGGGGGCTACGTGCTCGTGATACGCAACAAGCCCGACATCTCCTCGGTGCTCATCACAGAGTCCACCGAAGACCCCGAGCGCGAGGTCGCAAGCTACGCCTACCGCAATCCCGAGTACCACCCCATGAACGGTGACGAGCGGCGGATGCTCGACGGATCATTCCTCGAGGACGACCGCCACTATCTCATCGACTCGACTCCGGAGGAGGATGAAGAGTTCGGCTCGGCGTTCAAGGTCTTCGTTCCCTACGTTGTGACCTACGGCTACCCGTGGAGCCGAAGCGGTGAGTTGCAGATCCTCGACGGGGCCTACCTGAACGTGCGTACCTTCACCGAGGAGTACGCCTCCTACGCGGGAGAGTTTCGCGACAACCCCTTCGTTCTCTCGGTGCAGCAGGCCCCCGAGGAAGGCCCCCCCGAGGGCAACTATATGTCCGACACCGTGGATACCTACGAAGAAATCGCACGTGAGAGTGACGGGACCGCCTCATACTCCGAGGGCGAAGACGACATCCCGGCTCGCATCGCCGAGCTCGTGCGGGAGAGCGAGGGGGAAAGCCTCGACCTCGTGCTTGCGCTCGATACCACCGAGAGCATGCGAAACGACCTGCCCTTTCTCCGCCGCGACCTCGTGCCCCTTCTCCGGGAGGAGGTGGGGCGATTCGAAAGTGCCCGCATGGGGATGGTGTACTACCGTGACTACAAAGAGGAGTATCTCACGCGGAACGTGGGCTTCCAGGCCGATCTGACGGCGGTGCAGTCGGCCGTTGACCGCATCCGGGTCGCCGGCGGCCGGGATATCCCCGAAGCCGTGCACGAGGCGCTCTACGCAGCTCTGGAGCAGTTTCCGTGGGAGTCGGAGGCCCGGATGGTGATTCTCGTCGGAGACGCGCCGCCGCACCCGCGCCCACGCGGTGGTGTTACCCGAGAAGCGGTCTACGACCTCGCGCGGGAGCACGGCGTGAGGATCCACACGGTCATTCTGCCGCACTGAGCTCGCTGCGGCGCTCTTCCTCGATCTTCTCGAGCAGCTTCTCGGATAGGATCTGCGGCCACGCGGGAAGGCTGTCCGCCTCCTCGCCCTCATAGCGGTCGAGAAGCTCCTCGAACATGCGTTCCGCGGTCTCGTAATCCTCCATCTTGTAATGGAGAAAGGCGATTTCGTACTGTGCGGCGGTGCGGTTCTCGACGTCGTCGGGGTGGCGATCGAGATAGGTGCGGTAATACACGAGGGCGGTTTCATAGTGGCGCTGATCCACCGCCTCCTGCGCTTGCTGGAAGTATTCCTGGGTCGTGAGGTCTTCCGGAATCTCGGAACGCTCCGGCACCGTTTCGCACGCGGCGAGAAGCAGCACCGCTGCGGCCGCGTAAAGGGTGAGTCTAGTTGTCTGCATGGTTGTTACTCGTATGCGTAGATTTCGTCTTTGACCGGCAGGCTCTTCTTGAGCTCCCTGAGGAAATCCTTGAGGGAGCCCATCGGCTCGTAGTCTTCGCAGAACTCGGGACTGCGCCGAATGACTGTTGAATACTTGTAGAGCTTCTCTTCTCCCTGCTTCTTCTTCCACTGGCCGGCATCGCATCGGACCCGAAGTCGATATTCATCGCCTCCGGGCAGCTTCTCCATAGAGAGCTTGCAATGGTAGCAGTTGGCGCAGTAGATCTTACCGTGCCGACCGGTTCCGTCAAGAGACACGCCATACTCGCTTCCATTCCCAGAAGCCACGTTTTACCCCCCACGCTCAGACCAAAATGGTAGCACGGCCGGTGGTGGTGGTCAAGCGAGAGCTTCGGTGAGTTACGAAGCGGGTAACCGGTGCTCATGCCCACTTGATGTATCCCGGTACAAGATTGTGTTTCAGTTCCCGATGTTGCGGAAGAATCCGCACGGAGTAGCCCCGGCGGCCCGCGGCGGCGCAGGGAATCCGCGCCACGTAGTGGAGGGTGCCCGTCGACGCGTTCTGGCCGTCCCGAGGCTTCATCTCGGCCGTCTGCGGGTTGTCGATGCCCCCCTGCGAATTGATGTGACCGAAGTAGGCTTCGACCCGGATCTCCTCCGGCGAGAGAGGACCCAGATTGATGTCGGCGCTGATCTCCAGGTCTTCCCCTACGTGAAGCTCCGGATGTCCCGGGTCGGTGAGCTCGACAACCGCGACCTCGGCCCACGCCGCGTTGAGTTTCTCGAGGTACGCGGCGACCTCCTTTGGGCGCCTGTTCTTGTCGGCAATCACCTCTTTGTAGTTCGCGAGCGCCTTCGAGTAGAACTGCTCGTGGTATTCCATGAGCATTCGGTGGCTGGAGAACTGTTTCCCGATATTCCGCATCGAGCGCTTCATCATGCCGATCCAGGTGCGCGGGAGACCGTCCTGTCCTCGGTCGAAGAAGGTCGGAACGATCTCCCGCTCGAGAAGATCGTACAGCGCCTTGCTCTCTATCTCGTCCTGCAGCTGGGTGTCCTCGTACTCCTCCCCGTTGCCGATGGCCCAGCCGACGGAGGGCTCGTAGGCCTCCGCCCACCACCCGTCGAGCGTCGAGCAATTGAGCACGCCGTTCACCGCGGCCTTCATGCCGCTCGTGCCGCTCGCCTCGAGCGGGCGGCGGGGAGTATTGAGCCACAGGTCGCTCCCGGAGACGAGATACTTGGCCGTGGTCAGGTCATAGTTTTCGAGAAAGACGATCTTGCTGCGAAGCTCCGGCTGGCTTGCAAACTTCACGATATCACGGATGAGATTCTTTCCGGGTACGTCATGCGGGTGGGCCTTGCCGGAGAAGATGAGCTGGATCGGGCGCTCGGCATCGGTGAGAAGCCGCCGCAGGCGGTCCGGATCCCGGAAGAGAAGTGTGGCCCGCTTGTAGGTTGCGAAGCGGCGCGCGAAACTGATCGTCAGGGCCGTGGGATTGAGGATCTCGCCTGCGTGGGCAAGCTGATTTCCGGTGATCCCTCGCCTCTGCAACTGCCGGCGGAAGCGCTCCCGCACAAAGGCAACAAGACGGCTCTTGCGCCGCTCGTGTACCCGCCACAGCTCTTCGTCGGAGATCCGGTCCATGCGATCCCAGATATCGAGATGGGTCGGCTCATCGGTGAAGCGCGGGCCGAAATAGCGATCGAGAAGATCGAGCATGTCGTGCGACTCGAAGGTGCGCGCGTGTACGCCGTTCGTGATGCTGCCGATCGGGATCTCTTCCTCGGGAAGGCCCGGCCAGATTGCCTTCCACATGCTGCGGGAGATGTCCCCGTGGAGCACGCTCACGCCGTTATTGTAGGCGGAAAGCTTGAGCGCGAGGACCGTCATGCAGAAGTGCTCTTCGGTATCCTCGGGATTCTCCCGCCCGAGGGCCATGAAGTCGTGCCACTCGAGGCCCGTGCCGTCGGCAAGACTGTGAAAGTACTTCTGCATCAGCTGCACGTCGAAACGCTCGTTGCCGGCGGGTACGGGGGTGTGGGTGGTGAAGATGCTCGTCGGCCACACCGCCTGAAGGGCTTCCTTCGTCGACAGACCGTCGTTCCGGACGAACTCCCGCACGCGCTCGAGCCCGAGAAAGGCGGAGTGCCCCTCGTTCATGTGCGCCACGGCCGGATTGTAGCCGCAGGCGCGCAGGGCCCGTATGCCGCCGATGCCGAGCAGGATCTCCTGTCGGATACGGTTCTCGCGGTTGCCCCCGTAGAGCGCGCCGGTGATCTCTTTGTGCTCGTTGTCGTTCTCATCGATATTGGTGTCGAGGAGGTACAACGATACGCGGCCGACCTTGACCTCCCACACCCGGGCGGTCACCATCGCGTCCGCCATCTGCACGGTTATCTTCACCTCATCGCCGTCTTTCGTCCGGCAGCGGTGGACCGGCATGTTGTACCAGTCGTTTTCGGGGTAGGACTCCTGCTGGTATCCGTCGGCGTTGAGATACTGCTGAAAATAACCCTGGCGGTAGAGGAGTCCCACTGCGACGAGGGGCAGGCCCAGGTCGGAGGCCGTCTTGAGATGATCGCCGGAAAGCACGCCGAGCCCTCCGGAGTAAATGGGCAGGCTCACATCGAGGCCGTATTCCATTGAAAAGTAGGCGACGACATCCTCATGCGGACCCGAGTACCAGGTCTCGCCGGAGAGGTACCTGCGGAACTTGTCGTAGACGTTTTGAAGCGCCGAGAGATAGGAATCGTCCTCGGCAAGCTCTTCGAGGCGGTTCTGCGGAACCATCCCCAGCGTCCGTACGGGATTCTGACGCGAGGCAAGCCAGGCATCGTAGTCGAGTCGGATAAACAGCGATACGGCGTCGAAGTTCCAGCTCAGCCACAAATTGCGTGCAAGCTCCGAGAGCGGGGTAAGCGGCTCGGGCAGGTTCGGGTTCACCGTATACGGAACAATATTCATTCAATAGCCCTCTCTGATCCGGCGTGTGCGGGATGCGACCATCCAGGTCCCACGATAAATAGTCGGCTATCCCATGTCAACGCTGCGCGGGCAATACACACGAGGAGGCGAATCTGATACCCTGCGCTTCATGCGGCGCAGCGCGCTGGAGTCACTCCCACGTACAACCGACATATTCGAATCCTCCGACCTCGATCCGGCGGCCGCCGACTACTACCCGCCGCTGCCCGTTGCCGTCGATCGCCGGGACCTTCCGGAGCCGCTGCGCACCCTGCTGTGGGGCTGGGGAGTGGTCGAGCGCCGGGGCCGGATCTCCGGCGGATCGGAACCGGAGTCCGGGGCGGGCGAGATCCTCACGCGACCCTTCGAAGGGGATGCGCGAGCGGCCGTGCATCTCCTCCTTGCGCTCGAGGGCAGGGCCGGCTCCTACAGCCTCGAGGAGCAGCGGCGGCTCGTGGCGCTGCTCGACGCGGCCGGGCTCGCGCCCGACGAGGAGACCAATCGCCTTGTAACCGGAGGGAAGCCGTTCGCACCGGCGGTGAGGCGCTACGCCGCACTTCCGTCGCTGCCGCGGGAGATGGTTGCGGGGGAGCAGCTCGACCTCAAGACCGCCGAGCGGATGCAGGAGTTCCCGGCAGCCGCGGCGGCGGCCGGCGCGTGTACGCGGGAGCTGTCCTTCAGCAACCGCCGACGCTTCTTCACCATGCTCTGGGAGATCGCGCAGCGTGACGCGCTCGGTGACGAGGAGCTCGCCGCGGTGGTCGGCGAGGTTGCCGACGCCCCGCTTACGAACCTCCGCGCACGTCGCTACCCGACGCTCTCGGGCCTCGAGGCCCGGTTCGACGAGATTGCGGGCCGGGCGCTTGCCGGCTCCGGTGTTCGGCTGAGCCCGCCGGAGAACTTCGAGGGAAGCCGGTTCACCGTCGAGTTCTCCTTCGATTCCGGCCGGGAGCTTCGGCGCCGGATCGAGGCGCTTTCCGGACTCCAGGATGAAATCGATGAGCTCTTCAGCCTTCTATGATGACGTCATCCGCCGCGTCTACGTAACCGAGAGCGCCCGCGGCGATGCGGCCGCGGAGCGAGCGCTCACGCGACTCTCCGGGCGACCGATTCGGACCGTACGCGACAAGGACGAGATTCCCCCCGAGCACGCGCGGCAGGACACCCTCTTCATCACCGCCTCCCACGGCCCGGTCGTGGGACGCTGTCCGGGCACGCGGGGGCATCTGTGCTGCAACTATCTCACCGCGAACGTCTATCTCGGCTGCACCCTCGGATGCAGCTACTGCATCATGCAGAGCTACCTCAACTTCAGCCCCCTCACCGTCCAGGTCCGCCGCCGCGAGGCCCTCGATACCCTCGCCCGCATCGCACGTGCCAATCCGGATCGGGCGGTCCGGGTGGGTACCGGCGAGGTCGGCGACTCGCTGCTGCTCGATCCCCTCTTCGAGCTCTCCGCCGACTACGTCGAAGCCCTTGCCGGGCTCGACAACGTGTACTTCGAGATGAAGACGAAGACCGACTTCGTCGATCATCTCCTCGACCTGCCCCGCCGCGGGAATGCCGTGGTCGGCTTCTCGCTGAACCCGCCCGCTCTTGCGGACACCGAGGAGCCGTTTGCCGCTTCCATCGAGCGGCGCCTCGCCGCCGCACGGCGCGTCGTCGAGGCCGGATACCTCGTGGCGTTTCACTTCGATCCCATCATCCATGTCGAGGGTTATGAAGAGCTCTACGGGGCGCTCATCGACCGGCTTGCGGCCTTTCCCTCCGAGCGCATCGCCTGGATCAGTATGGGAACGGTTCGGTTTACCACGTCGCTCCGCGAACGGATGAACCCGCGGCCCTACCTCTTCGACGAGTTCGTGCCCGGGCGTGACGGCAAGCTTCGCTACCTTCAGGTCGTCAGGGCCGGTATGTACCGCAGCATCCGCGAGCGTATCGAGCGGGTCGTCGACGCGCCGCTCTACCTCTGCATGGAGAGCGCGGAGATCTGGAGGCGGGTGTTCGACGCGCTGCCCTCCGAAATTCCGAAACTCGAGCCCATCTTCACGCCGATAAAAGGAGTACCGGCCCGGGGCCGAATAGGAGCGACGAACCGAACGGGAGGGACGGAGGAAGGATGAACGGGAGGGACGGAGGAAGGATGAGCCGCCGCTACATGATGCCCGTGATGC
>CAZWNS010000018.1:12882-42154 GCA_964635245.1 uncultured Spirochaetaceae bacterium
GCGCAGGAGCATCCGACGCTGACCTACGTCGAGGGCGAGGTGGAGGTCGTGCGTGAGCTCCGCACCCTGCAGCCGGAGCTTCTCTTCGGCGCCCGCCTCGAGCCCTTCGACTTCATCGCAACCGGGGCGGACGGCCTCGTGGAAACGCGCGTCGGCGCCGTGGGCGGTGCCCCGGGATCCGAGGACGCCGCCGCCGTGCGCCTGCGCCTCGACTCCGACACCGCCGTCATGCTTCACACCCACAGCCCCCTCGTCGTGGAGCTCCTCCACGGATCGCTCTCGGTGGAGACCGGCGCGGCCGCGGCGGTGACGGTGGTGCTGCGCGAGGGACGGGTGGAGGCGGCGGACGCCGCCGTTTCGGTGGCACGGGGCGCGCTCGGCCGACTGCTGGTGGAGGCGCCCGAGGGGCGGGCGACGGTCTCGGTGGACGAGGGAGGTCCGCGTCGGCTCTTCGCGCGGGAGGACCGGGCGGTGCTCTACAGCCCCGAGCGGCCCGCCTTCGAGAACACGCCGTCCTCCGGCGATATCGGGCAGTGGCGAGGTGCGCGTCTCATGGGTGCGGTCATGGCCGCCGCGGCTGCCGGTGAGGTCCGGGAGGAGATCGCGAGCCGAAGCGAGCTCTATACCCGCGCGAAGGGCGAGTTCGACGCGGCATATCGCAACGCCGTACGGGCCGAGCCGTCGATCCTCGACTGGATGCGCTCGGCGGACCGCGAGCGCTCCCTCGACGATGCGACTGCCGCCGAGCTCGATGCGCCTCTGGCCGCGCTCGAAGAGGCGCGCCGGGAGTTCGAGCCGCTGTTCCGCGAGCTCGCGACGCTCATGAGCGTCGCGGACGGGGAGGCGCTCCCGCCGAGCGTTTCGGAGGACTCCCGCATCATAGTCGAGCGCCTTCACACCGCGCGGTATCTTCTTGGATTGTTTCACGAGAGTCAGGGACGGTTGCCCGTCTCCGATCCGTCCGCGGCGCCGGTGCCCGAGCTCGGCATGTAGCCGCGGGGCTCACTCGAAGAGGGTGACGTCGCCCTTCGGCTCCCGGCGGCGCTCCCTGAGGCGTTCGAGGTACTCTTCCTCTTCCTTCTCGACGTCCACGATGAGCCGGCCGGTTATCCGCTTCAGCATCACTTTGAACGTCTGGGGATCGAGGAAGATCTTCCGACCCACCGTGCCGCCCACGTCGGAGGTTTCCACGGGGATGCTCTCGGTGTCGAGGTACTCGAAGGCAAAGCGGATGTTACTCTGCGGTACGCCTCCGTTCAGTCCGACTTCGTTCTGCAGGACATGACCGCCGCCGAAGACCTTCGCGCGCAGCCGCTCCTTTCGGGCGCCCATCTTTATGAGCTCGTTTATCAGGAGCTCCATCGCGAACATGCCGTACTTGCCGGTTTCGGAGGTCATGAAGCTCTGCGACTCGAGGGAGCCGGGAAGCATGAAGTGGTTGAGCCCACCGATGCGGAGTCTGGAATCGTAGAGTGCCACCGCGACGCAGCTGCCGAGCACCGTGGAGATCATGATCGGATCTGCCGACGCCAGATACTCGCCCGGATGGATGATGTAGACCTGCTTGCCGAACTTGCCGTTGTAGTGCTGATACACGGGGATTCCAGTCCTAAAACATCGTGATCTCGCCCGAGGGCGCGCCCTGCTCGACGTCGAAGCCCGCGATATCTCCGGCGGTTTTCTTATGGGTAAATATCGTAAATCGTTCTATCATCGACTTCAGTCGGTCGCTCTTGATGCGCCACTCGGAAAGTCCCCGCGCCTCGAGCAGCGGCTGCATGCGCGTTCGCGCGACCGCCTGCACCTCCCGGAGCTGGACGTTGATGGTGTCGATCTGTGTCAGGAGCTTCTCCAGCTCGTCGAGCTGCTCCTTCATCTCCCGAAAGAGGTTGACGAAGCGATCGCTGAACAGCGACATGCCCTCGATCCGCGCGCCGAGGGTCCGTTTCGCCTCGGCGAGCTCGCCCGAAAGCCGCTTCATGCGTGTCTCGAACTGGGCGACGAGCTTCTCCTCGTCGGTGAACACGCTCTGGTAGCGGGTGATCACTTCGCTCGTTTCATCGATGAAGTGCTTGGTGGAATCTATGGACACGCGCACGTCCTTCTCGATCTTGTAGGTCAGGGCGTTCATGGTCTCCACCGTACCCGACATCTGCTGCAGCACTACCTGCTTCGCGACTTCGATGCGGGACGCGATGTCGATGGAGCGAAAGCGCGTAATGAGGGTCGAGAAGGAGCGAAAGTCGGCCTCTATGTGCGAGACTTCCCCGAGCAGTCGCTCACTGTCGCGGGTGAGACGGCGCTTCATGTCCATCGAGCGGTGCGTGTCGGCCAGCAGCTCGTCGAGCATCTGAGAGGCGTGCGCAAAGAGCGCCTCGAGCCCTTCACGCCCCTCGCTGCCCGCGTGCATGCTTTCGTAGACGAAGTTGCTGCGGTCCAGCTCCGCCTGCTCGATGACGTGGCGTGCGGAGTCCGCGTTTTCGCGAAACACCCGCAGGCTCCCGTTCAGGCGCTCGCGAATGTCGTCGAGGAGGGTGATGCAGAGGTCCGGCAGGCTCGACAGAAAAGACAGCTCGTCGAGCAGATGCTCCTCGTCGTCGCTGTCTTCGACCTCACGGAGCTCCTCGAGGGAAATGACCACGTGATCCACCGACTGCTTGATGATGTCCTGGATCTGCACCTCCTGCATGATCTTCGTAAGCGGCTGCCTGATGCTGCGTGATTTCTCACGAATGGACTCGAGCACCGTCGCGGTCTGCTCGACGCCGCTGAGGAATGCGTCGAAGCTTCCCGAGAGCCGCTCCCTGAATCGGCCGAAGAGCTCGTCCTGGTAGCCCTTCACGGAGGCCATCTCGTTTCGAAACCGCCTGAACTCCTCGAGAAGGCTGCTGCCGCGCTGGGTGATGGTGTCGGTAAGATCGATCGTGCGACTCGAGAGGCGCTTGAGCTCCTCGGTGATGTAGGAAAAGGCCTTCCCCGCGCTGCCGCTCTTGAGCGCGACCGTCATCGCGTTGATGGAGACGAGCTCCATTTCGATCGAGTCCTCCTTGATTTCGCCGATAAGCGTGTCGAGCTCGCCGAGCGTCTGAATACCGCCGTCGAGCTCTGAGAACAGTCGATCGTCCTGTTCGTGCATCCCCTCGAACGACGACGTAGCCTCGGTAACCGCACCGCGCGCTTCCTCGATGACGCGGGCGAGGCGTCCGCCTTCCCGCAGCCCGTCACCGGCGTGCAGGCTGTCGACGACGTCGCTCGATGCGCTGAGACTCGCCTCCATTTCGGCGAGCAATCGGGGGAAGTGCTCGCCGAGCCCGAGGAAGATGCGCTCGGTATCCGCCACCAGGCCGTGGAGGGAGCTGATGAGCTCGTCTTTCGTGGAGATATTAACCTTTTCCATCCTTTTTAGTATAGATCAGGTAGCGGCGGGGTGCAAGCTGCGGGGGGCGCTTTTGCCGAAAAAAAAGGCCGGCACGTGGCCGGCCCCGGGTATTTCGTCTCCAACGCCGTCCGCCGTCACGGCGGCACGCCGAAGGGATGGCCTACGCCTGCTTCTGGGTCTCCACGGTCAACGCCTGCTCGGTGTCCTGGTCGAAGAGAATCACCTTCTCCATGACCGGGGTGATCTTCACCTGGTCGCCGACCTGCACATCGGTGTTCGGGTTTACGCGGGCGATGAACTGATGGGCGCCGGTGTTGAGGTAGAGGTGCGTTTCCGCGCCGAGCGGCTCGATGACTTCTACCGTCGCCGGAATGTAGGTCCCCTCCCGTGCGTCGGGGTCGTAGCGCAGGTCCTCCGGGCGGATGCCGAAGGTCATCTGCTTGCCGACGTAATCCTTTGCGATGTCGGCCGGCTTGCCGGTCAGCTCCATCTTGAAGTTCGGCTCATCCATGAGAATCTTCTTCCCTTCCTCGGTGATGTTGACGTTGAGGAAGTTCATGGGAGGCGATCCGATGAACCCGGCCACGAAGCGGTTGACCGGCGCGTTGTAGAGCGTCAGCGGATCTCCGATCTGCTGGATGAGGCCGTCGCGCATGACGACGATCTTGTCTCCCATGGTCATGGCTTCCACCTGGTCGTGGGTGACGTAGATCATGGTCGCCTGCAGGCGGTTATGGAGTCCGGAAATCTCGGCGCGCATCTGCACGCGGAGCTTTGCGTCGAGGTTTGAGAGGGGCTCGTCGAAGAGGAAGACCTTGGGTTTCCGCACGATGGCGCGGCCGACGGCGACGCGCTGACGCTGCCCGCCGGAGAGTGCCTTGGGCTTGCGCTCGAGGAGCTCGCCGATGTCGAGGATCTTTGCGGCTTCGTCGACGCGGGTCTTGATGTCTTCCTTCTTGAACTTGCGGATCTTCAGACCGAACGCCATGTTGTCGTACACCGTCATGTGCGGGTACAGGGCGTAGTTCTGAAAGACCATTGCGATGTCGCGGTCCTTCGGGGGGATGTCGTTGACGATCTTGCCGTCGATGGAGAGCTCGCCGCTGGTGATGTCCTCGAGACCGGCGACCATGCGAAGGGTGGTCGTCTTGCCGCATCCGGAAGGACCAACGAGCACAACGAACTCCTTGTCGTTGACCGTGATGTTGGCTTCCTTCACCGCAAGGACGTTGCCTTCGTACACCTTGGTGATGTTCTTCAAATTGACAGTTGCCATGCGCAACCTCCAGTAGAGTTATCTTATGCCGTTCATGGTACGCCCGGTTGCCGGTGTTGTCAATTGCCGAGTTAGTAAAGCCGCACCCGACCGCGGTGCGCGTGGGGGAAGAGGAGTCAGTCGCCCTTCTGCAGGGTCCATGCCTGGATCGCCTCCCGGAGCTCCTCGGGGGAGGCGTCGTCGGTGAGCTCGCGCCTGAGCCACGGGTGCACCACGTCCTCTTTGATCTCGTCCCAGTTCTTGGGCACCTGCAGGGGAAAATCCAGCAGGCTCGCCGGCGGGACCCTGCCGAGAACGCCGGGAAAGGCACGCGGAAGCGCTTCCTCGTTTGTTGCAACCAGCGCGGAGAATCCGCCGGCGATGCCGAACGCCTCGAGGCGCTTGCGCGACACTGCGTCGACGAGCGCGGCCTGGGTCTCCTCGTCGAAGAGCCACCTGATGAAGTCACGTCCTACCGCGGCATGCCGGGCCTCGGCGGGGATGCCGACGTAGAAGATGTTTTCCAGGACCGGAATGCTGCCCTCACGGGAGAGCCAGCGCAGGTCCACATTGCGCCGCGAGCTCTCCGCTATGGAGTAGAAGCGGCCGGCCGTGGTGTAGCTGAAGCGGATGCGGTCGCGGAGGAGGAGCTGGTACGGCGGATCGTAGAGATAGCGTTCCTCGAAGTCGCGCTCGGCATTGAAGCCGCCGTTGACCTCCTCCACCCAATCTCGCACATAGGCTGCGGACTCCTCAAGGGCGCCATGATTCCACGCCGTGTTGCGCCGTCCCTGCTCGCGGAAATTCGCCCCGTGACTCATGGCCAGAACGTAGAGGAACTCGCCGCTCCAGCGCGGAGAGAAGCCCACGCGTACGTAACCCTCATCGGTGGATTCGTTGAACTCCGCCCCTTCCTCGCGCAGGCGCTCGACGGGGAGGCGGAACTGGTCGAGCCCCTCGTTGAGCTCGGAGCGCTTGAACATGAGCGCCGGCAAGTCGAACGCGACCGGGAGCAGGTAGGTTTCCCCGCCTCGGCGGCCGAGGCTCAGCAATCCCGGATAGAAATCGCCTTCCGCCGGCGCGTCGTCGGCGAGCAGATTGTCGAGGGGGGTGAAATGGTCAAAGGTGCTTTCGTTGGCGAGGTAGTCTCCGAGGACGATATCCGGATGGCGCTGCCGCTCGAGCAGTGCATCCGCCGGTGCCGGCGTGAACTCGACCTCGATCTTGTAGCGCTCCTGCGCCGCGTTGTACATCTCCACGTAGGCCGCGACCGACGTGCGGTCCGTCCACATGGTTGCCGTTACGGTTTCCCGGCGCTCGCAGCCCGCGAGCATGATGAGAAGCACTGCGATGATGAGTGCACCGGCCGCGGTGCGGGTACGGTGGATCACGGTGCGGCCATACTATGGACGCAGCGGAGCACTGTCAATCGATTCGCGGGCGCGGCGTACCGTGGAGCACCGCTGCGGACCCCGGGGCTGGAACAGGCCGCGGCTATGCGCTACACTGCCCCGATGGGGGACGATGGCGATGGCTGATTTCACGACCCCCCCGGGGTACGACCGAAGCGAATACCCGGAGTCTCTGACCGGGTACTTCCTCATAAGTGAAGCGGAGATGATGGATCCCAACTTTTTCCGCACGGTTGTCCTCATCATCAATCATGACGAACACGGGGCTTTCGGGCTCGTAGTAAACCGCAAGTCCACCCTGACACTCGGGGATGTCCTGCCGGAGTTCGACGATCCGCGCGGCTCGGTGCTGCCCCTCTACGTGGGCGGGCCGGTGCAGCAGGAGTTTCTTTTTGTCGTGCACTCACCCTACACCGACCACGAGCCGAGTGAGGCTTCTATCGAGCCGGTCGAGGGGGTCATCTTCGAGCCGGCATTCGAGCACGTACAGGAGCTCTTTCACGCGCAGGGCTGGGATGACATACCGGCGGCCGTCCGGCCGAATGTGCTGCTCTTCCTCGGTTACTCCGGATGGGCGCCGGGGCAGCTGGAGACCGAGCTCGAGGCCGGTGCCTGGATCCTGCACAAGGCCCGCCCTCACATCGTGTTTCACCCCAATCCGGAAGAGGGCTGGAAAGACGCGCTGAGGGACAAGGGCGGGCTCTACCGGATTTTCGCCGATACCGACCAGAAGCCGTCCACCAACTGATGTCGACCGGGCCGGCCTCTCGCATCTTCCACATCGGTATCGCGGTCGAAGGCGGCCTCGGCCTGCTGGGCCTGGGACTGGCGGTCCTCACGGGTCTCGACGTCATCGGCATGCTCATCCCGGGCCCGGACCCCTCGGGCGGCGCGGCCGCCGGCCGGGCCGCCCTCGGCGCCGCCGCGACCCTTCCGCCGCTTGCGGGTTTCTTCTACGCGCTTCGCTCGCAGTGGCCGCCGCTTGCCCGGATCCGCCGCACCCTCGAGCACAGTCTGATGCCCCACTTCGCGGGGCTCGGCATCCCGCGTCTCGCGCTGCTGGCCGCTCTGGCGGGGGCGGGCGAGGAGCTGTTCTTCCGCGGCTTTCTGCAGCTCGCGCTTTCACAACCGCTCGGCGAGGTTGCCGCGCTCATCCTCGCGGCAGCCGCATTCGGGCTCGCGCACTGGATCACCCCCTTCTACGCGCTCTACGCCGGCATCCTCGGCCTCTACCTCGGGGCGCTGTTCCTGCTCTCCGGCGGGCTTATCGCGCCCATCCTGTGCCACGGCCTCTACGACCTCGTCGCCCTCGCCGTTCTACACCACCGTGTTCGCCGGGACGACGCCGTCGATGAGAACGCTGCGCACCGCCGAGCAGGCGAGGCGGGCCATCTCCCGCCGGGCGTGGAAGGTCCCGCTCCCGATGTGCGGGAGAACGACGACATTGTCGAGTGAGAGGAGCTCACTCGTTATCTCGGGCTCGAACTCGTACACGTCGATCCCGGCGCCGAAGAGCTCTCCCTCGGTGAGCGCGGTGACGAGATCGTCCTCCTTGACGATGGGCCCTCGGCCGATGTTTACGAAGATCGCATCCTGCTTCATGCGGCGGAATGCGTCGATGGTGAAGCGGTGGTGCGTCTCCTCGGTGAGGGGCGCGGTGACGACGATGACGTCCGCGGTCTCGAGCATTTCGTCGAAGGTGACGTACTCCGCCGGGAGCATGAGCTCTGCGTGCTCATCGCGGCGACGCTTGGTGTAGACGACGCGCATGTCGAAGCCGCGTGCCCGCTTCGCGAGCGCCTGGCCGATGCGGCCCATGCCGAAGACGCCGATGGTGGCCCCGGCGAGCTCCTTGCCGAGGTAGAGCGTCGGGGTCCAGGCGACGTAACGGGTCGAGCGGGTGAAGCGATCGGCATCGGGGATGCGGCGCGCGACCGCCATCACCAGGGCGAAACCGAGCTCGGCGGTGGCCTCGGTGAGCACGTGAGGGGTGTTGCATACGCGTATGCCGCGCGCGCGGGCGGCCTCGAGGTCGACGTTGTTGTAACCGACCGCGTAGTTTCCGATCACCTTGAGCTTCGGGGCGGCCTCGATGAGGCTGCGGTCCACCGGATCGGCGAGGAGGGGCACGAGGCCGTCGGCATCGGCGACCTCGCGCTCGAGCACCTCGCGGGGGATGGGCTCTTCGGAGTCATGGTAGAAGAGATCGACATCCGAGAAGTATTGCCGTACGTCGAACGGCAGCTTTCGTGTTACGACTACTTTCATTGAGAGGCTCCAGTGGCGAGCCGTGGTTTGCAGTCCGGCCCGCCTTTTGTGCTATACTCTTTCATTGTGACGAAGATCCCGTTTCACGCCTATAGCACCTACCTGCGCGACGCGTACGGAGAGCGCACCTATCGTATCGGCGTGGACGCGGGATTCTCCTGTCCAAACCGCGGGCGCGACCGCAGGAACGGCGGGTGCAGCTTCTGCGACGAGAGCGGCTCTCGGGCGGCCTACATCGCCGATTTCGAGGCGGCGGATCTTACCGGGCAGATCGAGCGCTCACGGGAGGCGCTTGTGCGGCGGTACGGCGCCTCGCAGTTCATCCTCTACTTTCAGGCATTCTCGAGTACCTACGCGCCGCCCCGGAAGCTGCGGGAGATATACGACGCCGGGCTCGCGGTCATGCCCTTCCGGGAGCTCATCGTTTCCACCCGTCCCGACTGCGTGGACGCGGAGGTCGCCGCGCTGCTGGGGTCCTACCGCGAGCGGTTGAGCGACGTGTGGGTGGAGCTCGGGCTCCAGTCGGCCCATGATGAGACGCTGCGGCGGATCGGGCGCGGCCACGATGTGGCGGCCTTCGATGCGGCGCTGTCGCATGCGCGCGCGGCGGGGGTGAAGGTGGCCGCGCACGTCATCTTCGGGCTGCCGGGTGAGGGCCCCGAGGACATGCAGGAAACGGTGCGGTTTCTCGCTGAGCGCCGCATAGACGGGATCAAGATCCACAACATGCACGTGGTGGAGGGTACCCCGCTTGCCGAAGAGTATCGCCGCGGGGAGCTCGAGGTGCCGGGGCCCGAAGCGCACCTTCGAAGCGTCGCCGCGGCGATCGAGCTGCTGCCGCCGGAGACGGTGGTGATGCGGGTTACGAGCGACACCGCCCGCGAACGGCTTCTCGCGCCGCGCGAGTTCTGGGGGAAGCAGGAGTTTCGACGGCGGCTCGTGAAACACATGCAGGAACACGATATGTATCAGGGCGGAGGCAACGGACAGCAATGGCCAAGCAGGTAAAAGACAACGAAACACTGACCCTCATCGAGCGGATAGCGGATCACTTCAACGACAATCTCTACAACCGGTATCTGCGGCAGGCCTACACCGCGATGACGCTCGATCAGCACGCATGGACCCTCATCGAGAACCTCATGGACAAATCCGACTACTACAAGTTGCAGGGCTACCACTACGATGAGCTCTATGACCGGGTTCTGGCGCTCGCCCGCTTTGTGTACCACTCGCGGCGGGAGATTCAGCCCCACTTGCGCAGCATCCTCCAGCGCGCCGGCGGGCCGGGCGGCGGCAGCCCCAACGAGCGGATCCTTCGCGAGATGGCGGTCAACAACTTCGCTTCCAATCTCAATCTCCTCTCCGACCTGACCAACAAGCTCTTCTCCCGTGTCGCCGAGCTCGACGAGGAGGACCACAAGAACGATCGCCCGGTGTATCGGCGCATTCCGGAGGTGCAGGAAATCGGCCGTTACCTCGTGCCCCGATGACAAAGCCCGTATTTCGGGAGCGGCGGCACCCCGGCCGCCGTACACATCATCACACCGGAGCTCAAGCCGCGCGTGCGCGTCCGCTTTCGCTGAGCGCAGAATTGACACCCCGCAGCTTGTATCGTAGTGTAGCGCCATGAGTTCGCCGGACCAGGGGTCTGGGGGCCAGCGTAGCGCCGGCGGAGAAGCCCAGCAGTCCCTTTTCGAACGCCTCATCGGCGCGCTGCTCGGCGGTGAGGATGAGGAGCGCCTGCGAAAGCGGCAGCTGAAGAGCATTGCGAAGGCGCTGAAGAAGTCTCGCTTCAAGTTCTACAGGCCCCGCGGAGGAGAGGCTCAACCGGCACTCGCGAAGTTCTTCCATGACATCTATCGTGTCGTCGGACCGGCTCAGACCCTGCTCTCGAACGCGGAGAGCTCGACCGCCCTTCGCGGTATCGTCATAGAAACGTATCTCTCGGATGCGCAGCGACAGCAGCGTGAGGCCCTCGACGAGGATCGTATCCGGGAACAGGCACGGGTGAAGGGGACCGCGGAGCTGCGCGATTACCTCAAAGACGCGATTATCAGCTTCTACCGCGCCTTCGATAATCAGACCGTCAAGGGAATCAACGCCACCTACAGCAACATCCGGCGGCTCGTCAACTTCGTGCGCTTCGACTACTACTTCCTGTTGCGCAAGTTCGACTCGGGCTTTCCGGAGGGAGAGTTCACCTACAAGCCGAAGTTCGATTCGCTGCAGGCGGAGTATGTCTCAGACGATCTCAAGGATTTCCTCGAGGTCGCGTATCCGCTGGACAAGCAGGCCGACTGGGATGCGGTCCTCGATGCCCTGCGCGCCTACAAAGGCGTGGAAACCATCTCCCGGCCTGAGTGGAAGAAGGCGATCGGTCACCTGGAGGACGTGCTCAAGTCGAACGTTCTGACCATGATCATCCAGCATGTGGACAAAGACCCGGCGTTCCAGCCGAGCTCCCGCAAGATCACCGAACGGATCGTCGAGCCGTACCTCGAGAGCCTCAAGAGCAAGGCCGAGTCGACGGTGCAGAAGCTCATGCATGAGCGGCGTACCGAGAAGGCCGACCAGCTCAAGCAGAAGGTGTTCGGTACCACGGCGATCTCACGTACGAAGTATTACACGGACACGGCGAATCTGGTCTTCACCAAACGCAACCTGTCGGGCTACGCCTACACCGAGCCCATCAACTACCTCAAAGCCTTTCTCCTCGATTACGTGAAGAAAGACATCCGCGAAGTCGTGCGCGACATTCTCATCGTGCGCGGACAATGGTCGGACAATATCACATCGCAGCGCATGTCCGAGGCCTTCCATCAGGTGTTCACCATCGCAGACCAGGTGGTACGGTTCGACGACAGTCTCGCCGACGAGGGAGAGCTCGGACAGAGGGTGAAGCGCGCGATGGGGCGCATCAAGGATCGGGATGCGGGCACCGCGAAATTGCTGAAGCAGACCCTCGACGAGGTCAACAAGCAGGCCCGGGCGATGATAGTGGACTCCGCCCAGGCGCTGATCACCATGGCCAAGGACCTCAAGACGCTCATCGAGGACCACGACAGAAAGAGCGGCGAGCTATTGCTGAACTGGAAAGAGCTCGATTCCTACTCCGAGGCATCACTGAAGGCCCGCATGGTCGAGATCTACCGCACGACCTACTATTTCGTCCAGCTCCTGCAGATGTACGTAAAGGGGAAACAGTCGGCAGCGGGCGGCGGTGAGTAGGGGGCGGCGGTGAGTAATCCCCGCGCCGCTACAGCGCGCCCTCGAGCGCGAGCAATGAGCGCTTGGCTTCGGCGCCGCTGCCGTTGAGCGAGCGCAGCGCGTACTTGCCGATATCCCCGGAAGCCGGAACGACGCGGTGGCAGGGCACCACGATGGGTATGGGGTTCGAGGCGACGGCATTTCCCACGGCCCGCGCGGCGTCCTTCTTGCCGATCTTCCGGGCGATTTCGCCGTATGTCACCACATCGCCGTAGTTGATCTTCCGCAGCCGCTGCCAGACGAGCCGCTGAAACTCGGTGCCTTCGAACTCGAGATCGAGGCTGAAGCGTCTCAGCCGACCCGCAAAGTACTCATCCAGCTGGTATTCGACCTCGCCGCATGCGTACTTGTTCTCCTCCGCTACGTAGCCCTCTCCCCACTCAGCGACGGGTGCGAAGCCGATGCGAACGACGGTGCCGTCCCGCCTTACTGCTATGTACAGATTACCGATCGGGGATGGATACGTATGGGTGTAGACGCGCTCTGTGCTGTTCACCATACGCCTTCACCCGCGATAGTAGCACCGGCTTCACAAAAAGAAAAGCAGATCGACCGAATATTTCATTTACTGCGCCGCGGTATCTCCGGTATACTTCGCCGCATGGCCGATACGGTGACCGTGCTGCCGGTTCTTCCAGGTGATCGACGGCTCGAGCGGGAGTTTGTGGCGCTGCCCCATCGGATCTACGCGGGGTGCCCTCAGTGGGTCCCCCGGTTCCGCAAGGGCGTGCGGCGGATGATACGGCGGGCGCATCCCTACTTCGATCACACCGACGCCCAGTTTCTCATTGCCCAACGCAACGGGCACACGGTGGCACGGCTGCTCGTGGTTTCCAACCGCCGCTACAACGAGCACCACGGGCGCCGTGACGCGCACTTTTACTATTTCGATGCGTTCGACGACCCGGGCGCGGTGGAGGCGCTGTTCGCCGCGGCCCGCCAATGGGCCCTCGACCGGGGCTGCGAGTTGCTTGCCGGTCCTATGCTCTCGGGCGGAGCGGCGGGGCACGGGGTGCTGGTGGAGGGGTTCGAGCACCGGGCGGCGATGACCATGATGGGCTACAACTACCCCTACTACGGCGACCACCTCGAGCGCCAGGGGATGACCAAGCGGGTCGACATGCTTTCCTCGAAGCTCCATCCGCCGACCTTCGAGCTTCCCGAAAAGGTGCGCTCGGTGGCCGAGAAGGTGCTTGCCCGGGGGCGCTTCTCGGTACTCCGCTTCTCCTCCAGGGCGGAGCTCAAGGCCGTCGCCGTGAAGGTGGTGCCGATGTTCAACCGATCGTTGGCGGGCCATCTGCAGAATTATCCGCTGACGCAGGCGGAGCTCGACGAGCTTGCCTCCGACCTGCTCGAAGTCGCCGACCCCGAGCTCATCAAGATCCTCGCCTACGACGATGAGTACGTCGGGTTTCTCCTCGCGTTCCCGGATGTGTCCGAAGCGCTCAGGCGCTCGGGGGGGCGCCTGACCCCCTGGGCCGTGATCGACATCATGCGCGAGTTCAAGCGGACGAAGGCCCTCGTGATAAACGGCGCGGGCATCCTGCCCGAATACCAGCGTCTCGGCGGCAATGCACTCCTGTACTATGAGCTCGAACGCACCGCCAAGAGCCGTACCTTCACCCATGCCGACGTGACGCAGGTGGCGGAATCCACCGAGCTCATGCAGAGCGATCTCGAGCGACTCGGCAGCGAGGTCTACAAGCGCCACCGGATCTACGAAACGACACTGTAGGGAGCGAGAAGATTGCGTGTCCGCGGCGGGAGTGAGGCGTCGAGATGGATGCCGTCGGCGCGGTGTTCCTCCGCGACAACCCGGCCCGTGCGATGTGCGAGCGCAGCGAGATCGTAGCGGTCGTAGGGCAGGCGGTAGCTCGCCCGCTCGAAGCCGCCGGCGACAAGATCTCGTACGGCTTCCCGGAGCTCCTCGATGCCCTCGCCGGTTTTCGCCGAACACGGCACGCAGGTGGTGTGCAGGGTCGCCTCGATCCGCGAGCAGAGCACGTCGACATCTCCGGGGCGCACCCCCGGGGAGTCGGTCTTGTTGACCACGGTGACGATTGGTTTGTCCCCGGCACCGAGGTCGGAGAGGACCGACATGGTCGTCTGGTGGTGCTCCATCACGTGGGGTGATGAGCCGTCAAGCACGTTGATGAGAAAATCCGCGGTAACCGTTTCCTCGAGCGTTGAGTGAAAGGCGTCGACGAGCTGATGCGGGAGGTTTCGGATGAAGCCCACCGTATCGGTGAGCAGCACGTGTGCGGCATTCGGGAGACCGACCTTGCGCGTCGTGGGGTCGAGGGTGGCGAAGAGTTGGTCCTCCACCAGCACGCCGGCTCCGGAGAGGCGGTTCAGCAGCGACGACTTGCCCGCATTGGTGTAGCCGACGATGGCGCCGGTGGGTACCGGCACGCCGGTGCGCTGCTTTCGCCGCGCCTCGCGCTGCTGCTCGACCGCCGAGAGTTTCCGGCGGATGCTGTCGATGCGTGCGAGGACGGTCCGGCGGTCGGCCTCGAGCTGGGTTTCTCCCTCGCCGCGGGTTCCGCGCCGGCCGCCGCGCTGGCGCGAGAGGTGGGTCCACGCCCGTGTGAGGCGCGGCAGCTGGTACTGCATCCAGGCAAGGTCAACCTGCAGCCGCGCCTCCCGTGTGCCGGCGTGGCGACCGAAGATCTCGAGGATCACCTCCTGCCTGTCGAGTGTGGCGCGCTCGGCGCGCCGCTCCCAGTTCCGTTGCTGGGACGGCGACAGCTCATTATCGAAGACGATCATGCCGGCGTCGTGATCGTCGGCAGCACGGATAATCTCGTCGGCCTTGCCGCTTCCCACCAGATAGCGGGGGCGGTAATCGCGGACGCTTACCGCAAGACGCTCGACAGGTTCCACCCCCAGGGTTGCGAGCAGTCCGGCAAGCTCTTCCAGTCCCTCTTCCTGGTGATTCTCCCCGGCGCGGGACTGCCGGACCGAGACGAGGATGGCTCTGTCTTCAGTTGCGGTTTCGCTCACTATGCGATCGTCAGACGATCATCGCTGATCGTGCCCACTCGTAGTGTTCCCGGCGAAGCTCGGCGACGCTCGGCATCCTGTACTGGACGAGGTCCGATCCCTTCCCCACGTAGACACCGTTGTTGACCAGCTGATAGGAGAAGGAGCTCACCGAGCGCTCGACGTTCTTGTTCGGCTTGTCCTCCTGCGTCTGCACATCGCTGATGCACTCGCGCAGATGCTGAATGTTTCTGTCGTAGGCGCCGCCGATGTTCCCGGTATTCTCGGGATGCTCGAAATCGATGGTCTTCACGTCGGCGAACGCGACCTGCGGCACGCTGACCTTGTTGGTGGTATCGGTCATGTAGGCGCAAAAATCGCGGGGATTGAGCCGACTCACGACCAGGGGCGTGATCGGGCAGATTTCCTGATACACGAAATACCCCACACTCTCGTCGGGCGTTTCATACTCCCCGCGGGGAATCTCCAGCGTGCGGCCGTCGAGGGTCGTCATGTACAGCGACATCAGCTTGTCCAGCTCGACATGCTCGAGCGCGCGGTATACCGACATCCACACCGAGTTCTTCGGGCGCCCGTCTTCGTGGGGAACGCAGCGCGTGCGCGCGTAGTCCCAATCAAAATAGGAGCCGAAGGCGCCTTCGATTTCTATGAACATGATCCGCTCGTACGACCCGTTCTTCTTCCCCGTCGCCATGTAGCGTCCGAACTCCTGCGGGGAGAGCTGGGATGCGATGAGCGCCTCGAGCGGGTAAACCGACAGATAATAGCGAATGTCCATGACTGCCTCTTCGTGTGTCGTTATGGTTGAATCCACTCGTAGTGTACGGCAGGCCGGCCGTCCTGTAAACACGAGCCGGGTTTTCGGTATACTGATCCGGTCATGACCGAGGGGTTTCTCAAGTTCCCCGCTCATGCACCGAATTGCCTGCGGTGCCGCCACTTCTTCGTCACCTGGGATCCGCGGTTCCCCCGCGGCTGCCGTGTCTTCGGCGTCAAGACGCAGCGGCTGCCGAGCCGGGTCGTGTACGAAAGCACCGGTCGGCACTGCCCGCGCTTCGAGCGGTCCGGGCGGATCAGAGACGGGCACATCGAGGAGTAGATCTATGGAGAGCGAGAGCGCCCGCCACACCCGCGAGGCGCTGCTGGGAGTCGGGATGCTGCTGCTCTCGGCGCTGCTGTTTGCCGGGAGCAGCGTCTTCGTGAAGCTTTCCGCCGAAACCGCCGGTGTCTCGGGGCGGACCGCCGCCTTCGTCCGGTTCCTCTTCGGCTTCGCGATCGTGACCGCCTACGCGGCGATCGGTCGGAAATCCGTCAGGCCGAAGGCGCCCCGCATGGTCGCCCTGCGTGTGCTCACCAACACCATGGCGGTCGTGCTCTTCTTCTCGGGGCTGGAGCTCACGACCGTGACCCACGCCAATATGCTCAACATGACATATCCGGTGTTCGTGTTTGCCGTGGCGCCCGTCCTCAATCGGGAGTCAACGCCCCGCGTGTACTATCTCTTTCTCACCATGACGCTCGCCGGGATCCGGCTCGTGCTCTCGCCGGCGGACGGGTGGGGGTTCGCAGGGGCGAACGCCGGCGATCTGCTGGCTCTCGCCTCCGCCGGAGCCGCCGCGGTGGCGATATCCGCCCTGCGGGAGGCGCGGAAGTATGACAGCTCCTTTCTGATCCTGTTCCACCTCTTTCTCTTCGGGACGATTGCGAGCTTCTTCGTGATGCTGCCGGGCTTCACTATGCCCGCGGCGCATGCGGCTCTCCCCCTTGCCGGGGTTGCCGCCTGCGCCTTCGTCGGGCAGCTGACGCTGACCGTGGGCTATCGCTACATCAGCGCGGCCGGCGGTGCGATCGTATCGGCCGCGCGGATCGTCTTTGCCGCGGTGCTCGGCACCCTCATCTTCGCCGATCCTCTGGGCTGGAAGACGATGCTCGGGGGCGCGCTGATACTGGGATCGCTGTTCGGAGTGAGCGGGCTGTATCGCCGCGTTCGATCCTGGCTCGCCGCCCGCGAGGTTGTCTCCTAGCCGAGACGCGTGCGGTTAGCCGAGACGCTTCCGGTAGGCGTCCCAGCTCGTCGAGACCAGGGTTTCCACGTCGCTTCGGCGAGGGGACCAGCCGAGGAGGTGGTGTGCCCGCCGTGCCGAGGCAACCAGGCGGGCCGGGTCGCCGGGGCGGCGATCCACGACGCGGGCGGGGATGTCACGGCCGGTGATCCGCCGCGCCGCATCCAGCATCTGCGTCACGCTGATACCGCTCTCGCTTCCGAGGTTGAGGCTCGTGCTCTCCTCACCCGCCTCGAGCAGCTCCAGGGCACGGACGTGGGCCTCCGCAAGATCGGTAACGTGAATGTAGTCCCGCACGCCGGTGCCGTCGGCGGTGTCGTAGTCGTCGCCGAAGATCTTGAGCTCCTCGCGACGCCCGACCGCGACCTCCATGATGACCGGGAGGAGATTTGCCGGGTTCTGCTCGAGCCCGGTGATCCGCCCCGCCGGATCGTAGCCTGCCGCGTTGAAGTAGCGCAGTGACACCGACCTGAGCCCGCGCAGGCGGTCGTACCACTCGAGAATCCGTTCGATCTCCAGCTTGGTGAATCCGTAGAAGTTCTCCGGCGCCTGCGGGTGCTCCTCGTCGACCGGCAGGTACCGCGGCTCCCCGTACACGGCGGCGGAAGAGGAAAACACGAGCATGCCGACGCCTGCCGGCGTCATCTGGTTCAACAGGTTGATGGTGCCGGTTATGTTGTTATGCGCGTAGCGCTCCGGCTCGAGCATGGACTCCCCGGCGGCCTTCAGCGCCGCGAGGTGAACCACGGCGTCGAACCGGGCTCCGCCGAAGGCCGCGGCAAGGGCCTGCGGATCGAGGATGTCCCCCCGGATGAACTCCGCCTCGCTGAAGAGGTTTTCCGCGAGACCGCTCGAAAGGTTGTCGTATACGGTAACACGTCGGTCCGATTCGAGAAGGGCCTGAACCACGTGACTTCCGATATAGCCCGCTCCGCCGACTACGAGAACATGGGTGCGCTGTGTCGGTGCCATTGCACAAGCATAGGCGAGCCGGCCCGGGGGGTCAACGGCGCGGGCGCCAGACCCGTTGCCGGCGGCACTGAACGCCTCCGTCGTGCGGTCGGCGGTGTCACAGGGCAGATCGCTCCCCTGCCCCCCGTTTTTGCGACGCGACCCTCGCCGGGCCCGTGCGAAACCTTGACCGGCGCGGCGGAAAACCCTACGCTCGGTGCGTCTCAGACAAGGAGGAACAAATGGTGAGACGAGTATTTGTGTTCGCTCTGATTCTGCTCGCGGGGCTCGCGTTCTATGCCGTTGCCCGCGGACAGTCGGAGGAGGCGCCCGGCGAAGAGCAGGGCGCGGAGGCGGAGGAGGAGCCACTCGAGCGCACACCGCAGGACCCTCGGTTGCATGAGCCCGGGCAGCTGACCGTGGCAACCGGTGATCCGGTGTATCCGCCGTGGATGCTCGACAACGACCCGGCGAGCGGTGAGGGCTTCGAGAACGGCCTCGTGTACGCGCTGGCCGAGGAAATGGGATTCGACCGCGACGACGTGGTCTGGGTCACCACGACCTTCGATGAGGGAATTGCGCCCGGAGACAAGCCTTACGACTTCGTCATTCAGCAGTATTCGGTTACCGAGGAACGGCGTGAGTTCGTCGACTTCTCGATGGTCTACTACCAGCCCTCGAAAGCCGTTATCGCCCTCGGTGACAGCCCGGTCGCGGATGCCGAGAGCTTTGCGGAGCTCCGCGAGGCGAACTGGGGTGCCACTATCGGCACGACCGACCTCGATTACATCGAAAACCGCATCGGGGCGGAGGATGTAGCGGTGTTCGACGATCAGGTCGGCGTATTCCAGGCCCTGCTCGGCGGGCAGATCGATGCCACCACGCAGTCCGTACCGACCGCCCTCTACGCCACCGCGGTGCAGGTTCCCGAAGCGGAGATCGTGGCGACCCTTCCGGCGGATCCCAACGACAAGGGTCACGGCCTGGTCTTCGAGAAGGGCAATCCGCTTGTGTCCTGGGTGGATGATGCCCTGCAGGCGGTTATCGACCGGGGTGTCGTCGAGGAGCTCAGGCAGGAATACCTCGTCGGCGACGAGTCCATTCAGGAGATCAGTGATTGAGTTCTGAGCGTTCCCGCCCGGTCACGCGGACCGGGCGCGGGCGCCCGCTCCGCGCCCGGGACAAGTACCTCCCGAGTGTGATCAGCGTAACCACTGTCGTGGTAGCGTTTCTGCTGATTCGGCGGCTGGTCGTCTCGGCGGAGCAGTGGCCGCGCATCAAGGCGCAGTTCTTCAGCCTCGACGCCATTATCGAGGTCTTTCCGGCGGTACTCGGCGGCTTTGCCATCAACATGTCGGTGTGGGCGGTCTCGCTCGTGGCCATCGCGCTGTGGGCCCTTGCGCTTGCGATCGTTCGCTCTCTGCACGGCCCGTGGTTCGCGCCGCTTCGCGTGTTCACCGTGCTCTACATCGACCTGCTCCGCGGCCTGCCGTCGCTGCTCATGGTGCTGCTGTTCGGTTTCGGCATTCCCGCGCTGCAGCTCCCCGGTCTCCCGCGGAGCAGCCTCTTCTGGGGCGGGGTCGCGCTGGTGCTGACCTACTCCGCCTACGCGGCGGAGGTTTATCGCTCCGGCATGGAGGCGGTTCACGACGGTCAGCGCGCGGCGGCCAAGGCGCTGGGGCTCTCCCAGTGGCAGACGTTACGCTTTGCCGTCGTGCCCCAGGCCATACGCAACGTCCTGCCGTCGCTTCTGAACCTCGCGGTCGCGCTGCAGAAGGATGTCGCACTGCTGAGCGTCATCGGCGTCCGCGATGCCGTGCGCGAGGCGCAGATCTACACCGCCCGCACCTTCAACTACTCCTCGCTTATCGCCGCGGCGGCGCTCTTTCTCGTTGCCACGATTCCGATGGCCCGTTTCACCGACTACGTTTCCCGCAAGGATCGCGAGCGACGGCTGCAGAGGACCCTATGAGCGAGCATCGCGTCCGCATAGAGCATCTGACGAAATACTTCGGGAAGAAACTCGTGCTCGACACCGTGGATCTGAGCGTCAAGCCCCACGAGGTGGTGTGCCTCATCGGTGCGTCCGGCTCGGGAAAGTCCACGCTGCTGCGTTGCGTGAGCGGCCTCGTCGAGTTCGAGGGCGGCACCATCATGCTCGACGACGTGCCGATCCACGATCCCTCATTCGGGAAGAACGGCCTGCACAAGCGCGTCGGCATCGTCTTCCAGGCCTACAACCTCTTTCCCCACATGAACGTTCTCGACAACATTACCCTCGCGCCGCGGCGGGTGCACGGGGTCTCGCGCCGGGAAAGCGAGGCCGCGGCGTACGAGCTTCTTGCCATGGTGGGACTCGAGGAGTTCGCACGCTCCTACCCCGAGCAGCTCTCCGGCGGCCAGCAGCAGCGGGTGGCGATCGTCCGCGCCATGGCCACGAATCCGGAAGTCCTGCTCCTCGACGAGATCACCGCTGCTCTCGATCCGGAACTCATCGGCGGGGTGCTTCAGATCATCCGGGACCTCAAAGCGCAGGGTATGACGATGATCATCGTTACCCACGAAATGGGATTCGCCCGCGATGTCGCCGATCATGTGTGCTTTCTCGAGGAGGGGCGCGTCCACGAAGAAGGCCCGCCGGAACGACTCTTCTCCAGCCCCGAGCATCCCCGCACGCGACAGTTTCTGCAGCGCATCATCGATGCGGGGCGGCTGTAGGGCCTGCGCCGCTGTGGCTGGTCACAAGCCCGTCTATAGAAGTATGGTCTTGTCATGGAGGATGCGTATGCCCCGGTTACAACAGATGCCCGGGAACGCTGGGACGCAGGTCCGCTTCTCGTCCTCGCCGCCGCGGTACTGTGGGGAACGTCCGGTACCGCCCAGGCACTCGGGCCCGCGGGGGCCACGCCGCTTCTCATCGCCGTGGTGCGCGTCGGGCTCGGTGGGGTGGCCCTGCTTGTGGCAGCCGCCGCGCGAGGAGCGTTTGCCCGGCCGCGGAGGTATCTGCATCCGGTGTTCCTCCTCGCGGGCCTGGCCCAGGCGGCGTTCAACTTCAGCTACTTCACCGGCCTGCGGATGGCCGGTGTGGCGGTGGGTGTCATGATCGCGATCGGGAGCGTGCCGATCTTCACCGGCCTGCTCGGCATCGTCTTCAATCGTGAACCTGCGGGGCCGCGGTGGTACGGCGCCACGGCAATGGCCGTCCTCGGCGTCGGTCTGCTGTTCGGAGGAGGCGGCCGTGCATCGGTTGACCCGCTCGGAGTCCTCTTTGCCGTCATCGCCGGGTTTTCATACTCGTTTTTCACCTTCGTCTCCGGGAGAGTGGTGCGCCGCTTCGCGCCGGATGCGCTCATCGGCGTGTCGTTCATGGTGGCCACCTGTCTCCTCGTGCCCTTCGCCCTCTCCGCGCCGTTGGACTGGGTCATCACGCCCGCCGGGGGCGGGCTCGTCGCCTACATGGGGCTCGTGTCTTCGGCGCTCGCCTACATGCTCTACGGTCGCGGCCTGAGAACGGTGATGGTTTCGCGGGTCGGTACACTCACGCTGGCGGAGCCGCTCACCGGGAGTCTCCTCGGCGTCCTGGTGCTGCGCGAGGCGGTGACCCCGACGATCGTCGGCGGGATGGTACTGGTCTTCCTCGCCCAGGTGATCATCGTGACCGGGAGACGGCGGAGGGTGCGAAGGTGAACAACGAAGGCGGTAGCTGCAGCGGGTCCACCGCTATCCCGCGGCGTGTCTTTCTCAGAGACGTGCTGATCTGCTCTCTCGGCGCCTACGGCGGGCCCGAGACACACATAAGCGTCTTTCTCAATCAGATGGTACAGAAGAAGGGATATCTCACCGAGGAAGAGCTCATAGAGCTCCTCGCCCTCAACGGAATCCTCCCGGGGCCCACGAGCACTCAGACCATCGTTTCTATCGGATACAAGATCGGTGGGCGGCTTCTGGCCCTGCTCACGCTACTGGTCTGGGCTCTCCCGGTGATCGGCCTCATGACGGCGGCCTCCTTCGCTTACGGCGTACTGGAGCAACGAGGTCTCTCGACAACGGTTCTCCGCTTCATCGGCCCCATGGCGGTTGGATTCATCATCTACGCGACGATTCGAATCGCCCGGAAGGTCGTTGTCGATTGGCTTACGGCGTTTCTCTTTCTCTTGAGCGCGGTGGTCACGTTCTTCTTCAGGCAGCCATGGACCTTTCCGGTGGTGCTCGTCCTGGGAGGCGCGGTTACCGCCGCTGTGAACGCGAGCGAAGGTATGTGGAGCTCCCCGCCGCTGCGGCCGCCCTGGGGGTTTCTCATTCTCTTCGGCGGGATCGCCGTTGCCTCCCTCCTGCTGGCGACGCGCTTCGATGCGAAGCTTCTTCAGCTCTTCGAGAGCTTTTACCGGTACGGCTACCTCGTGTTCGGTGGAGGGCAGGTCGTGGTGCCGGTGATGCAGAGCGAGCTGGTCGAGGTCCGCGGCTACATGAGTAACGGGCAGTTTCTCACCGGCTACGGCCTGGTCCAGGGATTGCCGGGCCCGATGTTCAGCTTCGCGGCCTACGCAGGCGGAATGGCGAGTCGCGACGGAGGTCCGATCATCCAGGTGGTCGGTGCGCTCATCGGTGGCCTGGGTATCTTCCTTCCGGGGACCCTGCTCATCTTTTTCGTCTATCCCGTCTGGGAGCAGCTCAAAGGTATCCGGGCGGTACGGTTCGCCGTCACTGGCGTCAACGCCGTGGCCGGAGGGCTCATCGCGGTGTCGATCGTCGTCCTGGGGCTCTCCACGGGGGTTACGGTTGTCAACGCAGGTATCATGATCGCTACCGCCGGATTGCTGCTCTTTACCAGGATTCCCGCACCGATTATCGTACTCACCGCCCTTGTGGCAGGGGTGGGGATCCCGCCGTTGTAGGAGTAACGAGGCGCGCACCGGCACATTACCCCCGACCCGACTCGAACGGGTGACCTACTGCTTAGGAGGCAGTTGCTCTATCCTGCTGAGCTACGCGAGGGCGAAGATAGGCGGGCTTCCAATGTTGATCGTGGAAGAAGGTCGGCGTATCTACACGGAGGAAGAGCGATGACTGCACGCCAGCAGGAACGACGATTTGACCCCGAGTACGGACGTACGCTCTTGGACATCGCCGAGAAAGACTTCACCACGGCGCGCTTTGCGGAGTCCGGTGTTCCATCCGGAGAGGTTCGTCCGGAGAACCTCCTGTTCCTGTACCAGCAGGCCATCGAGAAACTTCTCAAAGCCGTGCTGTGCCGCCTCGAGGTCCCGGTGCCCCTCGTTCACGACCTCGGCGTGTTGCCGGCGAAGTTGCCGGAGAATGTACAACCCGGGGTCGGATATGAGATCAACCGGCTCAACGAGTTCGCCGGCGTACGTCACTATGAAGAGGGCGGCATCCTCTACGAGCCCGAAGATCTCGATGATGCGCGCACCCTGACCGAGGAGCTTCTCGCCTGGGCGCGCCGGATCATGGCCGGCGCATAGCCCGCTCGCGCGTTCAGATCAACCGCCCCGGCGTCTCCTCCATCCCCGCTCACGCGTTCTCCCGGAAGAACTTGAGCTGAAATTGGCGAATCGGCCGGAATTCCGTTATCTTTAATACTTGCGACGCGATTGGAGACCACGGTTTCTACTGTCTTGCGCACGCGCGATCATGATGTGTAGGGGGCCGTTTTACAGCCTGTCACGCTCCGTGGCCATTACCGTGGTTCTGCTTCTGCTCGCGGGAGGCATTGTCGAGTCCGAGGAGCCCGACGCCTGGCCCCGGATAGTCGTGCAGCATTACGGGTATGGGCAGCAGGATGCGGGCCTTGAACGCATTCTGGACCGGGCAGCGCGAGACCGGCTTCGCCGGGCTGAGCTGGCGGCTTCCTCCCGCCCTGTTGTCGCGGAGGGTGAGGATTCGGTGTCGCAGGAGCGTTTGCTCGAACAGGCGGAGGAGCTGCGAAGCGAGTTGTTTCTCTTCGGAGCGTATCGGGTCTCCGGGAGGCGAATCGAGCTCAGCTACCGGCTTATGGACCCCGCCCGGGAAGAGGTTCTTGCCGCAGTGGAGCGGGAGGGTGACATCGATCTGCTCCTCGACCGGGTGGTAGCCAGCGCGTTGCAGGAAGTCCTCGAAGAGGCAGCGGAGCCAATAGCCGAGCTTCGCGCGCAGCGGGAGCGGATGGCGCATGCCGCGGAAGGCGAGACGGAGGCCGATACGGAGGCCGATACGGAGGCCGATACGGAGGCCGAGGTTGGCCTCGGGAGGATAGAGGAGGCGGAAACGCCTGTGAGGATGGCCGACGGCGGCGCCCGTATGGAGCTCAGCGCCGGCGGAAGTGCCATAATCGCCGTCGGCGACTCCGCGCAGTATCTCCCCTTCGGCTACACCGCGGGGACGTCGCTGCTTGTGTGGTTGGATGCGGATGCAGAGCGCCTTGGAATCGGGTTCGGCGCCGAATATCAGCGATTGATACCATCCGAGGAGGGCAGAGCAGGCTTTGTGCGCTCCTTTGTTCCCCTCGGCGTCGAGGTGCAGTTCAGCCCATGGCGCGCCGGTGCGGTTTCGCTGCGGATGGCGGTGAGAGGCGGGGCGGCGATGAGGATTGACGACGATAGCGCGGCCTCGGAACGACTTGCAGCAGCGATTCCCTTTGCATCAGGCGGAGCCGGGGTGAATGTCGCGTTTGGCGGAGGGTACGGAATGGGCGTTCAGGCTGCACTGAGATCGTTGTTTCATTTGTACCGTGAGGACGCTGAATCAGATGTTCAGGTGGAACCGATCATGGGAGTTTCACCCGGACTGTATATGTACCGGAAGTTCTAGGGAGATGGAGGGTGATATGAGTCCACGATCTATACTGGTTCGCGTCGCATGGCTGCTTGGCGCTGTGGCGCTCATTGCCTCCTGTGGCGACGTCTCGCTCTATTCGCTCCTCGAGAGTGAAGAGGGCGGCGAGTTTTCATTGGGCGCAAACGAGATCCATCTGCAAGCCGGCAACGAATACACCATCACTGCGAAGGGCGGATTCACGCCGTACCACTTCGAGCTCGACGGCGGAGTGGGGGAATTGCAGTCCTCCACGGGACACTACACAGCGCCGAGTGATCTCACCGATGGG
This sequence comes from uncultured Spirochaetaceae bacterium, assembly GCA_964635245.1. Classification (GTDB taxonomy): domain Bacteria; phylum Spirochaetota; class Spirochaetia; order DSM-27196; family PWMO01; genus JAAAOH01. The sequence continues at coordinate 37,586 of CAZWNS010000018.1, forward strand.
GAGGTTGTGGACGTCCCGGTAAAGGCGGCCGATAGTATGGGTGAGACCGGTGCGGCTCTGATTCGCCTTTATGAGCGCCTCTCGGCAAACCCAAATGCTTTCGAAATCTCCGAGGACGACAGCCTGGAGATTGAGGTCGGCGGGGGAATCGGTGAGTACGAGTTCGAGGTTGACGAGGGATCCGTGGTCTGGGACGACGAAAACGGAGAGCTCGAATACACCGCTCCCGAAACGGCGGGATCAGACTCCGTTCGCGTCTACGACGAAATCGGGAATCGCCTGACCGTCGACATCACCGTATACACAGAATCAGGAGGAGAGCTTCATATCGCCCCCTCCTCGAGGACCCTCGTGCTCGAAAACCCGCAAACGGTTGATTTCGATATCCTCGGGGGTACCGAACCCTACGTCGACGTGAGTGTCGATACGGATCCCGGGGATCTGGGAGTGCTCGATTGGGACTCTGGAGACGATGACTTCTCTTTCACCCTGAGCTCCGCCGGCACTGCCGTGTTCACCGTTGAGGACTCAGACGGTGCTACCGCCGAGGCGAGCCTGGTGGCGGTCGAGGAGGATCCGGAGCCGCTGGTGCTCTCTCCCTCGTCGGTGACTGTGTCGGCCGGGGGAAGCGCCGAGTTCTCCGCAAGCGGAGGCGTCCCGCCCTACGAGTTCACGGTTGACCCGGGGGCTCACATCACGCTCGAGCGCACCGGCGACGACAGGGTGAGAGCCAATTTGAAAGAGAGTTTGCCCCCACCGTTTCGTGATCACACATGGGAGCTCACCGTGACCGATGCGCAGGGGCAGAAGAGTAGCTCCAACGTTCGCACAAGTTCGGATTAAGAGGGGGCCTGCGTGGTGCGCGGGCGGCCCGCCCGTTCCGAGCCTACTCCGCAACCCCCTCGAGCAGATCTACCGCGTGCGCGAGCGCCTCGGCAAAGCCCTCCTGCTCGTGTACACGGGCGAAGGCGTCGAGGTAGGCTTCGAACTGCTCATCCAGTTCCGGATGCTCACTGCGAACGGGGTCACTTCGCAGTGCTTCGAGCACTTCGAGGCGTACGTCGACTGAGTCCATGATTTCACCCATCTCCGGCCGGCTCTCGCCGGCGGCGGCAGCCTCTTCGGCGAGCCGGTTTTGTACCGTACGGACCTCCTCCCGCACCGCACGGACCTCCTGTCGTAGCTCTTCGTTGCGCGCCCGGGCGGCGGCGGCCGTTTGCCGGTACTCATCTCGTGTGGATTCGACCTGCCTGAGCTCGCGACGTGCCGAGGCGAGATCCTGCTCGATCGTGCCGAGGCGGCCGAGTGCCGACAACACCTCACGGTCCATCTCCGCCCGGTTGCGGATTGCCGGGAGGTTTTGTGCCTGCTCACTGCCGAGAAGCTCGCGGAGCTCCTCGATGGCGGTGTCGGCCGCAGCGTATTCTCCGGCGTCGAGAAGCTCCAACACTTCTCGGTAACCGTCGGTAAGGCGGCTCGCAAAACGCTCCTCACGGCTTCGTTGCTCGGAAAGTCGGGCGATGTCGGTCTCGTGCTCGCTTTCCATTGCCTCGAGCTGTTCCTCGCGCTCGGCAATGGCCTGCCGGTACTCTTCGCGAAGGTCCTCGAGCTGCCTGCTGTGTTCGGCCTCCAGCTCTTCCTCGAGCTCCGCCAGGCGCGCATCGACGTCGGCCTCGCTCAGCCCCTGCTCCTCGAGACGAGCACGCTCGGCGGCAAGCTCCTCTTCGAGACGCTTTTCAAGCTCCGCCTCACGCTCGAGAACGGCGGCTTCGGCCTCCTGTACGGCCTCGTCGCGTTCGCGCTCGAGCTGGTCGAGCTCACTCCGTACCTGGTCGATCTCACCTTCCTGAGCGGACAACCGTTCTTCAGCCTCGGCGCGGAACTCCGCAAGCAACTGCGCCTCTGTTGAGTCCGCTGCGGCGGCGTCGGCAAGCAGGGTCTGCTCCTGGCGGTCGAAGACCACGAACAGCGTGACCGCCGCGATGGCGCCGGCGATGATGGCCCCGATTCCGATAAGGGGTGGGAGAATGTCCCGGCGATGACGGGCCTCGTAGTGCAGGGTTGCTTCGGACTTGCCCGGCGTCCCGCCTCTGACCAACGTTTCGAGCTGAGCCTGGATCTCGGCCTTTTCCTGCTCGGAAACTCCGTGTTCGGATTCCTCGAAAATACCGGCAAGCCCATCCGTCTCTGTTTCCCGACCGCTTTCCGGGGTCCGCCCATCCCGTTCGGTATCCGACATTGACCGCACTCCTCTTTTTTAGAATAATGGTCTCGGGCGCGGAAATCTACAGCGGGGTCGGTACGTCCAATGCGAATACGGTACAAGTTCTTTCTCGTTGTATTGCCCCTCGTGATCCTCCCCGTTTTGATCGCCGGCCTCGCCTCCGCCCTGGTGGCAAGAAACGAGATTACCCGTATAGCTCAGGATTCGCTCGAGTTCAAGGCGGAACAGCTCCGCGGCTATGCCGACAGCCAGTGGCGCTTGCTCGAGGAGAACGGTCTCACCGGCGAGCCGCAGTACGTGCGCGCAGCGCAGAACGCTGTGGAATCTCATGCCCTCGGACTTATCCGAAGCTCTTCGGAGTTGATATTCGCGGTCGATGAAAGCGGGGAGCCGACGTTCTCCACCGCGCCGGTGGATATCACCGCCGGCGAGCGCAGGACACTCAGCCGGCGCCACGAGCAGCACACCGATGAGTGGAGCGAGGTCCAACTCGAAGACGTTTCCCATGTCGCGCAATCGGCATATTTCCAGCCCTTTGACTGGACGTTCTTTGTTACCGAGCGCAGAGATTCATTCTACGGTGTCATCAACAGGATGTACGTACAGTCGGCCACCATCGCAGGAGTGAGCCTTGCGGCAAGCTTGCTGCTGCTCCTGGTTTTCGCCCGACACCTGCTGCGTCCCCTGAACAGCATGGCGGCGGCCATGCGCCACATCATGTCGTCCAACGACCTCTCGCACAGGGTGCCGCTGTTTTATCAGGACGAGTTCGGAGATCTCGGTCATACGTTCAACCTGATGACCACCGAACTGGAAAAGGCCTATGACCAGATCAAACAGTATGCCTACCAGACCGTTATCGCTCGCAAGCAGGAGCGAAAGGTGCGGAACGTGTTTCAGCGCTACGTCCCGCTCGAGGTGCTCAACCAGGTTTTTGCTCATCCGGAGTCGATGCTCGTCGGAGAGAACCGAAAGCTTTCGGTGCTGTTTTCAGACATCCGTGACTTCACCAGTATTGCCGAGTCCCTTCCTCCCGGTCAGCTCGTGGCGTCACTGAACGACTATTTCACCCGCGTGGTTGATCTCGTCTACGATCATAACGGTATCGTCGACAAGTACATCGGTGATGCCGTCATGGCGTTCTTCGGCGCACCGGTGAAGCACGACAACGACGCCTTACTTGCCGTTGAAACGGGTCTCGACATGCTTGATACCGTCGAGGCCTTCAATCGCAATCAGCGCACAAACGGGCAACCGGAGTTTCGCACCGGCATCGGTGTGAGTTTCGGCCCTGTCACCGTCGGAAACGTCGGATCCGAGCGCAAGATGGACTACACGGTCATGGGAGATACGGTGAACCTCGCCTCGCGCCTCGAAGGGCTGACGAAGACCTACGGCGTTCCCATGCTCATTTCCGAAACTGTTGCCAAGCACGTCAATCCGACCGTTCCGTGTCGCTTCGTGGATGCGGTGATGGTGAAGGGTAAGCACCTGCGTACGAAAGTTTTCACCCCGCGCCGCGCGCTCACCGAAGGCGAACGGAAGGGATGGAAGCTCTATCACGCGGCACTGAGGCGCTACTACGCGCGCACCTTCGAAGATGCGAGACGCTATCTGACCGCGGCGGGAAAACACCTACCAGGCGATCCCTTAGTCGCTCTGTTTCTCGACCGCTGTGAGACCTACCTTAAGCAGCCGCCCCCCGAAGGCTGGAACGGCGCTGTTGTCATTTCGGAAAAGTGAGGCTGGTCGGCCCGCTCGGCGGGAGAAGCCCGGAGGGCGTTCGGGTGCCGAGCATGACTCGCAGGACCGGCTTCAGTCTGTCTCCATTCCTTCCACCAACACAGAGGCGCATGCCCGTGCTACACCGGTGCGGTATTGTTCACTTACACTGTCAACCCAGCCGCCCCATGCGAAACCGACGATGATGGCCACAATGGCTCCACCGACGATACCCCAAACTGCTGGTTTTACCCAATCTGGTAAACGCATCACAGCCTCCTTCCAAGGGTGATACCAAGACTTACGGTCTAGGGTGCTGGAATAGGCGCGGCTGGACAAACCGAATCATATGCGTTCGGCGCCCGGGATGCACATTACCCCCGACCCGACTCGAACGGGTGACCTACTGCTTAGGAGGCAGTTGCTCTATCCTGCTGAGCTACGGGGGCGTGTGAGACTGAGTGTACTTTCGCCGTCGGCCGCTGTCAACGTGCGGCAGCCCTCGAAACGTTTGACGCCTCGGCCAACCCGGTCTACGATCGAATTGCGGGCCACGGGTTTCGGGCCTTACCGGCTCGCAGGATCCGTTGCGGACGAACAAAAGGAGGAGCGCGATGAAGCCT
>CAZWNS010000019.1:0-10314 GCA_964635245.1 uncultured Spirochaetaceae bacterium
AACGAGCCGGATCACCCGGGTACCACGATAGCCGAACCCGCCGAACCCGCCGAACGCGGCGCGGGCGAGGCGGCCGGCGGGCCCTCGGCGCGCACGACCGGCGTGGCCGGCCGTACCGGATTCCGGACGGTCCTCATTGAGCGTTCCATGCTGAGCAAGGAGGCCGGCTACCTCGACCGGGTCCGCCACGCCTTCACGGACGCGGCCGTGCCGCTGCGCCATGCAGTATCGGGGAGTGACTCGGTGCTCGTGGTGTGTCCGGCGGAGCCCCTCGAGGCAGGGGAGAGCGGGCTCAGGCAGGTCCTGACCGAGAAGCTCGGTGCCGAGAACGTCGACGTCGGCGGCCCCATGGCGATCGTCGGCGTAGTCTGTCCCTCCCGCGGCGTGCACGCGGGGGTGCTTGCGCGGGTGAGCGCCGAGCTCGAGCGATCCGACCTGCGGCTTCGCTACGTGAGCGCGGGAGAGTCGCCGCACACGATTGTATTCGGTGTTGATGAGGGCAACTACGCCGACGCCGTGCGCGCGGTCTACCGCGCCGCACGGGCGGAGTAGGGCACCGGCCGGGACACGCGGGCACGCCGCGGCCCCGGCGCAGGTATCTCGCCCCGGGTCTCAGTAGCCGAGGTCGATCATAGCTTCGGCAACGCGCCGGAATCCCGCAATATTGGCTCCACGGATGTAGTCGATGCTGCCGTCGTCGCGTCGGCCTTCGTTGACCGCGGCGGTGTGGATGTCTCCCATGATCTTCTGAAGCTTCTGATCCACCTCTTCCCGGGGCCAGGAGAGCTTCATCGCGTTCTGCGACATCTCGAGCCCCGAAACCGCAACGCCGCCGGCGTTTGCGGCCTTGCCGGGAGCCATGGGGACCTGTGCCTCGCCGAACGCCTCCACGGCCTCCGGCGTGCAGCCCATGTTGGAGGCTTCGACCACGTATCGTGCTCCGTTGGAGATGAGGGCCTTCGCGTCGTCTCCGGACAGCTCATTCTGAATAGCGCAGGGGATGGCGACGTCAACCGGAACCTCCCAGGGGCGCCGGTCGGGCACGAACGTTGCCTTGAACTTGTCGGCATAGGGGGCTACCGTGTCGTTATTCGACGCGCGGAGCTCGAGCATATAGTCGAACTTTTCCTGGGAGGAGACTCCGTCCTCGTCGATGATGTAGCCGTCGGGGCCGGAAATGGTGACGACCTTCGCACCCATCTCGCTCGCCTTGGTAACCGCGCCCCAGGCCACGTTTCCGAACCCCGAGACCGCGATGCGCGTGCCTTCGATGCCCTCACCGCGCTCGCGCATCATGTGATCGAGAAAGTACACCGCGCCGAAGCCCGTGGCTTCAGGGCGGATGAGTGAACCACCCCAGCCGCGCGCCTTGCCGGTGAGTACGCCGACGTGCTCACCGCGCAGCCGCTTCCACTGTCCGTAGAGATAGCCGATTTCCATGCCGCCTACACCGATATCGCCCGCCGGCACATCGAGATCGGGGCCGATGTACTTCTGCAGCTCGGTCATGAAGGCCTTGGTGAAGCGGCGGATCTCATTCTGTGACTTTCCCTTGGCATGAAAATCCGACCCGCCCTTTCCACCGCCGAGCGGGAGACCTGTCAGCGCGTTTTTGAAGGTCTGCTCGAAGGCGAGGAACTTCAATCCGCCGAGGGTCACGCTCGGGTGAAAACGGAGCCCGCCCTTATAGGGTCCGAGCGCATTGTTGAACTGCACGCGATAGCCGCGGTTCACCTGCACATCGCCGTTGTCGTCCTCCCATTCGACCCGAAACGTGATGACCCGGTCCGGCTCGGTCAGCCGCTCGAGGATCTTCGCGCTGATGTACTCGGGATTTGCGTTGACTTCATCGATGACAGACTCGCAGACCTCCTGGACAGCCTGCACGAACTCCGGCTGAGCCGGATTCCGCCGCTCCACGCCCGACATAAAGCTCTTCAGTTGATACATACTTGACCTCTTTGTTGCACTAATTGAACTTGTGTATATATGATGCAACAAATTCATTCTCAGGGAGCATATGGCATTTGTCAAGTTGAAACCACATGATAGCATGAAATCATGGATACCGCCACATCAGGGCACGCGGACCGGGCGCTTCGCGATGCCGTCGGGCCCGTGCTCTACGTCGTTCTCGTTTCCACGTTCTTCTTCATGGCGCGTTCCGCCATGTCGCCGCTGCTTCTCGATGTCGAGCAGGCGTTCGACGTGGGACATGCGCAGTCCTCGGGGCTCATGGTGCTGTTTACAGTGGGGTACGCGCTCACCATGTTCGCTTCGGGGTTTGCCTCGGCGCGGCTGACTCATCGCCGGCTCATTCCCGCTGCCGCTGTCGTTGCCGCCGCCGGTACGACGGTGTTGTCGCTGGCCTCATCAATGCTCATGATGCGTATCGGGCTCTTTGTCTTCGGGGCGGGGTTCGGGCTGTTCGTGCCCACCGGTATCAACATGATTACGACGGTGGTGCGCCGACGGGACTGGCAACGGGCTCTCGCCGTCCACGAGCTCAGTCCGCACGCCGGGATGATACTTGCGCCGCTGCTGGTGGCGGCCCTGCGGCCGATCCTGCCGTGGAGATGGGTATTCGCGTTTCTCACCGCGGTCTTCATCCTCGCCGCCCTCCTGTTTCTGGGCCGGGTTCGCGCCGGTGACAGCTACGGTCGCGCTCCCTCGCCGGCGGCGATCGGGCGCCTGATGGCGCAGCCGGCCTTCTGGCTGCTCATCCTGTTCTTCGCCCTCGCGCTTTCGGGCACCGACGGCGTGTACCTGCTCGTGCCGACCTTCCTCATCACCGAGGCGGGCATAGATCCGCGAACGGCCAACGCGGTCTTCGGCGTATCGCGTTTCATGCCGCTCGTTTCGCTGTCGGTTGCCGCGCTCATCGCCGACCGCCTGGGGCCCCGATACACGATCGCCGCGGCCCTGGTGGGCTCCGGGACGGCGGTGCTGCTGCTGGGGCTCACCGGGGGGTGGCTGCGCATCCTCATGGTCTTCGTGCAGCCGGCGGTGGGCGCGATCTTCTTTCCGGCCGGGTTTGCCGCGGTTTCCTCGCTTCTGCCGGCCGAATCCCGCAACATCGGTATCTCGATGGTGCTGCCGATCTCGGTGGTGCTCGGCGTCGGGGTGCTGCCGGCCCTCGTCGGCTACATGGGCGAGGTAGCCACCTTTGCGCGGGGTTTCGCCATTCTGGGTGTGGCGACCGTCGGGCTGGGCGCTACGGCACTTCTGGTGCGGTTCTACGGGGATTGATCATCAGAGACAACGATCAGCCTGAAGGGTGATATCGAAGCTACGGCGGCGATCGGCGCGCGCCCGGACGCCGGCGTGTGTCGCGAGGCGCTGTTTGCCGCGGGCGGTCCCCTTCTGCGCGCACTTTATCCTTGACACACCCCCGGATACCATGCAGAATAACGATGTTGCAATATAGTAACCGATGTTCAAATAGTAGAACTTTTCTCGCAGTAGACCGCATCATACGGAGTTGATCAATGGAAACGAAGACCAGCAGCAGGTTCGCCGAACTCTCGCTCGAGGAGGCGCCTGTCATCCATGTCGTCCCCCCGGGGCCCAGGTCGAAAGAGCTTCTCGAGTATCAGAGCATGCATGAAAGCTCCGCCGTCTCCTACCCGAAAGGGATGCCCATGGCCATAAAGCGCGGCAAGGGCGCGACAATCGAAGACGTGGACGGGAACGTCTATATTGATTTCTTCGGCGGTGCGGGTGTCATGGCGGTGGGACACGCTCACCCGGACGTGCTGTCCGCGGCTCACAAACAGATAGATCAGTCGACCCACACCCTCGACATTCCCACCGACGCCCGTCGGGAGATGGTCTCGGTGCTCGGAGAAATCCTGCCGAAGGAGCTCTCGCGGGTGTTTTTCGGCGGTCCGACCGGATCCGACGCGGTCGAGCAGGCCATAAAGCTCGCCAAGTACAACACCGGCCGGCATGAGGTGATAGCCTTCCACGGCGCCTACCACGGTATGACCGGGACGGCGCTTGCCCTCACCACCGATGCGAGTCACCGCGAGGGCATGGGGCCTCTGACCCCGGGCGTCCGCTTCATCCCCTATGACTACAGCTACCGCAGTCCCTTCGGCGGTCCCGGGGACGAAACCGACCTGCGCGCCGCCGATTACCTCGAGATGGTGCTGTCGGACTCCCACTCCGGATTTGCCCGGCCGGCGGCCGTGATTCTCGAGTCCGTACAGGGCGAGGGCGGGACCATCATCCCCAGCCCCCGCTTCCTCAATCGCGTTCGCGAGATAACCCGGAAGCACGACGTGCTGCTCATCTGTGACGAAATCCAGGCCGGCCTCGGCCGCACGGGCAAAATGTTCGCCTTCGAGCACGCCGGGCCCGACTTCGTGCCGGATATCATCACCATGAGCAAGGCCCTCGGCGGCCTCGGCTTCCCGATCTCCGCAATCGCCTACCGCGAAGAGCTCAACACCTGGCCCGCCGGCGCAACGATCGGCACTTTTCGCGGCAACATGATCGCATTCGCCGCCGGAGCAGCGGCAATTCGGTTCATGAAGGACAACGACGTTCCCGGCTATGCGGCCGAGCTCGGCGGGAAGATGAGTTCCGAGCTCAAGAAGCTCGAGCGCGAGACGAAGATCGTCGGTGAGGTGCGCGGCATCGGCCTCATGTTCGGCATCGAGATCGTGCGCGATCAGAAGACGAAAGAGCCCGCGGCGGACCTCACCAGGAAGATCCGCACGTACGCCCACCAGCGCGGTGTCATGATCGAGGCGGGCGGCCACCACGGGAACGTGGCGCGGCTTCTGCCGCCGCTCATCATCAGCGAGGAGCTCGCAATGAAGGGCGTGGAGATCATCTCCCGGGTCATCAAAGACGTCGAACAAGAGATGTAGGCAGCCGGAGGAATACGCAACATGGCCAGGAAAGAAACATACAACGTGGCGGTCGTCGGTGCGCTCGGGATGGTCGGAACGGAGATGATCCGGACCCTCGAGCGCCGCAGCTTCCCGGTGGATGAGTTCCGCCCGCTCGACATTCCCGAGAACGCCGGAAAGACGGTTGCCTTCAACGGCAAACCCGTGAAGGTGCAGGCGGCTGTCAAGGAGAACTTTGCCGGCATCGACATCGCCATATTCTCGGCCGGCGCGACCGCCAGTGAAAGCCTCGCGCCCCAGGCGGTCGACATGGGCGCGGTCGTCGTCGACAACTCCTCCCGGTGGCGCATGGACCCCGAGTGTCCGCTCGTGGTGCCGGAGGTGAACCCCGACGATCTCAGACGGCATAAAGGCATCATTCCGAACCCGAACTGCTCGACCATCCAGATGGTGGTGGTGCTGAAACCGCTCCATGACGCCGGCACCATCAAGCGTGTGGTCGTCTCTACCTACCAGGCGGCATCGGGGGGAGGGCGGCGCGGATTCGACGGGCTGACCGCCGAAGCGAAGGAGTACCTCGAGACCGGCACGCCGGTGGAGCCCCGGGTGCATCCGGTGCAGCTTGCCTTCAACTGCGTGCCCCACATCGACGTATTCCAGGAGAAGGACTACACCAAGGAAGAGTACAAAATGGTCCACGAAACCCGGAAGATCATGGGCGACGGCGATATCAAGGTGAGTCCTACCTGCGTGCGTGTACCGGTCTGGTACGGGCATTCCGAGTCCATAAACGTCGAGACGGAGAAAAAGATACCCGCCGATGAGGCGAAGAAGATCCTCGCCGACGCGCCGGGCGTGGTGGTGATCGACGACGTTGCCGACAACAAGTACCCGACCCCGCTCGACAGCAATGACCGTGACGAGACGATGGTGGGTCGCATCCGGGAGGACATCACGATCGAGAACGGCCTCAATCTCTGGGTTGTATCGAACAATATCCGGAAGGGAGCTGCACTGAACGCGGTGCAGATCGCGGAAACCCTGGTAGAGATGGACCTTGTACGCGTTCCGTAGCAGAGACGGCATGACGATCCGTACGGAAGTACTGAAACTGAAGGATGAGATGATCGGGCTCCGGCGTGATCTCCACGCTCATCCCGAGCTGGGCTTCGAAGAACATCGCACGGCGAAGGTGATCGAGGATCAGCTTCGCTCGCTGGGGCTCGAGCCCCGGCGCATGGCCGGGACCGGTGTTGTGGCCGACCTCGTGGGAGGCGCCGCGGACTCCGGTCCCGTTCTTTTGCTGCGGGCCGACATCGACGCCCTTCCCATTCAGGAGGCGAACGACGTCCCCTACAAGTCGCGGAACGACGGCGTGATGCATGCCTGCGGTCATGATGCGCACACCGCGATGCTCCTGGCGGCGGCGCGGGTTCTTGTCGGCATGAAGGACGACATACCCGGGCGCATCCGGTTCCTCTTTCAGCCGAACGAGGAAGTTGCCGGTGCCGAGCAGATGGTGGCGGAGGGCGCCCTCGAGGATCCGCCGGTGGACGCCGCCCTGGGGCTGCACATCTGGACCCCGTTGCCGAGCGGGACGATCGGTGCCACCGTGGGCGGCGTCATGTCGGCGATGGACGTATTTCACATCGTCATAAAGGGAAAGGGGGGGCACACGGGCTATCCCGACAGCGCGATCGACCCCGTGATTTGCGCGGCGGATCTCATTCAGACCGCGCAGCGCCTGCAGACCCGCGACATAAGCCCGCTCAAGCCCACGGTGCTCGTGTTTTCCAGAATAGAGGCCGGCACGAAGCATAACATCATTCCCGACGCGGTCGTGGTGGAAGGGACGCTTCGCTACCTCTTCGATCCGAAGCTCGACGGCGACGAGGACCCCCCGACGCGCCTCGAGGAAATCGTGGCCGGGGTCTGCGCCGTGCACCGATGCACCTACGACTACACTGTCGAGCAGGAGAACGAGGTGGTGGTGAACGCACCCGAAATGGTGAACCTCGTGCGCGAGACGGCCGCCGAGATCCTCGGCGACGAGACGCGCATTGTGGATCACAGATCCTTGGCCGGCGAGGACTTTGCCGCCTACGCCAAGCGGGTGCCGTCCGCCTTTGTCTTTCTCGGTTCGGGCAATCCGGAGAAAGGCACCGACTATCCGCATCATAATCCGCACTTCGAGATAGATGAAGATACGATGCCGACGGGCGTGGAGCTGTTCGTTCGCACTGCTCTGCGCTTCTTTGAGAGACAAACCGGTCGCACAAGGGGGTTGTAAGAACGATCAAAAGAGGCAACTATGACGGATCATTGCAAGTATATACAGAGGAGGTATATGAAGATGAAGAACAAGATGATTGTCTTGTCCGTTCTGGTCCTGTTCGTGTTCGGCGTGAGCGGAGTCTTCGCCGAAGGCGGTCAGGAAGATAGTGAGCCGAGCCGGGTCATCGAGGCGCGTCTCGCCTCCGAAGAGGTCGAAGGCGATTTCATGACGGTGTGGGCGAATAACTTCGCCGACTACCTGCGTGAGGAGACCGACGGCGTCTATCAACTCGAAGTCTATCCCTATGGCTCTCTCGGCGATACCCGCGATATCAACGAGCTTGCACAGCTCGGTGTTGTGGAGTACGTGTTCTCCGACTTTGCGTGGATCAGCTCGTTCGTGCCGCAGGCACAGGTGCTTGCACTGCACTACCTCTGGCCGCGTGAGAAGATCGGCGAGGTCCTCGAATGGGTTGTGAAGAACGGCGACACCATGGAGCTGCTCGAGGAGCACTTCCGCGACAACGGTCTGGTGCCTCTCGGCATCGTGTATGAGGGCTGGCAGTGGGTTACCTCGAAGGAGCCCGTTGAATCCCTCGATGATATGGACGGCGTGAAAACCCGTGTCATGGGCTCTCAGCTTCTCGTCCAGAACTATCGCAACTACGGCTTCTCCCCGACGCCGATGAGCTACGGTGAGGTCTACAGCGCGCTGCAGACCGGTCTCATCGACGCCCAGGTCAATCCGCTGTTCGCAGTCTACAGCATGAAGTTCTTCGAGCCGACCGATTACTTTACCCAGATGTGGGCGGAACCCTTCCTCGGTATCCCGACCATCAACATGCAGCACTACGACGGGCTTCCCCCCGAGTACCAGCAGATGATGAAAGACTACTGGGCCGACGCGATTATTCCGGCAACCGAGTGGATCGACGAGCGGAACGAATCGGACCGCGCCAAGATCGAGGAGGAGAAACCCTCCATCGAGTGGTACGAGTTCACCGACGAGCAGGTTGCCGAGGCGACCGAGCTGGCTCGCGAGATCGATGAGACCTACGTCGAGATCGGTGGCGAGGGCGCCGAAGAGCTGCTCGAGACCCTCAAGTCCGACATCGAAGCCGCCAAGGCCGCGGTAGGTGTCGACTGATTCCGGGCCTGATTCGAAGCATGGAGGCGGCGCGGCCCGGGCGGTCCGCGCCGCCGTTTGGAATCGGGGAGAGCTGGAGAGCATAATCGCATGAGTGACGACCAGACTGAAAAGATACCGACTCCACGGATGTTTTCATTGGCGTTGGACTGGTTCGAGGTGGGCGCGCTGAGCATTTCCACCGCGCTGCTCGCAATGTTGCTGATCGGCAACGTGATTGCCCGCACCTTCTTACAGGCGATTTATTTCGCCGAGGAGTTGTCCGAGTTTCTTATCATCTTTACCACGTTCGTGGGCGTGAGTTACGCAGCCAGAAAAGCCCGCCACATCCGCATGGGCGCGTTTCTGGATTCGATGCCGCCGAAGGTAGAGAAGGTATTCATTTACATCATCTCGTCAATCAACGCCTTCGTGATGTTTCTCATGGCTTACCACTCGTGGAACTACATGATAAATGCCATGCATATGAACCAGACGACACAGGCCCTGCGCATGCCGTACTGGATCACCCTGGTGATTGTGCCGGTCGGCTTCTTCTCCGCCGGCATCCAGTATGTGCGCACCGTGTTGAAAAACATCAAGGAAGAGGACGTCTGGCAATCGCCCGAGCAGCAGAGTGAATACGAGGACGAGGTGTATTAATCATGACGCTCATGTGGGTAAGTATGGTCGTGATGCTGTTGATGGGCTTTCCCTTTATGGTGCTCATCCTCGGCTCACTGATGCTCCAGCTCGAAGTCAACATGCCGATGTTCAACATGAACGTCATTGTGCAGCAGGTGCTCACCGGACTGACGCCTCCGGCCCTGCAGGCGGTGCCGATGTTCATACTCGGCGCGGCCATTCTCACCTCCGGCCAGGCCGCCAAGCGGCTCATCAACATGGTGCGGGTCATGGTGGGCCACATTCCCGGCGGCCTCCCGATTACCACGAACGCAAGCTGTACGCTCTTCGGGGCGGTATCCGGCTCCACGCAGGCAACCGTGGCGGCCATCGGCGGCACGATGCGCCCCATGCTGCTCGAGGCGGGCTACAAGAGCCCGTTCACGCTTGCGCTCATCATAAACTCCAGTGACGTCGCGCTCTTGATACCGCCGAGTATCGGGTTCATCGTCTACGGAGTTGTCACCAATACCTCGGTCGGAAAGCTGTTTCTCGCGGGCATTCTGCCGGGACTCCTGATCTTCGTGCTGTTCTCCGTCTACGTGTTCGTGTACTCGCTGGTCAAGAAGGTCGGCACCGCCCCGAAGGCAACCACGAAGGAACGGATCACGGCGTTCAAAGACGGGTTCCCGGTCCTCGGCTTCCCCGTCATCATCGTGGGCGGAATCTATACCGGTATCTTCAGCCCGACCGAGGCCGCGGCAGCCGCCGTGCTCTACGCGCTGTTTCTCGAAACGCTGGTCTACCGGACAATGACCTGGAAGAACCTGGTCAAGGTTCTCCTCGATACCGGTGTCGTCACCGGCGTGGTCTTCGTGCTGGTGGGTGCGGGCCAGGCGTTCAGCTGGCTTATCAGCTTCATGAGGATACCGCAGGAAGTGATGCCGCTGATACTGGGGACGGACCCGACGAGGCTCGAGGTCATCATCGTGGTGGTCATTGCCTACTTCATCGCCTGTATGTTCGTGGATCCCATCGTGGCGATCTACGTCTTCAGCCCGATTTTCGCACCATACGTCATTGCCACGGGCATCGACCCGGTCTTCCTCGGTGTGCTGGTTACCCTGCAGGCGGCCATCGGTTCGGCGACGCCGCCGTTCGGGTGCGACATATTCACCGCGCAACTCATATTCAGGCGGCCCTATCTCGAGGTCATTCGACAGACACCGCCGTTTATCCTCATACTGATCCTGGCGACGATCCTGATCATCGCATTCCCCGAGATTGCGACCTTCCTGCCGGACAATATGCTGGCCGCCCCGGCCGGACCGACCGGGGGCTGACGCCCGGGAAGGTTGAAGGTTCGATCCCCGTCGGCCGGCGCGCGGTGGTGAGCCGGCCGGCCTGACCGCACGCGCGACGCGGCGCCCG
>CAZWNS010000019.1:10414-28098 GCA_964635245.1 uncultured Spirochaetaceae bacterium
GCGGCGCCCGTGCGAGAGTGCCTCACCCCACCTGTGAGCCCAGGTCCTTCTCCTGCGCAATAGCGTACGCACGCGTCGCGATCATCGTGTCCTGCACGCCGACGCCCGTCAGATCGCACATCGTGATCTGCCTCTCGTCGGTACGGCCGGGGTGAGCGCCGCGGCAGAAGCTCCCGATCTCCACGATGTCGCCGTCATCGGGCACCGTGCCCGCGGCACGCGCGGCGCGCAGCTCGCCGAGGCGAAAGCTCTGCGACTTGAGGTCGCAGGCGAGGATGTCGACGCCGGCGGCGACGTCGGCCTCCGTTTCCTGCTTTTCCTCGGCATCAGAGCCCATGGTCGTGAGGTGGAGTCCCGGGTGAAGCCATTCGGCCTTGAGAAACGGCGTTCGTGAGGGTGTGGTCGTGACGACGATGCTGCTCTCCTTCACGACCTCCTCCACCGACGCCGCCTTGAGGACCTCGATGCCGAGCTCGTTCTTCATGTCTTCAACGTACGCGTCTCGGACGGCGTCGTCGTCGAGGCTGAACGTGCGAATGGTCTTGATGTCGCGCACGAGGGCGAGGGCACGCATCTGGAAGCGAGCCTGCACGCCGGCACCGATGACCCCGACGTGTTCGGCGGACTTCGGGGCGAGATACTTTGCCGCCACCGCTCCGGCCGCCCCGGTGCGAACCTGCGTGAGGTAGCCGTTGTCGAGGAGTACGGCCTGCAGAAAGCCCGTGTGAGCGCTTATGAGGAGCATCTGCCCGCTCTGAGAGGGGAGCCCTTTCCGCGGGTTCATGAAAAAGCCGGAGGCAACCTTCACCGCAAGGCTCTCCAGTCCTTCGATGTAGGCGGCCTTGATGTCGACCTCGGCCTGCAGATGAGGAATCGGGATCATCATGATCGGCGGCACCGTAGCCTTCCCGGCGTCCAACTCGGCAAAGCCCTTCTCGATCTCGGCCACCGCGTCGAGATCCAGCTTGATATACTCGAGAAGCTCTTTTTCGGGAACAACGCGTACCATTCTCTGCTCCTTCACACGAATTTTCGTATCACGTCGAGATACCGCGCAAGCTCGACGCTCGAACCGCTGACCACGATGCCGACACGCTCTCCCGCGGCCGCCACCTTTCCCGACTGCAGCGCGGCGATTCCGACCGCGGCGCCGCCCTCGATTACGAGGCTGTGCTCCGCCGTCGCGTAGTACATTGCCGCCTCTATCTCCGGCTCGTCGATCTGCACATGCTCGTCCACGAACTCAGCGATGACGGGCAGTGTGTAGCGATTGTCCACACCGATGCCGCCGAGCAGTGAGTCCGCAAGCGTGTCCTTTTCTTCGACCGCCACGGGCTCTCCGGCCTCGAGGCTGCGAAGCATCGCGGGCGATTGCGAGATGGAAACACCCACCACCCTGATATCCGGCTTGATGAGCTTCGTCGCGAGCGCTACGCCGGCGAGGAGGCCGCCGCCGGAGAGCGGTACGAGGATGGTGTCGAGCGCCGGCTCGTCGCTCATCATCTCGAGGCCGATCGTGCCCTGTCCGGCGATCACGTGCGGGTCGTCGAAGGGAACCACGGGAACCATCCCGCGATCGGCCTTGATGCGCTCGTACGCGAGCTCGGCCTCATCCTGTGAGCGGCCCGCGACGACGACCTCGGCGCCGAACTGCCGGATCTTCTCCACGCGGTAAGGCGGCACATGCTCGGAGACGCAGACCACCGAGGGAATCCCGAGCCGCCCCGCCACGTAGGAGACCGCCTTGCCGTGGTTGCCCGTGGAAAAGGTGATGACCCCCCGCGCGCGCTCCTCCTCGGAGAGGCTCAGAATGCGGTTGGAGGCCCCGCGGACCTTGAACGCGCCGGTGTTCTGCAGTGACTCCAGCTTGAGGTATACCCCCGCCGCTCCCGCCTCGGCGGCGAGCGCCGGGGATTCGGTGAGCGGCGTGCGCCGTACCAGCGGGGCGATGCGCCGTGCCGCGGTGAATACGTGCGCGAGGGAAAGCTCGGACCACTCCATGGTTACTTCGTTATCAGTTTGATGGGATAGTCATACAGCGATTCGTTGCCCGACGGCGTGATGCGGACCGTGGCGTCGACCTCGAACCCCACTTCCTCGTACCAGATGCCGGGGATGAGGTGCAGGACCATGTTCTCGGTGAGTACCGTCGTATCGCCGGGGCGAAGGCTGATGGTCTGCTCGCCCCAGTCGGGCGGATAGTTGACCCCGATGGAGTAGCCGAGCCGCGATTCCTTGACCACCGTCGAATGGGCGATGGCCTTTCGCCAGGCCTCTTCGACCTGCTCGGCGGTGACGCCCGGCCCCACGAACTCGAGTGTCTTCGCGAGTCCTTCGAGGACGACGTCGGCGGTGTCTCTCATGAGTTTCGGAGGCTCTGCGCCGAGGAATATCGTCCGCGCGATCGGAGCATGATAGTGGCGGTACACACCGCATAGCTCGAGCAGCACCGCCTCGTCGGCCTTGTACGTGCGCTCGGTCCAGGTGAGATGCGGCGTGCTGGTCGCCTCGCCCGCCATCATGAGCGGCACGATGGCGGGGTAGTCGCCCGCGTGCTCCTCGGTACCGCGGTACTGCGCCTTCGCGATTTCGGCCGCCGCGTCGCACTCACGCACGCCGACGTTGATCTCGCGTACGGCTGTGTCCATGACGCGCTCGGCGATCGTGCCGGCCCGCTTGAGGAAGGTGATCTCGGCCTCCGACTTGACAACCCGCACCCAGTTCACGAGGGCATTGGCGTCGATGAAGGTTGCATGCGGAAGCGACGTCTCCAGCTCGACGTAGTTGCGATGGGTGAAATGGAACTGGTCCATCTCCACGCCCACACGCTGTTTGTCCCATCCCTTCTCCTTGAGCACATCGGCGACAAAGTGCATCGGGTGTTTCGTCGGCGACTGCACGTAGTCGTCGGCGTACTCGCGGATATTGTCGGCGGAGAGAAAGGTCGTCAGCCGCGCGCCGTTTGCGTCCATGCCGCGACCGAGCCACATCGGCTCATCCTGATCGAGGGCGACCACGACCGCCTGGTGCACGTAGAAACTCCACCCGTCGTAGCCGGTGAGGTAGTTCATGTTCGCGGGCTGGCTGACGATGAGAACATCGATCCCCCGCTCCTGCATTGATGTCTTCGTGCGCGTGATCCGTTCTCTGTACTCCGAAACGTCGAAAACCGGCATGATGCCTCCCTTTACGTGGTTGTGCGAAGCCCGATCATCGGTTCACTGGTGATCATCCATCTTCCCGAGCTGCTGCGATATGGAGTCGGCCGCCTCGCGTAGCGCGTCGACGAGCCCGTCGAGCCGTTCTTTGGTGGCGCGCAGTGAGGGGCCGGAGATCGAGATGTTGGCGACCATCCTGCCGCGGTAGTCGAAGATCGGCGCGGCGTAGCTGTTGAGGTCGTCGCTGAACTCCGCGAGCTCGGTCGCATAGCCCTGCTCACGGGCCCGCGCGATCTCGCGCTCCATCTCGTCCATCCCGGTAATCGTGTTGCCCGTCAGTTTCTCGAGCGGGCTTTCGCGCAGGGTGCGGCGGCGGGTGTCTTCGCTCATGGCCGAGAGAAAGTTCTTCCCGGATGCGCAGGCGTGAATGGGGTAGGAGTAGGTGACGTCCGGGTTGAGGGACAGCGGATTGGCGCTTTTGACCTCTTCAATGGCGATGACCATGTGGCCGTACGGCACGGTGAGGTAGACGTTTTCGTTGGCGGTGCGCATGAGATCCGCCATCACCGGACGAGCCACGTCACGCAGGTCCCGGCTCAGGGGAACGCGGCTGCCGAGCCTGAAGACCTTGAAGCTCAGCCGGTATCCGCGTTCGGCGTCCTTGGTGACGTACCCGACGTGCATGAGGGTTGCGAGCAGCCGATGCACGTTGGTGCGGGAAAGCCCGAGACACCGGGTGATGGCCGCCGGCTTGACGGAGCGGTGGGCGCTGATAAACTCGAGTATCCGGAACGCCTTGAGCACCGTCTCGGTCGGGCGGTAGCTTTCCGTGCCATCATTTGAACCATCGTTAGTATAATGCAACACCTGCCATTGTGGTCCGGCTGCCGCCGTTTGTCAAGATTATGTACCGGTGAGTTCCGACTCAAAATGCACGATATGCGGCGGTCCAACGCACGGTTGACGGAATCATCTAACGGCAAGTACACGTAGCATACACTTATTCTCCAGAGGGGACAGGTGTGGCCGTCAAAACAATAACCATTGATACTGAGGCCTACGAGATACTCGCGCGGGCGCGACGCGGAAACGAGTCGTTCAGTACCGTCATCAAGAACACGCTCGGCCCGGCCGGCAACACCGCGAGCGCGCTGATCGCACACCTCGACGAGCATGCCGTCGGAGAGGCGATGCTCGACGACATCGATCGGGTTGTTGCCCGGCGCGAACGCGATCTCATCGCCGCCGAGCGAACCGACACCTATGGTTCTTGATACCACGGTCTGCGTGGACTTGCTCCGGGAAACTGCTCACGAGACGGACGGACCCGCCACGGATGCGGTCCGATCGCTCGGCGAGACACGAGTTTACATATCGTTCTTCTCTCTCTGCGAGCTCGAAACGGGAGTTCGCCTTGCCGCGCGGCCTGCGGAGGAGCAGGCGCGCTACGAGCATCTGCTGCGGCGCCTCACCGTGCTCTACCCGGATGCCGGGTTTCCGGTACTCTACGGGGAAGCCGCCGCGTCACTTATCTCCGCCGGAACGCCCATTCCGACCATGGACCTGCTGATCGGCATTACCGCGAAGGCACACTCCCTCCCGCTCCTTACCCGGGACACCACGCGTTTCGCGCGGATAGGCGGCCTTGTAGTTCAGGGCTACTGAGTCGACCTCATCCCAGCATCCCTGCAGCGTCACGCACTCGTCGCGCCGGCAGCCGTCCCCGGTGAAGCGGTCGACACTTTTTCGGCCGCCGGCCGCCGGCCGCCGGGTGGGCGGCGGGGCGGCGCGGCGGCGGGGCGCCGACGGGGGTTGCAAAAGCGCGCGAGGTCGGGTACATCACCCAGGTGATGAACGACACACACACACTGCGGACGGCGCTCGTAACCGGCGCCTCCAGCGGCATCGGACTCGAGCTCGCACGGAAGCTTGCGGAGGAGGGCTTCGACCTCGTGCTTGTTGCCCGCAGCGCGGACACGCTCGAGGCGCTCGCCGCGGAACTGCGCAAGCAACACGGGCACGGCGTCACCGTGATACCCGCGGACCTCTCCCGCCCGGAAGCGCCGGAGGAAGTTGTGCGGACCGTGGCGGAGGCCGGCATCACGGTCGACGTGCTCGTGAACAACGCGGGCTTCGCGAACTACGGCCCCTTCCTCCACAGTGATCGCCGGCGTGAGCTCGATATGATCCAGGTGAACGTCACCGCGCTCACCCACCTCACCCATCTGCTGCTACCCGGCATGGTGGAGCGGGGCGGTGGGCGGGTGTTAAACGTCGCCTCGACTGCCGCGTTCCAGCCCGGCCCCCTCATGGCAGGGTACTTCGCCACGAAGGCCTTCGTGCTGCACTTCTCGGAGGCCGTCGCGAGCGAGCTCTCGGGAACGGGAGTGACCGTCACCGCGCTGTGTCCGGGGCCCACGAGCTCCGGCTTTCAGGAGCGGGCAGGCATGGAAGGCTCGAAGCTTCTGAAGTTCGGCACGATGAGCTCCCGGACGGTTGCCGAGTACGGGTACCGGGCGCTCATGCGCGGAAAGCGCGTGGCCGTACCCGGCTTCTCGAACCGGCTCGGCGCGCTCGCGTCCCGCCTGCTGCCGCGTACGGTCGTCGTGAAGGCCGTCGGCAACCTGCAATCCTCAGAGTAGCTCGAGCTCCCGCGCGGACTCTTCGAAGGCTGCCACCGCTCGATCGATATCGGCGTCGCTGTGCGCAGCGGAGAGCTGCACGCGGATGCGGGCCGTTCCTTTCGGCACCACGGGATAGGTGAACCCGATCACGTAGATTCCCTTTTCGAGCAGGCGGTCGGCCATCTTCACCGCCGTCGGCTCGTCATAGATCATGACCGGCACGATGGCCGTGGGCCGGTCGAGTACGTCGAGCCCGACCTGCGATATGGCCGCCTTGAAGCGCGCCACGTTGCGCTCGAGGCGCTCCTTGAGCGACGTGTCCTCGCCGATGAGCTCGAGGGCGCGGCGCGTGCCTCCGACGATTGCCGGGGCGAGCGTGTTGGAGAAGAGGTACGGCCGTGACCGCTGCCGCAGGAGCTCGATGATGTCGCCGCGGCCGCTCGTGCACCCGCCCGATGCCCCGCCGAGTGCCTTCCCGAACGTCGTCGTTATGATATCGATCTTTCCCTCGAGCCCGTAGTACTCGGCCGTGCCGCGCCCGGTCGGGCCGAGGTAGCCGGTGGCGTGGCAGTCGTCGATCATGGTGAGGGCGTCGTAGCGCTCGGCGAGCTCCACGATCCCGGGAAGCGGCGCGATGTCACCGTCCATCGAGAACACACCGTCGGTGGCGATGATGCGGTAGCGCGCTTCGCGGGCCGCCTGCAGCTGCTCCTCGAGAGAGGCCATGTCGGCGTGTTTGTAGCGGTAGCGCGCGGCCTTGCAGAGTCTCACCCCGTCGATGATGGAGGCGTGGTTGAGCTCGTCGGAGATGATGGCGTCCTCGGGGCCGAGCAGCGGCTCGAAGACGCCTCCGTTGGCATCGAAGGCGGCGGCGTAGAGGATGCTGTCCTCCGTCCCCAGAAAGCGGCTGAGCTCGCGCTCGAGCGCTTTGTGAATGTCCTGGGTGCCGCAGATGAAGCGCACCGAGGACAGGCCGTAGCCGCGGCTCTCCATTGCCCGGGAGGCGGCAGCAATGATCTCGGGGTGGTTGGAGAGGCCGAGGTAGTTGTTCGCGCAGAAGTTGATCACCTCACGGCCGGCGTCGGCCCGGGCCGCGTCCGCCGGGGCCGCGTCCGCCGGGGCGTCGGCATCGGCAACCCGAATATGCGCCTGCTGCGGCCCGGTGAGCACGCGCTCGCTCTTGTAGAGCCCCTGATCGCGCAGCCCTTCGATCGTCGTGGTGATGTCATCGAGCATGTTCTTTGACATTGGATTTCTCCCGTATTCTCTCGAGCATATCCGCGGTCATACGCTCGATATCGTATTGCGGTGCCCAGCCCCATTCGACGCGGGCCGCATAATCCTCCATGCGGTTCGGCCAGGAGTCGGCGATCGCCTGCCGGATCGGGTCGACCTTGTAGGTGATCTCGAAGCTCGGCATGAGGGCGCGGATATAGCCGGCAAGCTCCTCCGGCGAGAAGCTCATCGCGGTCACGTTAAAGGCGTTGCGGTGGCGCAGATGCTCGGGCTCCGCCTCCATGATATCGATGGCCGCCTTTACCGCGTCGGGCATGTACATCATATCGAGGTAGGTGTCGCCCTTGAGGAAGCACGTGTAGCGGCCGCGCTCGACGGCGGCGTAGAAGATCTCCACCGCGTAGTCGGTGGTGCCGCCGCCCGGCTGGGTCTTGTAGGAGATGAGGCCCGGGTAGCGCACCCCCCGCGCGTCGACGCCGTACTTGTGGAAGTAGTAGTCACAGAGAAGCTCGCCTGCAACCTTCGTCACACCGTACATCGAGGTGGGCCGCTGCAGGGTGTCCTGAGCGGTCCAGTCCTTCGGGGTGCTCGGACCGAAGGAGCCGATGGAGCTCGGGGTGAAGACGGCGAGCCCTCGCTCACGGGCAACCTCGAGAACCGCCATGAGGCCGCCCATGTTCAGGTCCCATGCCTCCTGGGGACGTGCCTCCGCGGTGGCCGAAAGCAATGCGGCGAGGTGATAGACGGTGTCGATCTTGTAGCGCCGCACGACTTCCGCCAGCCGACTGCCGTCCACTGCGTTGAGGCACTCGAACGGCCCCGACTCGATGAGATCGCGGTTGATGTCCGTACGGATGTCGGAGAGCACGACGTTGTCGGTTCCGAGCCGGTCCCGGAGAGCGGTGCCGAGCTCGCTCCCGAGCTGGCCGAGCGCACCGGTTATCAGTACCCGTTTCATCTGCTTCCCTTTTGACAAAGCGCCGGGGTCCCCGTATCATTATAGTGAAATCAGTTCACTATAGTGTACAGGATAGCCGCACAGGTTCGATATGTCAAACGAACCGTGGCCGCCCCGGAGGACGAGCATGGAACAGACCTCGCAACCGCCGCTGATCGGTGCCAATATCAGAGCGCGGCGTACGAAGCAGGGACTCACCCTCAACGTGCTTGCCGAGCGCAGCGGCGTGTCGAAGGCGATGCTGTCGCAGATCGAGTCCGACAAGGTGAATCCGACGGTTGCCATGGTGTGGAAGATCGCGCGGGGACTCGATGTGGACATAAACGAGTTGCTCGCCGGAAGCCGCGAGCCGGTTCGTCAATTCCACCTCACGCGCCACGACGACATCCCCGTCCTCGACACCGACGAGGAGGGGCTGCACATGAAGGTTCTCACCCCCCTGAGCCTCGTAGAGGATCTCGAAATGTATCTGTTGACCTTCTCGCCGGGAGGAGAGCTGCGGAGCAGGCCGCATTTCCCGCGTACGGAGGAGTTCCTCACGGTCATCGAGGGTCACATTCGGGTGCGCGTCGGGGAGCGGGTCGAGGACCTGCGGGCGGGGGATTTCATCCGTTACCAGTGTGATATCGAGCACGACATCGAGAACGTCGCCGACGCGAGGTCCGTCGTACACATGGTGGTGCGCTTTCACACCACGGGACTCGCGTAGCCGCCTCACCCGTCGGGCCGGCCCGCGCGCTCACGACGTACGGCCACCCGTCCCTCGATTCCTTCGCCGGGGGCGAGCCGCCGGAGGCCGAGCTCCGGCCGGTTGAAGGCGTCGGTTGCACCGCTCACCGGCTCCACGGCAATGGAGGTCCGCTGCGGCGGAATGTAGAGCTGGGTGTAGCGAAACGGCGGCAGACCCTGCTCGAGAATGACGGCGTCCTCGCCGCGCTCGACGACGGTCCGTGCCGTCGCGGCCCGCACCGCGCCGGGTCGGCGCTCACCGGCGGGGACCACCTCTGCCGGCGCCCCACCGATCCGCTCGAGGGCTATGTCCAGCTGCCGGGCGCCGATGCGCCGGGGGGTCGCAAAGTCCAGCCGACCACCGGTTACGGAGGGAAGCGCGCCGGTCGGCAGGAGATCTCGATCGACTTCGACGAAGCGTCCGGCGGGGCAGGTCATGCGCGCGGCATCCACCCCGCCGGGCGTGGCGATGTAAGGATGCCAGCCCATGGTGATCGGGGCGGCTTCCTCTCCCTCGTTCATCGCAGCGAGGCTGAGCTCGAAGCGGTCGGAGTCCAGGCGGTAGCCCGCGATTATCCGAAGGGCGAAGGGATAGCCCGGGAAGCTCCCCGGCGCTATGCGGTAGGAGAGCTCGAGGAATGCGTGCGAGTCGTCGGCGCAGCGGGTGTCCGCGGTGAAGGGCCTGTCGTAGACCAGCCCGTGAACGGCGCACCCGGACGCCGCATCGTTTACGGGCAATTCGTACTCTCGTCCATCAAAGCGGTAGTGCCCGGCGGGAATGCGGTCGTTGAAGGGGAGGAGCAGGCGACCGCGAAAGCCCGGGTTCGCCTCGAGCTCGCCGGGCCTGTCGGACTCGAGGATCGCGGCGCCGAGCGCGAGTCGCCACACCGTGCCGCCGAGCTGCGGAAGAATGTGAGCCGCGGCCCCGCTTTCGGTGTCCCGCAGGCACACTGTCTCCACGCCCTCTACCGTTTGCGCCGTGACCTCAAACCTCATGTTGCCCCATCGCCGCCGAAGAGCTTCGCGTAGCGGCGCGAGTCGTACAGACTGAACGGGACCGCGCGGACGTACTCGAAGGGCCCGGCGCTGCGAACGCCGTCGACGATCGCGGCGATCTGCTCCTGAGAGGCAAAGGCGATGACCGCGCCGAGCTTGCGTTCGAATGCCTCGGGACTGCCCTGTATCTGCAGCGTGGGCGGCGCGGGAAAGTCGCAGTAGATTGCCGTCTCGTACAGCTGTGGCGGCGCCGGCAACGGTGCGCCGAGCTCCGGCCAGATGGCGCCGGTCGCGTGGAACAGGGAGATGAGGAGCTCCCGGTGAACAATCTGGTGGTCCGGATGGTAGTCCGCGCCGGTCGGAACGAAGACGCGCGTCGGGCGGAGGTCCCGAAGCAGGGCGGTGAAGGAGTTCTGCAGCCCGGTGTGACCTCCGCGGGGGTCGGGGTAATCGACGGCCGCACCGGTGGAGGCGCCGTCGGAAATCCCCTCGGCACCCCCCGCGATCCGCCGTCGGCCCGCGTGATTCGGGAGGTCGCAGTCGGGATAATCGAGGCGTCGTATCGCGGGCCCGCCGAGGAGCTCCATAGCGCG
Source organism: uncultured Spirochaetaceae bacterium (assembly GCA_964635245.1). Lineage (GTDB taxonomy): Bacteria > Spirochaetota > Spirochaetia > DSM-27196 > PWMO01 > JAAAOH01. Next base: position 20,709 of record CAZWNS010000019.1, read on the forward strand.
CTCGGTTTCCGCCCGGCGGATTGCGATGATATCGTCGCGCTGTTCGGGGCGACAATAGCCCATCCTCCCGTCGGTTACCACGCAGACCGTTGTGCGGATGCCTGTACGAGTCGCCTCCTCGAGGAGCATGCCGGCACCGAGTACGACATCGTCGTCATGGGGCGTCAAAAACAGCCACCGCTCACGATCGAGGTCGGCGGCGCCGCCGTCCCCGGCGGCGAATGCGGCCGCGATGCTGGTCTGCGTGACCACCCGGGCACCTCCCTCGCCTCCGTCCTCGTTTCGTGCTCGAATCGTCATGAAACGTCTCCGCTGAACTCATTCCCGACTTTTCGTGCGCGCTCGGGCTTGTCGATGTTTATGCCGCGCGACACTCCCGCTTCGATAAGAAGGTTCCAGCCTGCGGCGAGCTCGAGATAGGCCGCCGTGTCGGGTTCGGCCGCCGCGGGGATGCGAATAGTGGGAAAGGACGTCTCGCGCGCGGCAATCGCCACAATCGCGAGCCCGACGCCCTCCTGTAGTACCTCGCGGAACTTCGCCTCGTACTGCCGCGGCGGATCGATCCAGATGAGGACGTCGGCGGGATCCATGACCTCCTCGATCCCATGCACCGCGTAGGTGCCGGGGAGAAAGTCCGAGCGGGCCCGCACGATCTCGTTCGCCTTGAGGGCGAGCTCTTCGGCGACGCCGTCGCTTCGCCCGGCGAAATAGAGGGTCGGCGCCGCGCTGATGCGCCGCGTCACCTCCACGGGAACGCTCGCGTCGAGGGCGGCGGCCATATCCGTCGACAGTCGGTCGAGGTCGGGAAGCGGGAGTCCCGCGGCGAGCCGGAACACGATGTCGTAGACCAACGCCTGCTCCACGACGGACTTGGTCGCGGCAACGGCCTGTTCGGCGCCGCAGGTGAGGATGTAGGCATCGTCACTCTCGGCGGCAACCGGCGAGTCCCCCGCAGCCGCCATGCCGACGATGCCGCCCTCGTGGTTCTTCTCCCTGAGTCGCCGAATCAGGTGCACGCACTCCGCCGTCTTCCCGCTGTTTGACGCGACGTAGACGGTACGCCCGCCGAGCTCGAGCTCCGCAGCCGCGTGGGCGCTCTCGGTGCGGGGAACGATGCGGTCGCCGCGGCGCAGACCGGCATGGACCGCGCGGCCGGCGGGGAATATGCGTGATGAGCCCTCACCGACGAGAAATGGGGCGGCGGTCTGGACGGGAAATGGGGCGGCGGTCTCCGCGGGGTCTCTCACGGAGGCGTCGGACCCGACGGGCCCCCGGGCCCCGGCGGGCTTCCGGGCCCCGACGGGCGCGGGGAGCTCCCGTATGCGACCGACGGGCAGATCCCGTACGACCTCGGTGGTCTCGAGCATTTCCCGAACGACGGCGTACTCGCGGTAGACAGCATCGTGTGTGTTCATCGTGATCTCCTGTGTTCCCTCTGCAGATCATCGAGGGTCTCGTAGGCCGGTAGCTCACCGACAAGGGGCGCGGCATAGGCGCGAAATGCGTCGGTGGGCAAGCGCCCGGCGGGGTCGTAAAAGGCATCCGGCATGCGATGGGTCCGCCGTGCGACCGTACTCAGGTCGGCGGTGCCGAACGCGCTCTCGTAGGGAGCCTCGCCCGTTCGCTCGATCGTGACCATGACGCCCGATGCGCCGCCGGTGGCAATGCGTACGGCCTCCCCGCCGCAATCGTACGCTTCGCGTCGGTCGACCTCGCTCACGCGGTCTGCGGCGCACATGGGAAGGGATTCGGTAATCTGGAACTCCCCGCGGTAGCCGGTGTGCTCGGCGATGAGGCGATGCAGGTTCAGTGCAGCGCTCGAGCCTCCCATCGCCCCGAACTCGATGTTGGCGAACGCGTCGGTGGTCCTCGACGCCGAGACCGGCGTACCGTCCTCCCAGAGGACACCCTCTCCGCACACGACATAGGCGTAACCGTAGTCCTCTACACAACGGGTGACGTCGGCCAGGAATCCCTCGGGACTGATCGGCACCTCCGGTATGTAGACGAGGTGGGGGCCGTCGGCGTCGCTGCGTTTGGCCAGACCGGCAGCGGCGGCAAGCCATCCTGCATCCCGTCCGACCGCCTGAAAGACCGCGTACTGGTCGACCTTCTGCATGTCGCGGGCGAGGCGTGCGGCCTGCTGCACGGAGAGCGCGATGTCGCGGGCGGCGGAGGGAAAGCCGGGCGTGTGATCGGTCCCGTAGAGGTCGTTGTCGACGGTCTTCGGGATTCCCACGCCGCGCAGTTCGTATCCGTCTTCGCGGCAGTAGGCCTCGACGCGATGGATCGTGTCCATCGTATCGTTGCCCCCGATGAGGAAGAAGTAGCGGATATCGCGGGCTCGCAGCGCCTCGAGCACCGCCGGGAGATCATCGTCGGCGAGCTTGTAGCGGGTGGAGCCGAGTGCCGAGGAGGGGGTGCGCGCAAGCCGCGCCAGACGGTCTGCGCCCAGCGACGAAAGGTCGATGATGTGGTCGTCGAGCAAGCCGCGGATTCCGTAGCGCATGCCGTAGATGCGCCCGATCCGCGCGCTGCCGGCGGCCGCCGCGATCGCGCCGGCAAGGCTTGCGTTGATGACCGCGGTCGGACCGCCCGACTGGCCGATGATCGCGTTTCCTTTCATACACCCCCCTGTACGAATCGTTCTTCATAGTCGCGTGCGGCAAGGAGGCACGCGCCGGCAACCGGGGCGCGGCTGTCGGTGAGGCACTCGATGTCTGCGCCGTCGTCCGGTCTGCCGCCCGCACCGCGGAGGATGCGGCGGACCCGCTCCCCGAGATCCTGGGGTCCGTGACCCCCGACGACGAGGACGGTCGCCTCGGGGTCGAGGACCGTCCTCGTGCTCTCGATATGGTGGGCAACCCGCCGGGCGAATCCCTCAGGGCCGGTCCACAGATTGCCGGTATCCGCGCAGGGCGGATGCGGGTCCCACAGCTCTCCCGCCGCCCCGCGCGCGCCGCGATAGAGACGACCGTCGATAAGAATACCGGCGCCGACGGTTCGCGCCCGCGGATCCGCGAATACGGCCAGCATGCTCTCGTATCGCCTCTCCAGAAGTTGCTCGGCATATACCGCGGCACAGTTTGCATTGTTTTCCACGATCAGCGTGGTGTCGATGCCGATACGGGAGGCGATGCGCTCGCGAAAGTCCGGCAGCGACCAGGAGAAGCCCGCCGATGCCTCGATATCACCGCGCGCCGGCACCACTGAGGATACCGCCACGCCCGTGCCGGCGAAATGATGCTGCTCGGAGGCAAGAGCGAGCACCCGCTCGGCAATGAGCTCCACCACGGTCTCACCGGTTGTATCGCCGCTCGGCGTGGGTACCGGGAGGGTTTCCCGGTATGTCCGGCGCCCGTCGTAATCCATCACGTAGACATCGATTTCGCTCTCGCGCACGTAGACACCGGCGAAGGTCGCATGGGCGCCGTTGAGGGCGATGAGCTCCGGCCGCTTGCCGCCGACCGTGCCGGAATGACCGCGGCCGACGACTTCCACCATGCGGGCCGCCTTCAGCGGCCGCATCAGCGTCGACACCGTCGAGGGACGGAGGTCGCTCGCGTCCGCGAGTGTGGACTGGGAAACCGGGGCGTGCCGGCGAATGTAGCGGATGAGATCGAGCTGGTTGGCGGATCGGATATCGGTTGCTCGCATGGCCGCGTTCTCTGCAACCCATGGTATGCCAGGTTAGTTCATATGTCAAACGAACAATCGTGGCGGGTCGCCGCCGGGCGGGGGCGGCCCGCCGGGCCGGCGGTGTTCGCTCTATCTGAGGTATCAAGAAGCGTGTTGGTGAGGATCAAATAAGTCATTGAATGATGGGGAGCTTTGCGTGATCAGAGCTGTCCAACGATGTCGGGAAGAACCGTTTGCGAATAAGAATGTGTGCCGGCGGGACTTGCGCCTGTCTCCACCAACACGCTGCTATATACCTCGCGCTCTATCCCTTTATCGACCCCGCGGCCACGCCGCGGATGATGTACTTCTGCAGAAACAGGAACAGCACGATGACCGGGAGCATCCCCATGGTGAGCGTGGCGAGGGCCGAGTCCCAGCGGTCCATGTGTTGCCCGAAGAACCTGAAGATGCCGAGCGGAATGGTGTGCAGATGCCGGCTGAAGAGCACGAGCGCGGGCAGCAGGAAGTCATTCCAGATCCACAACGCCTGCAGAATGATCACCGTAACGATCATGACCCGCATCATCGGAAGCACGATGCGGAAGAAGCTCTGCCACACCGTGCACCCGTCGATATAGGCGGACTCCTCGAGCTCTTTCGGTACACCCTTTACGAAGCCGTGCAGGAGAAACACCGTCAGGGGCATGCCGAAGCCGAAGTAGATGATGATGACGCCGACCCGGGAATTGATGATGCCGAGCACGTTCGCAACCTTGACCATCGGAATCATCACGGATTGAAACGGAATCACCATGGCCGCCACGAAGAGTATGAATATGACCCGACTCGCCAGGTGGGGGCGGCGTACCATGCGCCACGCAGCCATCGACCCGAGCATTACCATGCCGGCAATACTGAAGGTCGACACGATCACCGAGTTCATCAGCACGGTGGGAAAGCGTACCTGCTGCCACGCGCGAATATAGTTTTCGTAGTGGAACGTCTCGGGAAAGGCGGCGGCGTTCTGTATGATCGCGCCGAACGGCTTCACCGAATTGGCCACGACCAGATAGAACGGCGAGAGGAAGATGAGCGCGACGATGATCACCGCGATCTCGACAAAGAACAGACGAGGGAAGTACTGCTCCCGGCTCATCCTTCCACCTCCCATCGCTTTGTGACAAGAACCTGCGCCGTGGAGATAATGCCGACGACGAGGAAGAAGATAATCGCCTTGGCCGACCCCAACCCGTAGTTGTTGGACGAGAACGCTTCATAGTAGATGTTCATCGCGAAGGTTTCGGTCGACCCGAAGGGGCCGCCCTGGGTGAGGGCGTAGATCACGTCGAACATCTTGGTGGTCCACGAAAGTGCCAGGAATGTGCACACCGTGACCGCGGGTATGACCAGCGGAATGATGATGCGCCTGAGCATCTGTACCGACGTCGCCCCGTCGATCCGCGCCGCCTCGAGAAGGTCTTCATTGATGCCGACGAGGGCGGCGACATAGATCACCATGAGGTAGCCCGTGCGCTGCCACAGGAAGACAATGACCGAGCCCCAGAATCCGGTTTGCGGCGTTCCGAGCCACGGCGCCGCGAAGAAGCCGATTCCCGTGAGCTCGCCGATGGTCGAAAAGCTGTTGACGAAGATGAAGCGCCAGATGAACCCGAGGATGATCCCGCCGATGATGTTCGGGAGGAATATCACCGTACGGAGGATGTTATCGGTTTTCAGTGCGCGGGTTAGAGCCAGTGCCAGCGCGAATGCGAGAAGGTTCGCCGACACCACCGACACCACCGTGAATCTCGTAGTAAACCAGGCGGACACCCGCACCTGCTTGTCGCCGGAGAAGATCTCCCGATAGTTGTCCAGCCCGATCCATATGGCTTCCGCGTCGACACCGTTCCACTCCGTGAAGGAATAATAGATTCCCAGCACGAAGGAAATGAGCACGATGCCGGCGAAGAAGATGAATCCGGGGGCAATGAAGAGGAGATCGGTTCTGATGGCACGTAACTGTCTTCGCTCCATGAATAGTCCTGCAACGTGAGGTGGGGACCGGCGTGCGCCGGTCCCCGATTCAGTTCACCTATCAACGACGGCGGGCCGCATCCTACTCAGCGCGGTCCCGCCAGCCCTCGTCGAGCGCCTCGAGCGTTTCGTCCCAGCTCTGCTGTCCGCCGACGTAGGCCTGCAGGTTGTTGAACGCGACCTGCTGCGCGAAGCCGTCGGGCCACTGGCCGAACACCCACGGGACGGTCCTGTCCTCCTCGGTGTACGCGAGAATGCCCTTTCCGACGCCCCCGAGTCCTTCCGAGGATACGCCCGTGTAGGCGGGGATGTAGCCGAACTCTTCGACGGCATAGCGCTGACCCGTGTCGCTGACCATCATGAAGTCGATGAACTCCTTGCCGGCCTCTTGCTCGGCCTCACCGGCCTGGGCATTTACCACGAAATACCACGGCACGCCGACGGGAACACGGTCCATCTCAGGATCGTCGTTGATCAGCAGCGGAATGAGTCCGATGTCCAGGTCGGCATTCGCCTCGTAGAGCGCTACTTCCTTCCAGACACCCTGCTGGATCATCGCGACGTCACCGTTGGCGAGCATCTGTACCTGCTGGTTGTGGTCGGTGGCGAGCGGATTGTTCTCGCCGTATTCCACCGTCAGGTCAACGAGATCCTGCAGATCCTTGAAGATGTCGTTGTCGGCCATGGAAGCATCTCCGCTGGTGAGGTCCTCCATAAACTGCTGGGGATCATCCTGCTGCGCGAAGGCGACGTTGAGCATGTGCATGCCGATTACCCACCAGGTGCCGTAGCCGGTGGAGAAGGCGGTGTAGCCCTCGTCCTCGAGCTGTTGTGCGACCTCTTCGAGTTCCGAAAAGGTAGTGGGAAGCTCATCGATGCCTGCATCCTCGAAGATTTCCTTGTTGTAGATGTAGCCGTAGCCCTCGAAGTTTACCGGCGCGCCGTACTGATTCCCGTTGATGTTCAGGGGCTCCAGCGCGGAGGCGACGGCCTCCTCGGTGAAGGGCTCACCGCTGAGATCGGCGATGTTCTCGCTCCACAGCTCGTACTGCGAGGGTCCTTCGATATTGTACACGTCCGGGCCCTCGCCGGCGGCAAACCGGCTCTTGAGGATGGTCTGCCAGTCGGCACTTCCGCCGATGGTCTCGACGTTGACTCTCACGTTCGGGTTGGCCGCCTCGAACTCGGCCGCGAGCTCCTCGAACTGCTCGGCAATGACGGTCTTGCTCTGTACGATGTCGAGCTCAACCACTTCCTGTTGAGCTTCAGCTCCCTCGGCCCCTTCGTCCGCTTCCTCCGACTGTCCGCCGGCAAGACCCATGGCCGCAACGGCGACCACCAGAACCAGAGACAGAATCAGCTTCTTTCCTTCCATGTGTAACCCTCCTTATGGATTCAACTCCCACGCGCGTCGGCACAATGTCGACCACATGGCGATCGGATACCCGATAGAAACACCGCTGTTTGCTTTGTCGCACCTCCTTCTTCCGGGCTCCCTCGGGCGGCTTCGGATTGCCCCGGAACCCTCTGGCGTTATGCAATCGTTTGCACCCGCGAACGTTGCATCCTCACAGATCATATGGTCTTCCGCCCGCCGGCATGTTCACGACGTTCCGCGCCGCAGGACTCACGAACAACGAGGTAGGGCTGCACCCGCCGTTGCATGATCGGTGCCTCCGCCCCGGCCCCGGAATCCCCGGCCGCGGAATCCCCGGCCCCGGAGACCCCGGCCCCG
>CAZWNS010000019.1:28198-41325 GCA_964635245.1 uncultured Spirochaetaceae bacterium
CCCGGCCCCGGAATCCCCGGCCGCGGAATCCCCGGCCCCGGAGACCCCGGCCCCGGCCTGCGGGGCGGACCGCGTCCCCGGCGGATTCGCCGGCTGCCCGCGCAGCATCTCCTCGAGGCGCTTGCATGCCGCGACGGCCAGTCGATCACGCGGCTGATGCACCGTCGTCAGTCGGGGGCGAAAATCCTTTCCAAAGCCGATATCGTCGTAGGAGACGATCGCCACATCACGCGGAACCTGCAGCCCGCTGTCCCACAGACCCTCTATGGCGCCGAGGGCCATGATATCGGTCTGCGAGAATACGGCGGTAATGCCGTCCCGAAAGCGGTCCGCGTTGTCTATCACGAACTGGTAGCCGAACTCGAAGGTGCCGTCTCCGGTGATGATGAGTGCCTCGTCGACCGGAAGATCATGATCGCGCAGAGCCTGGCGATACCCGTCGGTGCGCTCGCCGAAGGAGCCTTCCTGAGTGTCGACGGTGAAGCAGAGAATTCGCTCGTGTCCGAGGCGCATGAGATGGTTGGTGGCGATTGTCCCGCCGGCGACATGGTCGGCGAAGATGTAATTCTCCGGAGAGAGCTCGATATGCGGGGGGATTGCCTGCACGAACACGACCGGAATGCGTTGGTCGTGGATAAACGCCACTTCGTCCCTCGTGATGTCGGGGTTGATGACGATCAGCCCGTCGACCTTCCGGCTGTTGAGCAGGTGCCGAATGCTGTTCTCCCCGTTTGCGTCATAGCGGAACTTCACGATCAGATCGAGATCCGCGGTTTCGAGCGTACGCCGAATCTGGTTTATGAGCAGGGTGAGGTGCAGCGAGTACTGGTACTCATCGAAGGAGTCCGGACAAATGAGGCCGATGATGCCGGTGCGTCGGGTGACGAGGCTCCGGGCGGTCGCATTGAACGAGAAGTTGCCGCGCTCGGCAATCTCCCGGATACGAGCCTTCGTCTCCACGGAGACGAGACGGCTGTCGTTGAGGCTTCGCGACACGGTCGAGGGGCTCACCTCGGCAATTCTCGCTATGTCACGGATCGTCAGCCGCTTTTGCATACGTTTGCACCAACGATACTGTAGCATCGTGTTCACTGACTGTCAACAACGAATCTGCGCCGTTCAGTACACGCCGCGAGCGTCCGTTATGGTGCGAATACCTCCAATTTCGGCGTGTTCGGTGTGCAGTTTCCCGGGTTTCCTCTCCGCTGCGCCTTGTATGGTCGTCGGAACCCGTGGTATAACTCTTCCCAGGCGTGTTGATGTGGGCTGAAATGCAAACGTTTGTAATACGCGGAGGTTCCGATTGAACGTCCTTTACCTGCACACCCATGACTCCGGTCGCTTCCTCGATCCGGCACAGAGCCCGCGGCCGCTGCCCAACGTGGAACGCCTTGCCGCATCCGCGGTGACCTTCCGAAACGCGTTTTCCGCCGCGCCGACCTGCTCGCCGAGCCGATCGGCCCTGCTCACCGGCATGCCGCCGCACGAGAACGGCATGACCGGTCTGGCGCACCGCGGCTTTCGAATCAACGACTACTCGCGACACCCGGCCCGGGTGCTTGCCGGTGCGGGCTGGGAGACCGTTCTCTGCGGTGTGCAGCATGTGGCCCCCGATAAGAGGGAGATCGGGTATGAGCGAGTCCTCGACGGGCCGGTCGATTACTTCACGCACGCGGGCCTCCTCCCGCACGAGTGGGACCGGGCAAACGCGCATCGGGTCGCCGAGTTTCTCGGGGAATCCCGTGATCGCCCGTTCTTCCTGTCCTTCGGGCTCCTGACGACGCACCGCCCGTATCCGCAGCTCGACCCCGCTGCGCCCGAGCGCGCGCACCGGCGGCCGCCCGCCGTCGTTGCCGACACTCCGGCGACGCGATACGACATGGAGCGCTTTCTCTCCGCGCTCGACGCAGTGAACGAGGTGGTGGGTATCGTTCTCGATGCGGTGACCGAGGCGGACCTGTGGAACGACACCGTCATTCTGCTTACGACGGACCACGGGCCGGCGTTTCCCGAGATGAAGGGCACGCTGCAGGACGGCGGTATCGGCGTGAGCCTCATGCTCCACGTACCGGAGATCGCCGATGACGGCAGGGTTGAGCAGGCCCTCGTTTCTCAGCTCGATCTCTATCCGACTATGTGTGAGCTCGCCGGAGTCGCAACGCCGCGGCCCACCGAGGGGCGCTCGCTTCTTCCGCTGCTGAGCGGGGAAGCCGCCGCGGTCAGGGACGAGGTCTTCGCCGAGACGAACTATCACGCCAATTACGAGCCGGCCCGAGCGGTTCGCACCGAGCGTTACAAGCTCATCCGGCGTTACGGCGAGGCCGCGGCGCCGCTGCCGGCGAACGTCGACGACTCCCCACCGAAGACCGTTATGGGCGAGGCCGGCTGCTTCGAGATCGCCCGGCCCGGTGAGCAGCTCGTTGATGTGCTCATCGACCCCACCGAGCGTATGGATTTCTCCGGGGAGCCGGCCTACCGCCACGTCTATGACGACCTCTCGGCCCGGCTCGATGCCTGGATGGCGCGCACCGATGATCCGCTTCGCGCGGGAGCCGTTCCGAGGCCGCAGGGTTCCCGGGTGAACCGCCAGGACGCGCGAAGCCCCGAGGAGCCGACATGGGAATGAAGGACTCAGAACACATGAACGATACACAGGGTGAGCAGATACGGGTCGGGATAATCGGTGCCGGCGAGCGCGGCGTCTACGTGCTCGGAGCACGGGCGGTCGAGCTCCGCGAGGAAACCGGCATTATCATTCGAGTGCTCTGTGACACGAATGCCGCGCGTGCCGCCGAGGGTGCGGCCTTTCTTCGGGACCTCTACCGCCGCAGCGGGGTAGACGTCGCTATTGATGTCGAAAGCGATTTCCGCCGGGTCGTGAGCCGTGACGATGTGGACTCCGTCTTCGTGACGACCTATACCTCGGAGCACAGAGCGCCGACGGTAGCTGCTCTGGCCGCCGGAAAGCAGGTATACCTGGACAAGCCCATGGCGACCACTATCGAGGATGCGGAGGCGATGATGGCGGCGGAGCGGGAGACCGGTCGGCCGCTCATCATGGGCTTCACCCGCCGATACGAGCATTCCTGGCGCACGGCGCTCGAGCTCGTGCGCCGCGGCGAGATCGGCGAGCTGCAGACGATCCTGCTTCGCTCGGTCATCCCGTATGCCCGCTACCTGCAGCGCTGGCACCGGCTTCAAGAACGATCAGGCGGCGCGCTCAACGACAAGGTTTCTCACTACTTCGACGCGCTCAACTGGATCGCCGGGAGCCGGGCCACGACGCTCATGGCTATCGGGGGCCGCTCGAGCGTGTTTGCCCCGGATCCATCCGCGCCGAAGCGGTGTCGGGAGTGTGACCGCGACTGTCCCTTCCGTGCGCTGCCGGGGCCGAATCGTCCGGAGCTCGGAATCGTCTATCGCCTCGACCCGGACTATCGAAAACAGGAGCAGGGCATTTTCAGCCGTCGGAGCTGGACCGGCGCTGAGGCGGAGGACGCTCAGATCGACAACTGCGTCTACAGTCCGGACAGCGACATCGTGGATCACGCGATGGTGAACATCGCGTACGAGAACGGCGTCAAGGCGACGCTCTTCTGGAACATTTTCGGACCGAGCGCCGAGGACGAGGAAACCCTTGAGCTCGTCGGCTCATCGGGTCGGCTGCGGCTCACCCGGGATACCGGAGAAATCGATCTGGTATCCGGCTACGGGGCACACCACCGTACGATCGACGCCCGGGGCCCGCATTTCGAGAGCTCCCATTTCGGCGCAGACGTAGCGCTGCTGCATACCGTCCGGCGGCATTTCGCCGGGGAAAAGCCGACTGCGGGCACGGCCGACGGCTATGAGTCGTTGCGCATGGTGGAGGCGACCCAGCGCGCGGTGGACGCCGGAGGAATGCTCGTAAGGCTTGCCGACTGAGCCGGCATCAAGGCACGGCGAAATCACAAGGAGACCGTATGAGCGACAACGAGCATGCCTACTTCGGCGATCTTCACAACCACTGCAACATGTCCTACGCGCACGGCGACCTCGAGGACGCCATCCGGAATGCGCAGCAGCGACTCGACTTCGTCTCGGTCACCGGTCACGCGCACTGGACCGACATGCCCGAGCCCACCGAGCGCACCGGCCACATCGTGGAGTTCCACGAGGTAGGATTCGCGAAGCTCAAGCGGAACTGGGCAGGCGCCCTCGAGAAGCTTGCAGCCGCCGAGCGGCCGGGGGAGTTCGTGACCTTTCCCGGCTTCGAGGTGCATTCGAGCGCGGACGGTGACCGGGCGGTCATCTACCGTGATGCCGAGGGCGAGCTTCTCTACCCCGACAGTGTTGCCGAGCTCGACAGACGGCTTGCCGAGCTCAATGCGGCGGGCCGTCCCGCCTTCGGCCTTCCCCACCACATCGGCTATCACCAGGGCGCCCGCGGAATCAACTGGGAGACCTTCGACGAGGATGCCTCGCCGGTGGTGGAGATCTTCTCGATGCACGGCGGCGCGGAGACCACCGAAGGCCCGCTGCCGTTTCTCCATTCGATGGGACCCGCCGACTGGCGGAGCACGATGCAATACGGTCTTGCGAAGGGTCGCGTGTTCGGTGTCGTTGCCAATACCGATCACCACAGTGCGCATCCGGGAAGCTACGGCCACGGCATGGCCGGGGTATGGGCACGCGAGCTCTCGCGTGAGGGCATCTGGACGGCGCTGATGAACCGCCGCACCTTCGCCCTCACCGGCGACAGGATGCGGCTCGACTATCGGCTCGGCGGCACCCCCATGGGCGGGATCCGCGCCCCGGGGCGCGCCGAGGGACTCGAGCTCCACCTCGAGGCCGGCGCCGCGGTCGACTACGTGGACGTCATCCACAACAACCGCCTCGCCCGAAGGATTACGCCGCTCGACGTGCGGCCGGTCGCCGCCGGCCCGGGTGCGGGGACCGCGGGCGCCGCCGGCGACGGAGCCGTCCGGACGAAGGTCTATCTCGAAGTCGGCTGGGGGCCGCGTGGTCGACGGGCACCGTGGGAGGTGGATTTCGGCGTCACCGCCGGCGAGATCATCGAGGTCGAGCCCCGTTTCCGCGGGCCGGATGTGCTCACACCGGAGCAGGAGGCCGAGGGAGCCTCCGGTGCGTTCTACTCCCACTGCCGGCGCCGCGATGAACGAAGCGTCCACTTCGAGACGCTCACTTTCGGAAATCCCACCAGCTCGACGCCCGGCACCCAGGGTGTCTGCCTCGACGTGCGCATCCCGCCCGACGCGAAGATCTGGGCGCGGGTGAACGGTGTCTACACCGAGACGACGCCCGAGCGCCTCCTCGCCGGCGGGAAGAGCGGACACGTTCTCCACGAGATCGACTCCGCGGCGTGGCTCTTCCATCGTCTGCCCGCGGAGTGGGAGCTCAACTGGGATCTCGACCTCGCCGACTTTACCCCGACGCTGCGTGCGGGCGACTCCGTTTACGTCCGGGTCCGACAGCAGAACAACCAGTGGGCATGGGGATCTCCCGTATTCGTGAGGTAGGCTCCCGTAGCGGCGTGCTCAGCCCGGGCGCTTGATTATTCTTACCGGGTGCATGATCTTTGGGCCAATGAAGCACTTGAGCCGGAATGCCCTCGGTGTGCGCGGCCTTCGACGGTACCGCCGCCTCCTTCTTTCGCTCTCCATCGCCCTGGCTGTACCCGCCGCTCTCGGTGCCGAGACGTATGCCTGGACGCTATCGGAGGCCCTGACGGCAGCCCGGCGCCACGACCCGGAGCTCCGCCGGCGTGCCCTCGATGTCGTCGAGACCCGGGGTGAGGCTGAATCGAGTTGGAACCTCTTCCTGCCGGACCTCGAGCTCGGCAGCTCTCTCTCGAGATCCATGTTCGTGGAAGAGCCGGCCGAACCCTGGAGCGCCGAGATCAGCGCATCGGCGTCGCTCGCCTTCTCGCCGGCCCTCGATCAGCGGATCCGGGGCCGCTCGCGTGCCTACGAGGCGGCCCTTCTCGCCGCGCGACGGGCCGATGTCGACCTCGTTCGCAGCGTGCGCGAGAGATTCTACACGCTGCTTCTCAACGAGCGGCGGATCGGCATCGCACGCAGAAACGTGGCGCTTGCCGAGGAGCAGCTCGAGCGGGTCCGCGAGCTGTACGAGCGAGGCCGTGCCTCGGAGCTCGAGCTGCTCGATGCGCGAGCGGCGGCGGTCGGGAGGCGACCGGACCTCCTGTCCCAACGGCAGGCGCTGCGCTCCGAGCGGGCCGCGCTCAAAGAGCTCACCGGGCTCGCACCCGGGGACGAGATCGAGCTTCGCGGGCGCATCACCCTACCGGAGCTCGATCTCGGTGCTGCGGAGATCGAGGAGACGGTTCTTTCCGCTTCTCTCGACATGCGGGCGGCGGAGCTCGCGGTCGAGCAGCGTGAGATCGCCGAAGCGATCACCCGTCGCAGCACGAAGCTTCCCGGCATATCGGCCGGCTACAGTTACGCGCCGCGCATATCGCCTGCCTTCGACGGCGCCGCATGGAGCGAGCCGGAGAGCCGGCGGACCGGCAGCGTCTCGATTCGGCTGACGGTGCCCCTCGATCCACTCATCCCCCGTTCCGCGGGTGACAACGAGGTCCGCGCCGCCCGGCTCGCTACCGAACGCGCGCGGATCGATCTCGAAGAACGCCGGGCCGAGCTGCGACGTTCGGCGGCCGGGCTGGCCGAGGAGCTCGCGCTCTCGCGGGAGCGGCTCGGGATCCTCGAAGAGGCTCTCGAGATTGCACAGGCGCGCTACGAGCAAACACGCCTCGTGTACGAGTCGGGTGGGGTCGATCTCCTCGACGTCGAGAATGCCCGAGCGGACCTCGAGGATACCGAGCTCGATATGCTGCAGGAACGCTACAATACAGTGATGGCCCTCGTCGAGCTCGATGCACTCGCCGGGGGCGGCATCCTCTCGGAGAACGGCGAATGAACACCGATGCCCGAACAGTCGGCAGCACGCGAACCCGCGCGGGCGAGCGCATCCCGACGCGCCGCGCCCTCTTGCGGGCCGCTATGATCACGGTGGCCCTTGTGCTCATGCTTACCGGATGCAGCTCGGGCGGCGGAACGGCTGCGGCGCAACGCGGCGGCGGCGGCTCCGGAGGCGGCCCCGGAGGCGGCAGGCCCGGTGGCGCCGCCGACACCGAGGCGCCCGCCGAGACGGCGGTTGCCGCCGTGGAGACACGCAACCGTACCGTGCAGGTCGGCGGACGCCTGCGTCCCAGCGCCCGCATCACCCACGAGGCGCCGGTTGGCGGTATCGTGCGCAATGTGGCGGTGGAGCCCGGCGACCGGGTGGATGCCGGCGCGGTCCTGTTCACCGTCGAGCGTGACGAGGTGGGCCAGAGCTTTCGCCCGAGTCCGGTCGAGGCCCGCATCAACGGCGTCGTTTCGGAAGTGATGGTGCAGGCCGAGGAGCAGGTGCGCGCGGGGGACGGCGGCACGGTTGTCGTGGGGCGTGAGGGGTATGTGCTCGACGCCCGAGTGAGCGACAAGGACATCGCCGACGTCCGCGTGGGACAGTCGGTCTCCGCACGCGCCTCGGACGGGACGACGGTCACCGGGCGGCTGTCGGTGCGCGGGCAGGAACCCGATTACGAGACGGGGTTGTTTCCCGTCACGTTCCGCTTCCCCGACGCGCCGGGCGTGGGCATCGGCACGTTCCTCCTCGTGGAGCTCCCCGTGCAGGAGATCGAGGGCATTTTTGTTCCCCGCAGTGCCGTTGACCGTCGCTACGGCCGCGATTTCGTCTGGGCGGTCGACGAGTCGGAGGACGTTCTTGTTCGCCGCGAGGTCGAGCTCGGCGAGGTGTTGGGGGACGAGGTGCGCATCATCTCGGGACTCTCTTCAGGAGATCGCTATCTTGCCCGCCTCACCGGTGCCGAGCGGGAGGGGGCTCCGCTCCCGTCGGCGCCTGAGGACGGCGCCGGGGGCGGATCCGGCGGCGGCGGCGGCGGGGCGGACTGACCGTGCTCGACTCAATCCTCCATCGACGGAGAGTCTTCATTCTCTTCGTGCTCCTCGCCGTGGGCATCGGCCTGGTGCTCGTGACGCAGCTCCCCGTTCAGCTCTACCCCCAGACCCAACGCCCGCGAGTCTCGGTACGGATCTCCCATGCGGGGTACTCGGCGGTCGACTTCTCCGAGCAGTACGGCGAGGAGGTGGAGTCGCGACTCCTCTCGATCGACGGTGTCGACACCCTCGAGGCGGACTACCGGACCGACTCCAGTGACTTCACCCTGACGTTCGACTGGCAGACCGACAGCGAGGAGGCGAAGGCCAGTGTGGACGCGGCGATGACGTCGGTACGAGGCGACCTGCCTGCGGACATCCGTGACGACTACACCGTGCGATTCTTCGCCGGAGAGAACGCCGGCTTTCTGCTCCTCGGTGTGCGCTCGGCGACGACGACTCCGGAGGCCGTGCACGAGATTCTCACCACCTCCCTCGAGGCGGAGCTGACCCGCGTGGAAGACGCGGAAGAGGTGGAGATTCTCAATATCGAGGACCTCGAGGTCGACGTGACGCTGCGGCCTGCGGTGATGCTCGACTACGGCGTTACGATCAACGATGTCGACGATGCCCTGCGCGACGGCCGCGTGCCGCAGCCGGTCGGTACGCTGGAGGAAGGTGATCGCGACTTCACGGTGCGCTACCGCGGAGGCGTCGACTCCATCCACGATGTGGGAGACATCGTCGTCGCCGAGCGCGGCGACGTTGCCGTTCGCCTCGCCGACATCGCCGACATCTCCATCGCCTACACCCTGCCGCGGCAGGCGCTCGTCATAGAGGGCCGACCGGCGGTGCGCATCAACGCAACGCCGAAGGACGGGGGGAATATCCGGGCGATGTCGGAAGAGATCTTCGATGTGCTCACCGACGCACGGGAGCGGGGCGTGCTGCCCGCGGACACGGAGCTGCAGCTCTATGTCGATCCGGCGGAGTACATAAACCGGTCCATCCGCAACGTCGTTCGCGCGGCCGCCCTCGGTGCGGCGCTTGCCATGTTCATTGTGTTCCTCGCCCTCGGAGAGCTCAGGAACACCTTGCTCATCGGCATCTCGCTGCCGGTAACCCTCGTTCTCTCCTTCATCCTCATGTATGCCTTCGGGGTGAGCCTGAACCTCATTTCCCTCGGGGGTATCGCCCTTGCGGTCGGCATGGTCATCGATTCCTCCATTGTGGTGATGGAGAACATCCACCGCCACTACGAGGAGGAGCCGGAGGTTCCCGATCACCCGCATCTCAAGGACCTCATTCTGCGCTCGGTCGCGCAGGTGCGTGCGCCGGTGGTCGCCTCGACGCTTACCACGATCCTGGTGTTCCTTCCCATCTCGTTCACCGCACCGCTTGCAAACGCCATCCTCGGCGATCAGGCGAGCGCGGTGATATTCGCGCTCGTGTTTGCGCTTCTGGTCGCCCTCACGCTGATTCCCGTCGTTGCCCTCGGTGTCTACCGGCCGAAGCGGGCCGGAGAGAATGCGGCCTCGCGGGGGTTCGCCGCGCTTTCGGCGCGCGCGATGTCGGCACTCTCGCGGCTCTATCAGCGGTCGCTGCGGGTTGTGCTCCTCAAACGCAGGCGCTCCGCGGCGGTGGTGATCGGCGCCTTTGCGATTCTCGCGGTCATGGTGCTCGAGGTGCTGCCGATGATACCGAAAGAAATCATCTCGCCCCCGTCGAGCGATCGGCTCGTCATCTTCTTTAGAAGCAGCGAAGTAAGCGACCGGGTGGAGATCGTCGAAGACATGGTGCCGGAGATGGAGCGCCGGATCATGGAGGCATCGGGCGCGGACGTTGAGCAGACGTATGCCCTCGTCTCCGGTCGCTTCAACATCATGTTCGTGAATCTTCGCAGTTCCGACGTTGCCGAAGAGGTGATGGGCCGGCTGCAGCGGACCTTCGTTTCGGACAACGAGGTCTACTATAACGTATCGATGTGGGACCCCGCGCAGCTTCCGCTGCCACGCACGAGCGACCTGCAGTTGAGCGTGCGCGGGCCGGATGAGACCGAACGCGTGCTTATCCTCGAGCAGCTGCGGGACCTCGTGAATGAGGCGGACCTCTACGGTCGGGTGTTCACCGACCCGCCCACCGCTCTCAGCGAGGAGCTCTCGATGAGCGTGCGGCAGGAGGTCGTCGACGGTTTCCCCGAGTTAACCGCGGATTCGCTCGTCGCCACCGTGGGGCGAATCCTCAGAGGGACGTCCTCCGTCGAGTTCGAGGAGGGCCGGCAACAGGTGGATGTTTCCGCCTCCTATCCCGCCGAGGCCATCGGCGGGCGGGAGGAGCTCTCAAACTTTCTGCTCTCCACGGAAAGCGGCACCGTGCCGCTCAAGCACTTCTTCGATTTCACCGAAGAGCGGGGCGCGGGCGGGATCGCGAGCGAGGACGGGGAGCGCATCTTTCGTCTCTACGCGCTCATGCCGAGCGGCAGTCCCGCCGCCGACCGCGACCGGTTCGAGGACGAGATCCGCGAGCGCCTCGACGCGGATCTCGAGCTCCCCGACGGGTATTCGGTTATCTTCGAGAATCCGCAGTCGGAGCTCGACGAAGCGATTCGCTCGCTCTTTCTCGCGCTCGGCGCGTCGGTGGTGCTCATCTACCTCGTGGTGGCCTTCCAGTTCAACTCGCTGTGGATTCCCTTCGTCATCCTCGTCACCGTGCCGCTCGGATTCATCGGCGTCGTGGCCAGCCTCTACGTGTTCGGCTCGACGCTCAGCCTCAACTCGCTCCTCGGAACGATTCTGCTTGCCGGCATCGTGGTGAACAATGCAATTCTGCTGATCGATTTCTACATCAAGATGGCCGACCACCACGAGAGCCGGGTGGACGCGCTCGTGCGGGCTGCGGGGCTGCGTTTCGCTCCCATCTCTATCACCATGCTCACCACGATTCTCGGTATGCTTCCGCTCGCGATCGGTCTCGGGGAGGGCTCGAATATCGTGCAGCCGCTCGGGATCGCGGTTTCAGGCGGGCTGTTCGTCTCGACGCTGTTTACCCTCTACGTCGTTCCCTCGCTCCTGCGCTTCATGCGCCGCCCGGCGGGGTGAGGCGTCAGCCCCCGAGCTCGACGCTGCGCCCCGTGCGGGCGCTTTCGTAGACGGCGAGGATGAGGTCGACCGCGCGGCGTGCCTCGTGCACATCGACTTCAGGCGGGCGACCGTTCTGTACGGCATCGACGAAGTCGGCGAGCTGCCGCGTGTGGGCGGTGGTGTCGATGGCCATGGGGTCGGAGGCGCCGCCGCCGGAGGTGGTGGCCGACGCGTAGGTGTGGCGGATCTCGTCGTCCTCCGGGTCCTCCTCTGCGAACTGCCAGGTTCGCAGGCTTTCCTCCTCGATGACGGCGGTGCCGTGAGTGCCTGAGATCTCAACCCGCTTCAACAGCCCGGGGTAGGTCGCGGTCGAGCTCTCGATGACGCCGAGGGCGCCGTTTTCGAACTCGAGGGTCGCCACGGCGGTATCCTCCACCTCGATGCGCTCGTGGCCGAGGGTCTTCGTTGTCGCATGGACACGGGCAACCGGCCCCATGAGCCACAACAGCAGGTCCACCGCGTGAATCCCCTGGTTCATGAGCGCGCCGCCGCCGTCGAGTGCGATCGTGCCCTTCCAGCCGCCGGAGTCGTAGTAGTCCTGCGTGCGATAGAATTTCACGTAGGCGTCTCCCATGGTGAAGCGGCCGAAACGTCCCGCTTCGACCGCGCGCTTGACCTCGCGGGCATTGTCGTAGTAGCGCGACTGGAATATCCCGGCCACGGCCACCCCTGACGACTCGGCGATTTCTACGATGCGGTCGCAGCGCTCGGCGCTGATTTCGATCGGCTTTTCGGCGATGACATGCTTGCCCGCCCGCGCCGCCGCCTCGATGAACTCCAGGTGGGCGCCCGACGGGGTGCACACCGACACCGCGTCGAGGTTCGGATCCGCGAGGAAGGCGTCGAGGTCCGTGTAGGGCTCCGTGCCGAACTCCTCGGCAAAGGCGCCGGCCCGCCCCCCGTCCCGACTGAGCACGGCAACCGCCGCCGCGTCCTCGAGCTCCAACATTGCAGCCGCCTGGTGGCGGGCGATACTTCCCGTTCCTACGATTCCGAATCCGATGGCCATAGGTGATATTCTCCTACTTCCCGCCGGGCTCTGCAACCGCCGGTTGAGTGGCGCCCCGTAGCACGGCTATAATGACGGCATACGCGACACCGGATGCACTACGAGGGGGACATGAATGGCAGGGCTGTGGACAGAGGAGCTCTTCGGCACAAGGAAGCCGATCATTGCGATGTGTCATCTCGACGCATTGCCCGGCGACCCCGGGTATGACGTCGGGCGCGGCATGGAGCATGTCGTAGAGGCGGCCCGCGCCGACCTCGAGGCGCTGCAGGACGGCGGCGTGGACGCGGTGATGTTTTCCAACGAGTTCAGCCTTCCCTACAAGACGAACGTCGACACCGTGACCGTGGCCGCCATGGCGCGGGTGATAGGGGAGCTGAAGCACAGTATCCGTATTCCCTACGGCGTCAACGTGCTCTGGGACGCCGTGAAGTCTCTCGACCTTGCCGCCGCCACCGGTGCCTCGTTCGTGCGTGAGATCTTCACCGGCGTCTACGCCGGTGACTTCGGTCTGTGGAATACAGATAGCGGCTCCACCGTCCGTCACCGTGACCACATACATGCCCCACACGTTCGCATGCTCTTCAACATCGTTCCCGAGGCGGCCGTCTATCTCGCCGAGCGGGACGTGGTGAGTATCGCAAAGTCCACTGTCTTCAACGCGCGCCCGGATGCGCTCTGCGTCTCAGGACTGACCGCCGGTTCCGTCACCGACGAGACGGTTCTGAAGTCCGTCAAGGATACCGTGCCCGATACGGTGGTCTTCGCGAACACCGGGGTGAGGCTCGAGAACGTGGAGCAGCAGCTCTCCGTTGCAGACGGCGCGGTGGTCGGTACCACCTTCAAGAAGGACGGGGTGTTCGAGAACCACGTGGATGTCGAGCGCGTGCGCACGTTCATGGACGTCGTGAAAAGCTTTCGCTCCTAGGTTGTACATCGACATCCGCTCCCCTGCGGGCTATACTTCTTCTCATCGTGAAGCGGCGGCACATTCCGTCGGCGGCGGCGACCGCGGCGGCG
>CAZWNS010000020.1:0-12671 GCA_964635245.1 uncultured Spirochaetaceae bacterium
CGGCCTACGCGGTGGCCGATTTGGCCGCGGCGGGCCAACAGGCTGCTTGATACCTCAAGGGGCCCCTCGAACGCTGTTCGCCCATGTGTGCCCCTATTCCTCATCGCATATGTCTGTTGCCGTACGTTACTGCTGAAGCTCGCCGAGATAGAGATCGAGCTTCTCTACCTGCCGCGCAAGCTCCTGCTCCTTCTCACGCTCCTTCTCAACGACGGCCTCCCCGGCGTTCTGCAGGAAGCCGGGATTCCCGAGCTTGCGACGCGTGGCATCGAGCTGTGAGACCGCCTTCCGGCGGTTCTTCTCGAGCCGCGCCATCTGAGCGGACACGTCTATGACGTCGCGCACATACACGTACACTTCGAAGCCCACGCCCACGAGCGCGATGCTGCCCTCACGGCTCGGTCCGCCGGAGATGAACCCGATATCCTCGGCGCCGGTCAGCATCGTGACGAGCGCCACATTGTCCTCGAGGAATCGCCCGCCGTCGAAATTATCCTCGAACTTCACCTCGAAGGAGATCCGCTTTGCCGGCGGGATGGTGAACTCGCTTCTGAGCGTGCGCACCAGCCGCACGAGCTCCTGCAGGGAGGCGAAGCGGGCGGCGACCTCCGGCGCGCGACGCTCGTCCCTCGCCTCGGGATAGGGCGCGACGATCGCGGCCTCGGCCTTGCCGGGGAAATCCGGCAGGCGGCCGAAGATCTCCTCGGTAATGAAGGACATGAAGGGATGGAGGAGTCTCAGACTCTCCTCGAGCACGTATATCAGCAGGGAGATGCCGCGGTCCTTTTCGGCCTCGTCGTCGGAGTAGAGCGAGAGCTTGGTCGCCTCGATGTACCAGTCGCAGAAGTCGCTCCAGAAGAACTCGTAGACCGCTTGTGTGGCGTTGGAGAAGCGATAGGCCGCCATACTTCGCCGCACCTCCGCGGCCGCGTCGTTCAGCCGGTGGTAGATCCACCGGTCCACGTCGCCGAGCGCGATATCCTCCCGCGGCATCAGGGTGCGGCCCTCGAGATTCATCAGGATATAGCGCGATGCGTTCCAGATCTTGTTGGCAAACTTGGAGCCGAAGTGAAAATCGTCCTTCTCGAGGAGGATGTCCTGTCCTGAGGTGGCGAGAAACGCCAGGGTAAACTTATGCGCGTCGGCGCCGAACTGCTCCACGACCTCCAGCGGATCGATGCCGTTTCCGAGGGACTTGGACATCTTCCGGCCCTGCTTGTCACGGATGAGCCCGGTTATGTAGACATCGCGGAAAGGTGCCTGACCCATGAACTCCATGCCTGCCATGATCATGCGGGCAACCCAGAAAAAGATGATGTCGTAGGCGGTGACGAGCGCGCTCGTCGGATAGAAGGTCTTCAAATCGTCGGTCTCCTCGGGCCATCCGAGAGTGGAAAACGGCCACAACCATGAGGAAAACCAGGTGTCGAGCACGTCCTCATCCTGCACGAGGTTCCGCCCCGCGTTTTCGGGTTCCAGGGTGGGGTCCTCGCGGGAGACGATCATGTCGCCGGTGTCCCGGTCGTACCACACCGGTATGCGGTGTCCCCACCACAGCTGCCGCGAGATGCACCAGTCGCGTATGTTCTCGAGCCAGCCGGTGTAGGTGTTCTCCCATCGCTTGGGATAGAAGCGCACCTCGTCGCGGCGCCACGCCTCCAGCGCCTTATCGGCAAGCGGGCGCATCCTCACGAACCACTGCTCGGAGAGGTAAGGCTCGATGACGGTATCGCAGCGGTAGCAGTGACCGATCTGGTGCGGATGGTCCTCGTCTCCGAGGTAGTAGCCCTGCGCCTTCAGATCCTCGACGACCTGCGCGCGCGCGTCCTTCACGGCGAGACCACGGTAGGGCTCCGGCACGCTGTCGTTGAGCGTGCCGTCGGCGTTGAGGATGTTCAACAGCTCCAGATCGTGGCGCATGGCAATCTCGTAGTCATTCGGGTCATGTCCCGGGGTGATTTTCACCGCCCCCGACCCGAACTCCATGTCGACGTAATCGTCGGCGATGATGGGGAGGCTGCGACCCACCAGGGGCAGGGTCACGTGTTTGCCGACCAGATGCGTGTAGCGCTCGTCGGCGGGATTCACCGCCACCGCCATATCACCGAGCATGGACTCGGGTCGCGTGGTTGCAATCTCGATGCCGCCCGGGCCATCCTCCAGCGGGTAGGTGTAGCGGTAGAGCCTACCGGCCTCCTCCCAGTGGACAACCTCGTCGTCGGAAAGCGCCGTGCCGCAGGACGGACACCAGTTCACGAGATAGTAACCGCGGTAGACGAGGTCTCGCTCGTAGAGCGTAACAAACACCTCGTTCACCGCCCGCGAGAGCCCTTCATCGAGGGTGAAGCGCTCGCGCGACCAGTCGCACGACGCGCCGATCCTCTCGAGCTGCCTGGTGATGGTCCCGTGGTGCTCTTCCTTGACCTTCCAGGTCTCCTCCACGAACTTCTCACGGCCCAGCTCGTACTTGTCGATGCCCTGCGCGCGCAGCTTCTTTTCGACCACATTCTGCGTGGCGATGCCCGCATGGTCGGTTCCGGGGACCCACAGCGTAGGCTCGCCGAGCATACGGTGATAGCGCACCAGCACGTCCTGCAGGCTGTTATTGAGGCCGTGCCCCATGTGGAGCACGCCGGTTACGTTGGGTGGCGGAATGACGATGACGAAGGGAGAGCCCTTCTCGGATACCTCCCGGGTGTCACCGGGGGAGAAATATCCCTGCTCCTTCCACATCGCGTAGATGCGATCCTCGAACTCCGCGTGGTTGAAGCTCTTTGCAAGCTCGACCGCCTTCATGAACGCTCCTTCCGCCTCGCTGTAGCCGTGGTGATAGTGGGCGCCATGATACTCATTTTGCGATGAGTCATCAACGTTGCGGCGACCGTGTGGATTTGATCTATTGACCAACTGCTGATATTTTGCAGTATATCGGCCCATATGTCGGAACGCGTACTCGTTATCGTTGAATCACCGACCAAAGCGCGGACCATCAAGCGCTTCCTCCCCGCCAATTATCACGTCGAGGCGAGCATCGGCCACGTACGGGACCTCCCGCAGAGCGCCTCGGACGTTCCGAAGAACCTGAAGCAGGAGGATTGGGCCCGCCTCGGCATCGACGTCGAAAACGACTTTGCTCCTCTCTATATTCTCCCCAAGGGTAAGGCGAAGGTCATCCGCGAGCTCAAGGCGAAGCTCAAGAACTCGGACTCTCTGGTACTTGCCACTGATGAGGACCGGGAGGGTGAGAGTATCTCCTGGCATCTCGTGGAGGTTCTCAAACCAAGGGTGCCCGTGCGTCGAATGGTGTTCCACGAGATCACGAAGAACGCCATCCATGAAGCGCTCGAACACTATCGCGACGTCGACATGAGCCTGGTGAAGGCCCAGGAAACCCGCCGCATACTCGACCGTCTCTACGGATTCACGCTCTCGCCCCTCATCTGGAAGAAGATCGCCTACGGGCTTTCCGCGGGTCGCGTACAGTCCCCCGGTCTCAGGCTCATCGTCGAGCGGGAGCGCGAGCGTATCCGCTTCCGCGCGTCCGTATATTGGGATCTCAAGGCAGCCCTGAGCTCTCCCGCAGATTCGGCCGGCGCCGTGTTCGAGGCCAGGCTTCAGAGTGTAGAGGGCCGGCGGATCGCCGGCAGCAAGGACTTCGACGCCGGCACCGGCGAGCTCGCAAAGAAGAACGTGCGGGTGCTCAGCAGGGAGGAGGCCGAGGAGCTGACAAATCGCCTCGGAGAGGCCGTCTGGACGGTTCGTGAGGTCACCGAGAAGGAGACCACCGCTCGCCCGGCCCCGCCCTTCATCACCTCCTCGCTCCAGCAGGAAGCGAACCGGAAGCTCGGTCTCTCCCCCCGCGACGCCATGCGTATTGCCCAGCGCCTCTACGAAGAGGGACTCATCACCTACATGCGGACCGACTCGCCCCATCTCTCCGGTGAGGCCATAGGCGGCGCCAGACGCACCGTGGAGGAGCGCTACGGCGCGGAGTATCTCTTCGAGAAACCGCGGCAGTTCTCCTCGAAGGCTCGCGCGCAGGAGGCCCACGAGGCGATCCGCCCGGCCGGCGCCGCCTTCAGGGCTCCCGAGCAGACCGGCCTCACCGGCAAGGACCGCGCCCTCTACGACATGATCTGGAAGCGCACCCTCGCCACGCAGATGGCCGATGCCAGGAAGCTTCAGGTCTCGGCCCGTATAGAGGCGGGAGAGTGCGAGTTCAGCGCAAGCGGCACGCGCATTCTGTTCCCCGGCTTTCTGCGGGTGTACGTCGAGGGCAAGGACGACCCCGACGCCGCTCTCGACGACAAAGAGGTGCTCCTCCCGGATCTCGCAGAGGGACAGACCCTCGATCTCAGGAACCTCGAAGCGCTCTACCACGAGACCAAACCGCCGGCACGCTTCACCGAGGCATCTCTGGTACAACGGCTCGAGCGGGAAGGCATCGGCAGACCCAGCACCTACGCATCCATCATCTCCACGCTCTACGAGCGGGGATACGTGCGCAGGCAGGGCACGGCGCTCGTGCCGACGTTCACGGGATTTGCCGTGACCCAGCTTCTCGAGCGCCACTTCCATTATCTCATCGAGTACGGGTTCACCTCCGAGATGGAAAACGCCCTCGACGAGATTGCCTACGGCGAGCGCGATTCGCTGGAGTATCTTCGTGAGTTTTACCTCGGCGAGGACGGCCTCAAGGAACAAGTCGAACACCGCGAGGGCGCCATTGACGCAAGCGAATCGCGCAAAGTCGCCCTCCCCCAGCTTCCCGAGGACACCGAGATTCGCGTCGGCCGGTACGGGCCCTATCTCGTGCATCAGAACGACGGCGAGGAAGCCGTGCACGCATCCATCCCCGAGGAAGTCGCGCCGGCGGACCTCGATCAGCAGGAAATCGAGGAGCTCGTCGAGCTCAGCAAGCGCGGCCCCGAGCCCCTGGGGACGGACCCCGAGACCGGGCTCGACGTGTACTGCCTCGTCGGCCGCTACGGGCCCTACGTCCAGCTCGGGGAGAAAACCGAAGAGGGGGAGAAGCCGAGGCGGGCGAGCCTGCCGAAGGGAATGAAGCCGCGCGACGTTGACCTCGATACCGCGCTGAAGCTCTTGAGCCTTCCGCGCACCCTCGGCACGCACCCCGAGACGGGAAAAGAGGTCGTGGCGAATAACGGGCGCTTCGGCCCCTTCGTCGTCCACGACGGGGACTACCGCTCGCTGAAGAAGCACGACGATGTCTATACCATCGATCTTTCCCGCGCTCTGGAGCTGCTGAAAGAGGAGAAGAAGGGTCGCGGCGGGGCCAAGGTGCTGCGAGACCTCGGGAAGGACCCGGAAAGCAACAAAAAGATCGCCGTCTACGACGGAAGGTACGGGCCCTACATCAAGTACGGCACCAAAAACGTCCGTCTGCCCGATGACCGCAAGGACACGGAAGCGATCGAAAAGCTGACCCTCGACGAGGCCATGGCCATTGTAGCGGCCTCACCACAGGCAGGCGCCGCATCGAAAGGTCGGAAGTCGTCCAGAGGCAAACCCCGCAAGGGCGGCTCCGACCCGGCTTCGAGCTGATCCGGACACTCGCCGACCGCACGCCGGCACGCGGCGGTGCCGGGCGGCCACGGCATCAGGCGGCCACGCGATCAGGGGACCACGGCATCAGGCTCGGAGGTCTTCGGGAACCGCCGGGGCATTCGAGAACCCGTGCTTCTCGAAGTAGCGCTGGTGATAATCCTCGGCGGGATAGAATGTCTCGGCAGGCTGGATCACTGTCTGCACCGGCCCGTTCACCCGCCGAGGCCCCTTCCCGGCGTCGACATCCCCGACCGCGCGCTCGGCGGCGGCACGCTGTTCGTCGCTCGTGTAGAAGATGACGGAGCGGTACTGCTCGCCGATATCCGGTCCCTGGCGGTTCTTCTGGGACGGATCGTGTATCGTGAAGAATACCCGTAGCAGGTCCTCATAGCTCACCCGGCCGGGATCGTAGATCACCTCGACGGTCTCCGCGTGACCGGTTGTGCCGCTGCACACGTCGTCGTAACTCGGGTTGGTGGTGTGGCCGCCGGCATACCCGGAGCGCACCGACGAGACCCCCTTCACGTTTCGAAAGGCGTCCTCGACGCCCCAGAAGCATCCTGCTGCAAAATATGCGGTTTCCATGCGTCTCCCTCTGTCATGACGGAATGTCGTGGCCGGACGTCCCGGCCGCCGCCCGGCGGCCGTCGCCCGTCGCCCGGCGGCGGTTCAGCTGATGCGCTTCTGCTGCCTGCGCGCCCGCTCGATCTTTTCCATCTTGCGGTAGTACTTGGCCTGCTTTTCGACCTCTTCGAGATCGGTCACGTGGATGCGGTTATCCACCGCCTTCAGCTTTGTATTGCGCAGGAACTCCCGCATAGCCTGGTTGCCCTCGTCCATGGGGAGGCCCACCATATTGATGAGCTCTCGGGTGCCGAAATCAAAGGTATAGGGCTCGCCGGAACGAATGGGCACCCGGTTCTTCTCGAGCTGAATGAGCAGCGCGTCGTAGAGGCGCCCCACCTTGTCGGTCAGCAGTGTATTCGCGAGCTGCTTGTAGATGAACCAGATGCGGTCGGCAAGCAGCGTGGTGAGCCGTGCAATGATCTGGGGCTGGCTCTGCACCATGCGCTCGAAGTTTTCCTTATTCACGGCAAGCAGCACCGACTCTTCGAATGCGATGGCGCTTGCCGAGCGCGGCTTGTTCTCGATCAGCGACATCTCGCCGAAGATATCCCCGGCCTTGAGCACCGCCAGCAGCACCTCGTTGTCGTTGACGATCTTGGTGATCTTCACGCTGCCCTTCTGGATGATGTAGAGCTCGCGACCGGGCATGGTTTCGGCGAAGATCATGGTGTCCTTGGGATACTCGCGGGTAAAAACCTCGCTGTCTCCCTCGAGATGCACCGCTTTCGAATACGGCTTGATCCGCATCATGCGCTCGCGCGCCGTTTGAACGTTCTTTCCCTGCGGCACGTGCTTCACGTACTGGTAATAGGCGTAATAGGCCTGGTTGTACTGATTCTGCCGGGCGTAGTACTCGCCGACGTAGAACAGGTGGCTGGGGTCGGGCTCCGCGGTTTCCTTGAAGGTAAGCTGGGCAAGCTTTTCATCGAGGTAGCGCATGCGCCGGGAGAAGGCCTCGATGATCTTCATGGCGACCGGCGCGTTCCGCTCGATGAGAAGGGTATAGTTATCACGGTTTACGGATATGAGGGTGACATCGGTCAGCGCCTGCGCCGTTTCGATGTGGCTGTGCCCGGACATGGTGGACACAACGCCGAAGAAGTCCCCGGGGGCGAGAACGTTTCCGCCCTCCTCCTCGACGATCTCAACCTCTTTGCTGATGCGCACCTTACCCGAGCGGATTATGAAGAACTGGTCAGCCTTTTGCTTACCTTCAACAATGATGTATGCACCCTTGTTGAAGTTGACCATCGAAAGCTGTAGAGGGTTGCCCATCCTGCATTCCGCCAGAGTGACTCTTTGAGCCAGTATACGAGCCCGTTCAGAGCTTTGTCAATGCGACACACTCTGAGCGAGAATTTCGGGATAGAGGGCGAATCGACTCGACAGCCGCTTCACATCCTCTCCAACCTGTGCGACCACCGCCTCATCGCCCTGGGCCGCAAGCACCCGCACGATGAGTGAGGCCACCGTTTCCATTTCGCGCGGCCCCATTCCGCGCGTGGTCAGCGCCGGCGTGCCCAGCCGAATTCCGGAGGTTACCAACGGACTTCTAGTATCGAACGGAATCGCGTTCTTATTGACGGTGATATTCGCACGGTCGAGTGCCTGCTCCGCTTCTTTGCCGGTAATGCCGAAGGGCGTTACGTCTACGAGCATCAGGTGATTGTCGGTTCCGCCGGAAACAATGCGGGCTCCCTCCGCCTCGAGCGCCGCGGCGAGCGCCCGCGCGTTGGCGACGATCTGCTTCTGGTACGCGCGGAAGGCATCGGACTGCGCTTCCTTGAACGCGACACCTTTCGCCGCAATGATATGCATGAGCGGTCCGCCCTGTATCCCCGGCATGACGTTGGAGTCGATGATCTCGCTCCAGGGCTTCACTCGGCCCGACTTGGGCGCCTTGATTCCGAGCGTGTTCTCGGTGTCCTTGCCGATGAGGATGAGCCCGCCGCGCGGCCCGCGGAGCGTCTTGTGAGTCGTGGTTGTGACGAAATGGGCGTGCGGCACGGGGGAGGGATGCTCACCCGTTGCAACGAGGCCGGCGATATGGGCCATGTCGACCACGAAGAGTGCGCCCACCTCGTCGGCTATGGCGCGAAAGCGCTCGAAATCGATCACACGCGGATACGCCGACGCGCCGGCCACGATCAGACCGGGTCGGGTCTCGTGAGCCACGCGCGCAACCTCGTCGTAGTCGATGGTCTCGGTCTCACGGTCCACGCCGTAACCGGCGATATTGAAGAGTTTCCCGGAAAAGTTTACCGGCGCACCGTGCGTCAGATGCCCGCCGTGGGACAGATTCATGCCGAGAATCGTGTCACCGGGTTTCAGAACGGCAAAGTAAACCGCCATATTGGCGGAACTCCCCGAATGCGGCTGGACGTTGGCGTGTTCGGCGCCGAAGAGCTCCCGTGCGCGATCGCGCGCGAGGTTCTCGGCCATATCGATGTACTCGCAGCCGCCGTAATACCGTTTTCCGGGATACCCTTCCGCGTATTTGTTCGTGAGCACCGTCCCGGCGGCTTCGAGCACCGCCCGGCTCGCGAAGTTCTCGGAGGCGATCAGCTCGAGCTTCTCGTGCTGTCGTTTCTCTTCGAGCTGAACGATATCATACATCTCGGGATCGGACTGCTGCAGATGCTTCAAAAACCACTCCTCCCGCCACGAAAATGCGCCTGCCGGCTGCTTTTAACATATCCAACATAGGGGTTGCGGGGACCGGTGTCAATAATCGCCAAGGTAGGTCACATCGTGCCAGCGCACGCGATACCAGCTGATGTCGCCGACGGCCTCCTGGTGGTGGGTCTGCAGGGAGTACATGGTTTCCACCCGCCGGGTTCGCCCCTCGGGGTGCATGCGCGGCACCTCAATAAGCCCCTTGCTGAAGGTGATGCGGTCGGCGTCGGTGTTACCGAAGTAAAACGAGACCGGATCCTCGGGCATCGCGAAGTCCTCGCAGACCGCCCCGTCGGCCGCGGCAGGGTCCAGAGGGACCCAGCCGAACCTCTCGATGTAGAACTCGGCCCAGTAGTGGCGCTCGACCGCTTCGGAGCCACAGACGAGATAGCCGGCAACCAGCCGCGCCGGGATTTCCTGCGCTCGCAAGAGGGAGACGGTAAGAGCCGCGTATCCGTAGGCGTTTGCAGATCCCTCCTGCAGGGCTTCGACCGGTGGCACCACGCCGACGCGCGCGACGGGAGAGAGAACCTCGAGAACGCGCTCGTAGGTGCGACGAGCCCTCACATAGGGGCTCCGCGCGACGCGACGCAATCGAGCCGCCTCCGCCCGGATGGCTTCGTCATTCACAGGCAGGAGCTCGTCGGCCTCCGTATAGCGACGCACGAACTCCGCCGACCGGTCGTAATTGAGGGGCACGGCATCGCTTTCGATGTCCGTTTCGACCGCGTACCGATCAAACAGTGCCGTTCTCCTCATGGACCATGTGGTGTCGGGCGCGGGATTCCGTATGCGATGAAGCGAGACCCCCGGGGTTCGGGTGAACAGGGGCACGTCGGTCTCGGTCAGCGTCTGATGGTTGCGCTGCTCAGGCGCGCGGGCTACGGTCGGAGCCCACAGGAACAGGGTTGCTTCTTCGGCGTCGCCGGCAAGCTGTACGGAGTCCACGCTGACCGATACCGCGACCGCGTGACTGCGCCGCCCGCTGAAGCGTTTACGGCCTACCGGGCGCTCGACCGTCACCTCCATACCCGAGCTCTCACCGCGCACCGTTTCGATCGAAACCGGCCCCGAGACGGCACCGTCGGGGACCCGGACGCGAACCTCACGCGTGGACCAGTAGACATACCCGTCTTCGTCCTCGGTGACCTCCACGCGTCCGGCCTCACCGTCCTCCGACTCCCATGCGAAGGTCACACGCGAGTCATTCCGGTTGAGGCCGAAACGCTCGCCCCGGATGGTAACGACGTCACCGACCGACACGGTCTCGGGATCGATCGACTCGAGTGCGGGGCGCGCTGCGGAGTCGTCCGCAGCGTAGCCGGTGGGAACGTGGTCGGCGTTCGCGAACAGCACCCCGTTACTGCGGCCGCGCTCGGTTTCCACGTACACCAGACCCGAGTCGGCGTCCTCCGGCACTCTCATGACGATCCGCTCGTCACTCCACTCCAGGTACGCGGAAGACGTGCCCGTGCTCCCGGCGATACGAATGCGACCGCGTCCGCGGTTGTCACCGAAGTGCTCACCGATAATCTCGATCTGCTCGCCGGGTGCGGTCGCCCTCGGCTGAACGTCTTCAATGACGGGACGACGGCCGGTGAAGCTTATCAGAGCATAGAAGGCGCTGAGAAGAATAAGGAACACCACCGTCGCACCCATGGCGCTTCGGGCGTGGCTGCGCGTAGGACTCATGTATGGGCGCTACTCACTCGTTCGCGGTTTCGCCGTCGTATGGGACGACCGTGACCTCGAGCTCGATGTTGAGCGTCGCGGCCTGCTCGGTTTCGACATCCATTGTAAGCTCATTGCTGCCGAGCGGCAAGAATACTACGGTCTCTCCGAGCTTAATCGGCATGCTCTCGAAGGCGGTCTGGTAGTCGACGGATTCCTCGCTTCCGTCCCGCGATATCCAGGTCTGTCCCTGAGCCACGAGAAGAATGGAATCTCCCGAATCCCGATAGGGGGTAAACCTGGCAACAACCGTGACGTTGCTGCCGTCGAGCCTGACGGTCACCGCTCTGCCGGAGATGGTAACGCGGGTGACGTCCATGTTCCAAACGGTCTGCTCCCCGCCTTGAGTGATCCTCGCGGTGATATGGACGCCCAGAGCGTCGTCGGCAATCCTGCGTAGCGCCTCGTCGATGGTGTCGAGCGCACCGGATGACCCGGTAGATCCACCGCTATCCTGCGCGACGAGGGGCTGGGCGGCAAACAGCAGGATCACCGGCAGCACAATGAGCGCGATACGTACCCTCATGCGCATCAGTCGCCGGACGACTCACTCCGTCCGCGGGAATCGGTCACTCTCATCAGCTGCGGCTCGCCCATAATGCGGAAACGAACGTCGTCCGGTAGCTCCATGCTGACGTCGCCGGCCAGCTCGTGTTGCTGAAGCCAGCTCACAATCTCCTCACCGTCGATGCCGCCGACCGCGATCTGCGCGTCGGCCGCAGTTGCCGCGGCCTGGTCGAACTCCCCGACCCCCGCACCGGACGGCCCCGGCATCCAGATCAGCAGCCCGGCGAGAGCGAAGACGGCCACGGCGGCGGCCGCCACGGCAGGATACGGTAGCGATACACGACGTCGCCACAGGGGCGGCTTGAGCCCGAGGCGATCCTCGAGGCTCATCCACACGCGCTCATGGCCGGCGTGAAAATCCGGCTCCTCGGCATCATGCAGCGTACGGCGAAGCCTGCGAAGATGCTCCAGCTCTTCGCGCGTGGTGATGTCCGCCTCCAGTCGTCGTTCGACCTCGCGGGCGGCATCGGCGGGTAGCTCTCCGTCCAGGTACGCGGAGATGTCTTCCCCGTTATGGTACATAGATGTCGGCCTCCTTGAGCACCCGGCCGAGGCGCTCACGTGCACGGTGCATCCGCACTTTCACATTTGATTCGCTTATCTGAAGCGATTCGGCAATTTCGCGATAACTGAGGTTCGCATATTCCCGCATGACGAGAACGGTACGCAGGTTCTCCGGGAGCTCTCGCAGCGCCTGCTGCACGGCCTGATAGGCTTCCGCCCTCAGCAGCGAAATCTCTCCGGACTCCGGGCCCTTTTTGGGCTGGCGATAGGCTCGCTGATAGGCGTTTCGTTCCCGTCCGCGTTGCTTTTCGTGATTGAGTGCAAGGTTCTTGGACACGCGAATGAGCCAGAACTTGGCCTGCTCCCTGGTCGGGATGGTGTCCATGCGCTGATAGTACCGAATGAAGGCGTCCTGGCACAACTCCTCCGCTACGTGGAGTTCTCCCGTGATGCTATAGCATATACGCACGATAAGCGGATACACCGCGTCATAAACTGCCTTGAACTCCGCCCGATTATCCATAGAGTAAACAACCCAGACCCCGCCGAGGTTACAGCGGCTAGAGTTTTTTCCACCTGGTTCCGTCCGGTGTGTCTTCCAGTATGATACCGCGCTCGGCAAG
The DNA here is from genome assembly GCA_964635245.1 of uncultured Spirochaetaceae bacterium. Taxonomy (GTDB): domain Bacteria; phylum Spirochaetota; class Spirochaetia; order DSM-27196; family PWMO01; genus JAAAOH01. Next base: position 12,297 of record CAZWNS010000020.1, read on the forward strand.
CATGTCCCGGATTTCGTCGGCCCGGGCGAAGTTTTTGTTCTTTCGCGCTTCGGTTCGCTCTTCGACGAGCGTTCGGATATCCTCCTCGAGGAGCGACGTATCGGTGGATGCCTGAGCCTCGAGCAGATCCAACCCGAACACCCGGTCCATGCGGGCGATCAGGTCAAGCTTCTCGCTCGGCGTTAATTCATCATCCTTGACCACGCCCCAGAGATCGGCGAGGCACCGCGGAACGTTGAGATCATCACCGAGGTGCTCTTCGAACGCGGCGAGCCGGGACGAGGCCTGCTCGCCGAGGCGTTTCCCGGCGACTGCCGCTGCGGCGGCGGCATCCCCGGCGGCGGCATCCCCGGGACGCGCACCTCCGTCCCCGGC
>CAZWNS010000020.1:12771-40839 GCA_964635245.1 uncultured Spirochaetaceae bacterium
CGGCGGCGGCATCCCCGGCGGCGGCATCCCCGGGACGCGCACCTCCGTCCCCGGCGGCTTCCTTGACGGCGGCGATGCGGTCGAGGAGGTTTCGCCGGGACTGGCGGGCGGCGTTGAGGGCATCGTAGGAAAACTGCAACTGCGTGCGGTAATGTCCGCTGAGGCAGAAGTAGCGGAAGTCGAGCGGCTCGAACCCCTCTTCCTCCAGTACACCGAGGGTGACGAAGTTGCCCCTGGATTTCGACATCTTGCCGGTGTCCATAAGCAGGAACTCACCATGGATCCAGTAGTTGACCCATTTGTGGCCCGTCGCAGCCTCCGTCTGAGCGATCTCATTCGTATGATGCACGGGAATGTGGTCCACCCCGCCGGTGTGAATGTCGAAGTGCTCACCGAGATACTTGGTGCTCATGGCGCTGCACTCGATATGCCAGCCGGGGTACCCGCGCCCCCACGGCGAGTCCCAGACCATGGCCTGGTTTTCGAACTTCGACTTCGTAAACCACAGGACGAAGTCCCGAGGGTGCCTCTTGTTCTCGTCAACCTCGATGCGCGCACCGGCCCGCTGTTCCTGACGATCGAGCAGCGCGAGCTCGCCGTAGTTCGGGAACTTGCCGGTATCGAAGTAGATGTTACCACCCGCCTCGTAGGTATACCCGTTGGCCTCGATGCGCTTGATCATCTCGATCATATCGTCGACGTGATCCGTAGCCTTGCAGATCACCGTGGGCTGTTCGATATTGAGTTTCTTCACGTCGTTGAAGAAGGCCTCGGTGAAGTGCTCGGCGATGTCCCAGACCGTCTTTCCCATTTCGCGGGCGCTCTTGATGACCTTGTCTTCGCCCTCGTCGGCATCGTCGGTAAGATGACCGACATCCGTTACGTTCATCACGTGGCGGACCTCGTACCCGAAGTACTCGAGAGCGCGGCGAAGCTCGTCCTCGAAGACGTAGCTGCGCAGATTTCCGATATGGGCATACTGATAGACCGTGGGCCCGCAGGTATACATACCCACTCTGTTGTCGTCGATGGGTACGAACTGCTGTATCGTGCGGCCGAGCGTGTTAAACAAGCGAAGTGACACGGTCTCTCCTTGCGGGGGATGCGAAGAGGCTGGACGCGGAGGGCGAGCGCCTCCTGTAGAATTTCGCCCGATTCCTCTGTATCATGATCGTGTGCTCAGGCTAACGGAAACGCTCGGAAAAATCAATATTGCCGGTACCCTCCGCACCGGAGAGCCGATGAGTCGCCACACGACCTTCGAGGTCGGCGGACCGGCGGAGCTCTACGTGCGGCCTCGAACGGTATCCGACGTACAGACGATCATCCGCGCCGCCTGCGACAGCGGGGAGCCGGTATTCATACTGGGGGGCGGATCGAATGTCCTCGTTTCCGACCGCGGCATACGCGGCATCGTCCTGGACATGCGGGACTTCGCCGGGAAACGCCGCGCAGGCGAAACGTTCACCTTCGGCGCGGGGCTTGCGGTAAGCGACGCCGCGGAGCGCGCGGCGGGGGAAGGATTCGGCGGTCTGCACTTCCTCTACGGGATGCCGGGCAGCGTCGGCGGGGCGATATGGATGAACGCCCGCTGCTACGGGAGCTCCGTCATCGACATCCTCGAGACCGTACACCTCGTGAACGAATCAGGCGACTTCGAGGTCTACACCCCGAAGAGCGAGGACTTCGGCTACAAGCGTTCTCCCTTCCAGGGCCGCAACGCGGTCATACTCGAGGCCTCCTTCGGCCTGACCCCCGCCGATCCCGCCGAGTTACGCTCCGAGATGGACGGCTACTATGCCGACCGCGAGGCAAAAGGGCACTTCGCCGCTCCGTCGGCCGGTTCGGTATTCAAGAACAACAGAGCCTTCGGGAGTCCCACCGGGGCCCTGGTGGATAGTCTCGGGCTGAGGGGAACGCAGATCGGCGGAGCACGCCTCTCGGACCGGCACGCGAACATCATCGTAAACACCGGAGACGCAACGGCCGCCGATATTCTCAGACTCATCGAGTTCATAGAGCGCCGCGTACGCGAGACACTGGGGCTCGAGCTGGAGCGGGAGGTACTGCTCGTGGGAGACTGGGAGGCCGAGCATGCCGTCACTGGTTGAAAACCTGCGGGAGTATCTGCACATTCTCGAGGACTCGGAACTTCGCAACGTCGTCGCCGATCTTCCGGTACACGATCTGGTCGATATCTGGGACTCCCTCGAGGAGGACGAGGCCCAGCGCATATTCCTGTTGCTCGATCTCGACAAGAAGGTCCACCTGATCACCTCCCTCTCGCCCGCCGATCAGGAGCTTCTCATCAAGTCGCTGCCGATCGACAATATCAAACGCGTCTTCAAGGAAATCGAGCCGGACGATCTCGCCGATATCATTCAGGCGGCCAATCCCGAGGTTCGCGAGTCGGTGTGGCACACCATCGCAAGCGACGCCCGCGACGAGACCAAGTTTCTGCTGCGATTCGACGCCGACGACGCCGCGGGGCTGATGACCCCGCGCTATCTCGCGGTCAGGTCGTTTCTCACCGTCGGACAGGCCCTGTCCTTTATCCGCTCGACCGGTCGCGACGTTGAGACCGTGTATTACATCTACGTGGTGGATCGCCTCAAACGCCTGCTCGGTGTGGTGTCGCTGAAGGATCTCCTCTTCCATGACGACGAAGCACCGGTCGAAGAGGTGATGACCAAACAGGTGATCTCCGTGCGCGAGGATACCGACCAGGAGGAGGCTGCGCACATCCTCAGCACCTACGACCTCATCGCGCTGCCGGTTGTCGATGATTATAACCGGCTGCTCGGCATCATCACCTTCGACGACGTCATAGACGTCATCCGGAATGAGCAGACCGAGGACGTCTACAAGATGGGCGCCATGGACGGCAGCCTCGAGCGCTACACCGAGTCCTCGGTGTGGCGGCTGATAAAGAAGCGCGTACCCTGGTTGATCATCCTTCTCATCGCCGGAACGTTCACCACGAACGTCGTCAGCCTCTACCAGCCCATCATCGCGGCGGCGGCCTTTCTGGTGTGGTTCGTGCCGGTCATCACCCAGACCGGCGGCAACACGAGCCTCCAGAGCTCGACCCTCATGATTCGCGGCCTGGCCACCGGCGAGGTACACTTTCGCGATATCTGGGCGATCATCGGCAAGGAGGTGGCGGTCAGCGTCCTCATGGGGCTGCTGCTGGGGATGGTACTCGTGCTGCGCGGGCTCCTGCTGCCACCGGGTGTCGATCCGATGCAGGCCGCCGCCATCGGAGCATCGCTCGTCTTCGTGGTGTTCTTCTCATCGATCATAGGTGTCGTCGCGCCGTTGATCATCCATCGACTCGGGTTCGACCCCACCGTCATGGCCGGTCCGCTCATGGCCACCGTCATCGACGTTGTCGGGCTCACCGTATACTTCCAGGTAGCCAGACTCATCCTTCGCATCTAGATCCGCCACCGCGACACGCAGACGCACCTCCAGTCGAACCGACAGATGGTCGAACGGTGCCTCCCCCAGGGCGCGGCGGCCCGCCTCCGAAAGCTCGATCGGGCGCTCGGTGGCGACCCGCAGGGCGGCGGTCAGGGCTCCCGGCCGAAGGCTGATACCCGCGGCGCCCTCCGCCGCGGGAGGCTCGGTCCCCTCGCGGCCGTTCGCGGCACCGCCACTGCCGGGGGACTCCGGGATGCCGCCTCCGGCAATACCGTCCGGCCATCGAACACGGGTCCATTGTTCGAGCCGCACCCCGACCGGCGCGTCGGTCCCGCCGAGCGCGAGCTCCACCCGAACCGCGTCCCCGTATTCCGCGCCTTCCCATTGCCGCTCCACCTCCACCGCCGAGCGCAGAAACTCACGCCGGTAACCGAGCTCCAGGCGCACCTCGCCGTCGACCCGGCGGTCGCCGTCGGCATCCCGCAGCCAGACGCGCTCCGCGGCCGCCTCGCCGTGCGGCCCCGTGTCGGTGCCGACCCCGACGGCCGGACCCAGCGCGTGCTCCCGCGGGAACACCGAACCGGCCTCAAGCGGCCGGTCCTCGGTCACGGTGCGCCCCCGAAGGCCGACGCGCACCGCCTCTCCGCTTCCCGAGAGCGAGACGCGTGCCGCGGCCCGCTCCCCGGGCCTCGTTCCCTCACGATTGCGGTACCACGGATGCTCTACTCCGAGTACGGCGGCTGCCCCGCCGGTGGCCGACTCCCCCACCGGGACGGAGAGCTCCGCACGGGCGGATGCCGCGGCGCCGGGGCGGGCAAAGACACCCGAGGATCCGAGGAGCGTCACATCGAGCTCCTTCAACTGAGGACTTCCGTTGCCGGCCTCCCGCGCCGCCTCTGCCGGCCTCAGCAGGGCCCGCATTCCGCCGTGGACGAGCAGCCTGCCGGCGAACACCGGGTCTTCGGGGTACCAGGAGTCGCCCGGCGGCCGCTCCCGTACGTCGGACGCCGCGCCCAGGATCTCCAGGCCGACTCGTGAGGGCGCGGCGCCCAGTCGCAGCACGACGGCTCCGGTGCGGGCGTCGTCGTCCTCGAACACCGAGAGCGCAATCGTGCCGCGCATGAGCTCGAGCCCGCCGCCCACCCTCGACGTAGGCTCCAGGCCGGTATCGAGAGCAAGCCCGCCGGCCTCCGCATAGACTGAGGAACTCGGCACGAAACCGAGAGGTGCGCTCGACAGGCGGAGGAAGCCCCTCGGGTGAACGGGGCCGAACACGAGAGGGCCCCCCGCCAGCCCGAACGTTGTACGCCCGTCCCCGTCGAACCCGTGCGCGTCGGCACTCCGGGCATCGACGGCGACCGCTCGCACGGCGCCGAGGTCAACCGAAAGACGCTGCGTGGTACGGCGGGCGGACGTTGCTCGCGTGGTTGCCTCAACCTCCCCCGCTCCGGCGGTCGTGGATGGTGACAGCGAAAGCAGAACCATCGGGAGTATTGCCGCGAACCCAGTGCCCTTCACACCCGCACATACGGGCTTTTCCGACCTGATGCTTCACGCACGGCTGCAAAGAGTACGCCCGGAGCCCGTGCCGCTGCCGGGATCAGTGGGCCGATCCGAGTCGCTTCACCGAGTTTCGCACTGCTATCTGGCAGGGCAGAACGATGCGGGAGGTCTCGTCCTCGTGCTCTTCGCCGTCGTCACCCTCCATCACGCGCCGCAACAGCAGGGACACGGCGGCCGAGCCCATGCCCGAGGCGGGGAGAGCCACCGTGGTCAAGGGCGGGTTCAGGTAGCGGGAAAGGTAGTCGTCGTCGAAACCGACTATGGACATGTCGTCGGGAATGGAAAGGCCCGCATCAGCGGCCGCGCGCATCGCACCGTAGGCAACGACGTCGTTGCCGGCGAACACGGCGGTCGGTACGGGTTTCGCCTCGAGGATCCGACTCATGGCCTCATAGCCGGAATGCTCGGAGAAGTCCCCGTAGGCGATCCACTCCTCTCTGCTCGATAAGCTCGAACCGGCAAGTGCATCGAAGTAACCCTGCAGCCGCATGTGCGACGCCGCGAACACCGTCGCGGCATGCGTAATCATGGCAATGTCGCGATGACCGTGATCGATGAGGTACTGGACGATCTCCTGCGTGGCCGCGCGGTTGTCCACGTACACCTGGTCGATAGGCAGCTCGGGCAGATAATCCATTGCAACCGCCGGGAAACCCGAGTCTACGACATCCACCAGCGCCGGGTCGTCGTCATGAGCATTGATGAGGACCATACCGTCCACCTCGTCACGAGCGGCGAGGCCGAGATAGCTCTCCTCGTAGAGGGTGACCGGGTGGATGACCAGGCGCACCCGATGGCGATTCACCGCCTGCGCCATGCCCTCCACAAGCCGGCTTATGAAGGCGTCCGAGTACACATACTGTGAATGGCAGATGAAGAGCCCGACCGCGTGATGCCGCGCCATGGCGATGCGCCGGGCTTCCTGGTCGGGAATATAGCCGAGGCGTTCGGCGGCGGTAAGCACCCGCTGCCTCGTCGCCTCGGAAATGTTCTTACCGGGCGTGTTGTTGATGACAAAGGATACCGTCGTGCGCGAGACACCGGCCTCCGCGGCGACGTCGGCTGCAGACACACGTTTTCTGCGCCGTTCTCCCCCGGCTCGCTCGCTCATGGTGTTCACCAGCTGTCCGTGAGCAACCGGGGCGCCCCAGCACCCCGGTGTGCAGCCATTCGTTATCCCTTGACCGATCCGGCCATCATTCCACGCACGAAGTAGCGCTGCAACGAGAAGAACACGATGAGCGGCATGACCATGGTGAGGAATGCACCGGCGGTCAATACGTGCCAGTCCTGACCGCGAGAGCCGACAAGCTCGGCAAGCCGGGCCGTCAGCACCGCTTTTTCCGCCGACGTACCGAGGAAGACCAGTGCGACAAGCAGGTCGTTCCACACCCAGAGGAACTGGAAGATCGCGAAGGAGGCGACCGCCGGAATCGACAGCGGCAGCACGAGGCGCGTGAACATCAGCCAGGGCGTCGCCCCGTCGGCGTGGGCCGATTCGATAATTGATTTTGGTATACCGGACACGTATCCGTATAGAATGTAGGTTGCCAGGGGTAACCCGAAGCCGGTGTGCGCCAACCATATGCCGAGAAAGGTGCCGTTGAGCTGCGCCCTCGTGTACAACCGCAGGATGGGAATCAGCGCGGTCTGCAGGGGCACGACCAGCAATCCCACAATGGCCACGAAGAGCACGGTGCGCCCGGGAAACCTCATCCACGCGATCGCGTAGGCCCCGAACGCGGCGATAGTGATGGGAATGACCGTCGAGGGCAGCGTCACGAGAAAGCTGTTGAGGAACGCGGTACCCAACCGGTCGGCAAAGATGACCTGCTCGTAGTTGGCCAGCGTGAAGTCCGCCGCAAAAGGATTGGCGAACACCGTCCACCAGCCGGATCTGTTGATAGCCCCCCGCGTGCGAAACGAGCTCACCAACAGGCCGATCGTCGGTAAGGTCCATATGATGGTAACGACGGCCAGGAAGAGCCGCATCGGCGCACCGCCGAGCACCCTGCGAAGCTCCTTCTTCTGCTTGAGGCCCCGGGAGGAGACTGTCTCGAGACGGCCCTCGGAGCCGCCGGTAGCGAGGGCGGATGCTTCGGGGCCGGCGCCCCGTTCTTTCTGCTGTGCAATCTTGTCGCTCATGCCGCTACCTCCTCTTTTCCTGCATGGATCGCACATTCTGCACCATGAACGGGATCACCACGATGAAGAGGAACACCGCCAGTGCGGCGCCCCGGCCGAAATTGCGGAATATGAACGCCTCCTGGTAGAAGCGCGATGCGACGATACCGGTATCGAAGCGCCCGCTCGTCATGACATAGACGATGTCGAAGATCTTCAGGACCAGAAAGAGGATCGTCGTCCATACCGTCAGGATAGTGCCGCTGATGTAGGGGACCGTGACATTGAAGAAGGCCCGTATCTCTCCCGCACCGTCGATACGTGCCGCCTCCAGAAGGTCCTTCGGCACGCCCTTTACCGAGGCGGAAAGGATGACCATAGCAAACCCGGTCTGCAGCCAGATCATGATGAACAACAGGAAGAAGTTGTTCCACGGCTTGATTAACAGCCAGGCGACCGGATCACCTCCTAACGCGGTGACGACGGCATTGAGTAAGCCTATCTGGGTCGAGCCCGGTGGCTGGTAGTAGTAAACGAAGCGCCAGATGACGCTCGCACCGACGAACGAGATCGCCAGCGGGAGAAAGATCAACGACTTCGTGACCTTCTCCATGGTCTGGGAAAGCCGGTCGGTCATGACCGCGATCAACAGTCCCAGTGCCATCGCAATTGCCGGAACAAAGACAACCCACATCAACGTATTGCGGAGGACGATGATCATCCCCGGATCCGTGAAGATGAAGGCATAGTTCCTGAGCCCCACGAACTCGGTACTCGTCCGATTCATGAAGCTGATGTACAGCGTTCGCAGCGCCGGAAACACGATGTAGACGGCCAGCACAATTGCCGCCGGACCGGCGAATATGAACGGCCGCAACTTCACCCGTGCACGTTCTCCAAGCGACTCAACGAAGAAGTTGAGCGACGCCAGAAGAGCCCAGATTCCTCCGATGCCGATCACAAGCGCCAGTATGGCGACGGTCAGCTTCGAAATCTCCGCATCTCGCATATACAGAAAGCCCTGGACGAGAACAGCGATCACCGCCAGGAGGGCCGCGAGCGAGACGCTCATCTTGCCGTACCTGGAAGAGAGAAATCCTGCCAGGCCTGTGTTATTAGCCGTACTACTCATAGCAGCTCCCGCCTTGCCGCATAGTGTTCCCCTCGCACACCGGTCGAGGGAAAGGAAGAAAATCGGCACGGCCCGAAGGCCGTGCCGATGTCAACGCCGGTTGAAGGCAATCAATCCCCTTCTTCGGGCCAGGATTCGTCGATGTCCTGAAGAACAGTGTCGAGATCCGAGCCGCCGACCCAGTCGGTCATGGCGGTCCAGAAGGAGCCGGTACCGACCTGCCCGGGCATGAGGTCCGATCCGTCGAAACGAACCGTGTCGGCATCCTGCAGAATCTCCGCGTATCCGCGGGACCACTCGTCGGGATACCAGTCGAGCTCCGCGTCGTTGTGCGGCGAGACCATGGCGCCGGCCTCTACCCATGCCTTCGTCGACAGACCCTCCGCCAGGTAGCGCATGACCGCGGCGGTAGCCGGTTCGTCGGTCATCGGGCTGAAGATGTCGCCCGCGGTCAGCACGGGACGTCCCTGCTCCTCGTCGATGGGCGGAAGGTAAAAGTAGCGCATGTCTTCGCCGAGAGAGGTGTCCTCGGAGAAGAAGTTGACGATGAAGCTCGCCTGGCGATGCAGCCACGCCCGCGGCGGGTCCTCCTCGAGGGGTGCGACGCCGTCGCCGAAGGGTACGGTCAGAATGGAGTTGGTGCCGCCGAGAACGTAGTCCTCGTTGAACCAGATCTCCTCCATGATGTCGGCCGCGCGCCTTACCTCTTCGGAGTCGAAGGGAAGCTCGCCTTCGGTCCACTCGTCGTACAATTCCGGCTCGACTGTTCGAAGCATGATGTCTTCCATCCAGTCGGTAGCGACCCAGCCGGTCGAACCGGAACTCTCCAGGGCGATGCTCCAGGGAGTCTCGCCGTCGTCTACCATCTGATCGGAGAGTGCGATCATCTCGTCCCAGGTCTCGGGAGCCTCGTAGCCGGCATCTCCGAACTCGGGATGCGGGTACCATACCAGGCTTTTCACGCTCGCCCGGTACCACACGCCGGCCTCGATATCGCCGTAACGGGCCATTTCGCGCCAGCTCTCGTCATAGTTGTCCGAGAGCTTGTCCTCGGAAATCATATCACGAACGTCGATGATGTGGTCGCGGTCAACCATGTCGTACATAAGGCCGGGCTGCGGGAATGCCGCGATGTCGGGGGCGTCGCCGCCCTCGGTGCGAACCGAGATCAGTGACTCGAAGTCACCGGACCCCTCGTACTCGACGTTAATGCCCGTCTCTTCTTCGAAGGGCTCCATGCTCTCCTCGAAATGCTCGGCATCCGTGTCGACGAAGGCGCCGAAGACATTCACCGTCTCGCCGGAAAGGTCTTCTCCGTCCGTCCAGGGATTATCCGTAGCGGCGGTGGCCTCCTCCGCGGCTTCCTGCTCCGCCTCCTCTTCTTCGTCGGCCTCTCCGGCGCCGCAGCCGGCGAGCACCAGGGTCATGCCCAGAAGCAGTACTACCAGCGCCGTGAGCGCGGACCGTGCAAACTCTCTCATCTCGTTCCTCCTCTTTGGTATGTCTCGTGGGCAGCGAATCTCGCACGTCGTGAGTCCGCTACCCCCCTCTTTTAGAGCCTGAAGCTCTTACGCGTTACTAACGATTAGTGTAAACCTGATCCGCTCAGAGCGCAACAGGAAATTGCCGCACCTGTCTGCAATGTTGAAACTTCGGCGGGTCTATGGGAAAATGCGAGAAACGAATCCACACCAGGTCTAATGACGGAAACCCGGAGGCTGTAATGGTCATTCTCACGCTCAATTGTGGAAGCTCATCGGTCAAATACCAGCTCTACGACTGGGAACGAAAGGAATCGATCGCCGGCGGCATCGTCGAACGCGTTACCCAGGAAGGCTCGGCCATCACGCACAAGGTCGTAGGCAAAGATGAGCTCACCAAGGAACACTCCTGCCCCGATCATAAGGAGGCGATCCAGCTGATCATGGAGACACTGGTGGATTCGGAGTACGGGGCACTGTCGGACATTACCGAGATCAAAGCGGTCGGGCACCGAGTGGTGCACGGAGGAGAGAAGTTCGCCAAATCGGTCATCGTGGACAGGAAGGTTCTCGACGTGTTCCGCGAGATTCAGCCGCTCGCCCCTCTGCACAACCCCGCGAACATCACGGGCATCGAGGCTGCGCGGGCGGTGCTCCCCGACATCCCGCACTGCGCGGTCATGGACACGGCATGGCACCAGACCATGCCGAAGCGCAGCTTCCTCTATGCGCTGCCGTACGACTGGTACCGCACCCACGGCGTGCGCCGCTATGGTTTTCACGGCACCTCATTTCTCTATACCGCCAAGCGTGCCGCGGTACTCCTCGGCAAGGATCCCTTCGAAACCAACCTCATCATCGCGCACGTCGGAAACGGCGCCAGCATCAATGCGGTGGAAAACGGCGTGTCGGTCGACACCTCGATGGGACTCACTCCGCTCGAAGGACTGGTCATGGGCACTCGCTCCGGCGACATCGATCCGGCCATCCCCTTCCACATGATGAACGTAGGCGGCTTGCAGCCGGAGGAAGTCGAACGGGCGCTCAACAAGAAGAGCGGCGTCCTCGGTATAACCGAGCGGTATGTGGATCGTCGTGATATTCAAGAGGCGGCGGAGAAGGGTGATGAGCTCGCCGAGCTCGCCATAGAAATCGAGGCCTACCGGCTGCGGAAGTACATCGGCGCGTACATGGCGGCGCTCAAGCGCGTCGACGCGATCGTCTTTACCGCCGGCGTCGGTGAGCGCGGGCCTCTCATCAGGGAAAAGGCGGTGGAAGGGCTCGAGTTCATGGGCATCCACCTCGACAGGCACCGCAACTCCATTTCCCGGACCAAGAATGCCGAGACGATCATCTCCACCGACGAGTCACCCACCAGGGTATTCGTGATCCCCACCGACGAGGAACTGGTGATGACCGAGGACACCTACGCCCTCATGCAGGGTACATATGAGGTTCACACAAAGTTCACCTACTCCTTCCAGGACCCCGGCTACCTCAACAAGGAGCGGAACGGGTGCATCGACAAGGACATCGGCGAGCTCGAGGGCCTCGAAGATATCCTGGCCATGGACCGCGTACCGCAGCACGCCGAGAATCCCGAGGAGTGTGACTGAGGCGCTACGCGAGCGCGATGTGGTCGGGAAACGGATGTGGTCGGGAACGTGAGACCGCGGGGCCGCCGTTCGGGGCGGCCGCACGCTGGGCGAAGCGGTTACTCGGCCGCCGCCGGGGCCGGCTCTTCCTTCTCTTCCTGCCGTTCTTCCGGTTTCTGCTCTTTCCCGGCCTGCTTCTTTGCCTCGCGACGCTTCTGGTTCTCGAGCGTGGCCTTGGCCGTCTTGGAAATCATCACCTTTTTGCCGTCGATCTCATGCTCATATACAAGCTTCACGCCGGTCTTGCCGGTAATCGGGCAGGTGCCGCGCGCACCGTTCTTGCGTTCGTCTTTCAGGTTACGTCCGCGATTGGACTTCGACATATCTCTCTCCTCAACGGGATTGTGAACTTCGGGTATTTCGAGCCTGAACTATAGCAGAGCGGATCAAGCCCGGTCAACAGTATCGGCGACCGGTGCATAGAAGAGCCGCCCGGCGAATCACCGGGCGGCTCGATCCCGTCACCGACGTCTGTGAGGTCGGGTATCAGCGCTCGAGCAGGAACTCGACGCGCCGGTTCTTCCAGACGTTCTCCTTGTCGGCGAACGGCACGACCGGTCGTGCGCCACCGACACCTTCTACGTCCATGCGATCACGCTCGATGCCGAGGATGATCAGCCCCTCCTTCACCTCCTGCGCGCGGTCGCGCGAAAGCGGGATCAGGGTTTCCTCTTGCTCCACGCGCTTCTGTTCCTCGTCCTCGAAGAGGATGTGGTTCGCATGACCCTCGATGAGGATCTCGTAGTCGGGATAGCGGTCGAGCACCGTGTACAGCCGCCGCAGAATACGGAAGTTTTCGTCCTGCCGCTCGATCTCGATGTCGAAGAGATCCGCCGTGAACGCGGCGAAGTGGATGCTCGGGATCCGTATCCGGAGCCTGTCACCCTCGCGCATGACGAGGATGTCGGTCGGAATGACCCGCTCCACCTCGAACTCGTTTCCGCGGGAGTCGATCACGCGGAACGTGGCCTCGTAGTCCACCGCCGACTGCACGAGCTCGCCGTCGTCGGAGAGACCGTTCCAGGTCAGCGTCCGCGGCGGGTTGCCGTCTCCGCTCCAGCTCTTGAAGCCGTTGTCCATCGGATCGGTGATATCAACCGACCACCGCTCTACCGACAGCGCGTCCGGCACGCGCAGCTCTATGCGCAGCGTGTCGTTTACGCCGTCGTCATCCGGTGAGAACGGCAGCGGCTCGACGGACATCTCCAGATCCCGCAGGTCCCCGGTCGGTGCTTCGACGTAAATCGGGCCGACCCCCGTGATCCGAGGTTCATCGCCGTTGTGGTAAATGATCTGAAAGTCGACCGTGTACTCGCCCTCCGCAACGGTGCCTCCGGCGTTGTTTCTTCCGTTCCAGGTAAACTCGTCGAAGGGCTCGTTGCGATAGACGCTGCGCACGAGCTCACCGTCCGCGTTTCGTATCTCGAGGTGAAACTCGTCTATGTACTCTTCGACCTCGTACTCCGGACGGATCGTCACTTCCGCATCCTCTCCGTCGCGCGTCGGGAAGACCACGTCGCCGTCGATGGTGAGGTCGATGGGCCTGGGCCTGGTGTCCTTGATGGCGCTGATCTCACGGGTCGTGCCGACGTTTCCGGCGCGATCCCTCGCGCGCAGCTGCAGGCTGTACTCCCCGTCGGGGACCTCATTGCCCTCCAGATCGGTGCCGTCCCAGGTGGTCTCGATCTCCGGTCCTCTGAAACCCTCCGCTGCCGGATCAACCTCGAGCTCACCTTCCGGCGATCCGATAATCGCGGTCCAGTCGGCCTCCGGATCGATTTCCGCGCGGAGCGAAAGCTCCTGCTTGTTCGTACCGCCGAATGCAAGCAGCTCCTCCCGCTGCGTGGATTGCGGGAGCGTGTCTACTGCGAGACTCCCGCGCGGCGCCTCGGTGTCGATGACGAACTCTCTCGTCTCCGAGCTCACCACGATGCCGTTCTCATAGCGCACGTACAATCGGGCCTCGTAGGTCCCGTCACGCAGCGGTTCACCTTCCTCATCGGCGCCGTCGAAGGTACCACTCCGGGGAACGGGAGCCTCACCGGTCACGCGGCGAACAACCGGGTTACGCAACCGCGGGTCGCGGACCTCGAGCTCCCACGATTCCGCCCCATCGGGCTCGCGAACGCTGATCGTGAACGGAAGCTCATCCCGGCGACCGTCGTCATTCGGAGAAAACGCCGCATTCTCCGCATCAACCTCGAGCGTGACTCCGCCGGATTGCATGCTGACGGCAATGTCCCAGTCGGCGGTCTCTTCGGTACTGTTACCCGCCCGATCGGTGCTCGCGAGGGTATAGGTGTAGGTTCCCTCGGGCACCCGATAGCCGGAGCGATCATCATCTTCGAGACGATAGGTCCCGTCCCACGTGACGGTCGAGGCCGGACGGACGTCCCGTCCGCGGTTTTCCGGTGTCGGATTCTCCCAGGTGCGCCGCCAAATCGTGTTCCCGTCGGCGTCCGTTATGGTGCCGACCCACTCCGCCTCACGACTCCCGTCCTGGGGGAAACTCACCGTCTGCCGATCGCTGTCCTCGGTGGGAGCAAATACACGATACTCGGGCGGCCCGAGCTCGGTGATCTCGGGGGCCTCGTTATCGACGGTGACGTTGAAAGGCGGCGTTCGTGAAATGCGTTCCTGGTCGTCACGCACGAAGAGCTGATAGGTGTAGTCTCCGTCCTCGACCGCCTCTCCGTCCTCGCCGAGGTCGGAGTCCTTGTAGGTACCGTCCCAGGTAAGCGTGTCGGGAACCTCCACGCGCGGTTTATCGGCGCCGAAGAGCCTGCCGAAGAAACCGACTCGGTCCTCCTCCACCTGACTCTCCCTCCACACGACGTTCCCGTCCGCGTCGAAAACCGCGAGCTCGTACTCCACGATGACGGCGTCTTCGGATTGCACAACAATCGTGGAGAACGGAAGCTCGAGCTCATCGTTCACGCCGTCGCCGTCGGCCGGAGAAATGTACTGCCGCGGTTGCGGCGGCATCTCGAGCTCCGTAGCCCCTTCCTGTTCCCCGCCGGCAAACAGCGGCACGCCGACGAGCAGCGCAGCGCCGAGCAACACCAGTGTTTTCTTTCCGTTCATGCAGATACCCCCAATTCCGTTGTGGCAAACCCTTCCAGCAGACATCATAACATGGCCCAAGCCCATTTGCCAGCAGCCGGGCGTTCAAGTCGTTAAGTCTCGGTTAAAAGGTACGGCCCCGGTGGAGCGGAAAACAAGGAAATGCCGCCGGGATCTCAAGCAACAGGTCGACGCAGGCGGTAACGAACCATGTGGACGCAATGACCGCCCGGGAACGGGCACTCAAACGGATGGAACATCCCCTTCAGCCGCGGGAGAAACTCATGAGCTATGGGGCGGCGCATCTCTCCGATCGTGAGCTCCTCACGGTTCTGCTCGGAACCGGCACCCGCGGCAAACCCGTGGGACGTCTCGCGGCAGAGGTCCTTGCCGTGCTCGACGGCACGACGGGGCCGCCCGATTTGCGGGATCTCAGGCTCATATCCGGCCTCGGAGAGGCAAAGAGCAGCCTGATAGCGGCCGCGGTGGAGTTTGCACGACGGATGCTCTGCCCCGGCGTTCACAGGATTCGGTTTCCGTCCGACGTCCTGCCGCTCGTGCGCCACTACGCGGATCGCAAACAGGAGCATTTCCTCTCCCTTTCGTTGAACGGCGCGCACGAAGTGTCGGCGACGCGCGTGGTATCGGTCGGTCTCGTCAATCGTGCGCTCGTGCATCCGAGAGAAGTCTTCGCCGAGGCGCTCGTCGACCGCGCCGCGGCGGTGGTCGTGGCCCACAATCACCCCAGCGGCAACGTGGAGCCGAGCCCCGAGGATCGGGAGGTAACCGGCCGACTTCAGAAGGCCGGAAATACGCTCGGCATCGCGATGCTCGATCACGTGATCTTCTCGGAGAACGGGTACTACAGCTTCCTCGAGCAGGGGGAGTTGTGAGGCGGGCCGGCGAAGCCATGATTCATACGACCAGAGTATTCGCCGGTGGAAACAGTCAGGCTGTCAGACTTCCCAGGGAATACCAGTTTCGCGATCAGGAAGTCCTCATCCAGCGCGTCGGCAGTGCGGTCATCCTGCTTCCGAGTACCGATCCATGGAAGAGCTTCCGCGACAGCATCAGCGAGTTCAGCGATGATTTCATGTCCACCGGCAGGAATCAACCGCCGGACTGCGACCGTGACCTGAATGACCTATTTGATTGACACCAACATCTGCACCTACCTGGTCAGAGAGAAAGACCCTGAACTGACGCAGCGATTCGAGGAGCATCGGTTGTACGAGATCGGAGTGTCTGCGGTCACGGTCGCCGAACTCCAATATGGTGTGGCGAAGAGCCGGCAGATGGAAAGAAATCGCCGGGCACTGCTTCGCTTTCTCACACCATTCGACATACTGCCCTTCGACGACAAAGATGCCGAGCTCTTCGGAATCCTTCGCGCACGCCTGGAAGCGCAAGGCAGCCCGATCGGCCCGTATGACCTCGAACCGGCCGCTCAAGCGCTGGCGCGCGGGCTCATCCTCGTCAGCAACAACGAGGGAGAGTTTCGGCGGGTACCGGGATTGCGTGTGGAGAACTGGACGAGGCGCGCGGACTGAATACCTTCGCGAGCTCCGGGAACGCGCCCGTCGAAACCAGCAAAGCCTGAATGAGACAGTGGTGGAGGCCCTCCGGCGGGGGCTCGGTATCGGGCCCGAGGAGCCGACATACGACGACCTCGACGACCTGATCGGCACGTGGAAGCCCGACGAGGAGTTCGATCGAGCTGTAGCTGAACAGGATGTGGTGGACGAGGATGCATGGCGGTAGAAATCGTCATTGATACCAATCGGTATCGGGATTTCGTCTACGGAGAGGTCGGGACGGTTTCGATTTTTCGTTCGGCCCCGAAGATCTACGTACCGCTGGTTGTGGTCGCGGAGTTGCGAGCAGGCTTCGCGGTCGGTTCGCGTGGAGCGGAAAACCAGCGCGTATTCGAACGGTTCATCCGCCGTCCGCGATTAGAGATAATGATACCCACCATGGACACCACCCGCCACTACGCCGGTCTCTATCGACAACTCAGAAGCTTCGGCACCCCTATTCCGACGAACGACCTCTGGATCGCGGCGCTCGTCGTACAGCATGATATCCCGCTCTACAGCCGGGATGCTCACTTCGATCTGATTCCGCAGTTACCGAGAATTGAAGGCGGCGCATAACCGCGCCGGCCATGCCCGGTTCCCACCGTCACTACACCGATGGAATGCGGATCCTGAACGTGGGGCTCGGGTGTCGCTCGACCTCCAGGGTGGCGTTGATCTGGGACACCAGCGCACGCACAAGACCGAGCCCCGAGCTGTGTGGTCCGGAAACTTCCACCTCCTCGGGCAACGGTGGGCCGTTCTGGGCGACCGTCAACACGAAGCCCTCGGACTCCGGGCGTTCTTCCAGAGTAACCGCGAACCGCGGCGTGGCTTCTCCGGAGAAGCCGTGCTTGATGGCATTCGTGGCGATCTCGTTCAGGATGAGACCGAGCGGAGTAGCGGTGTCGGTGGGGAATGAACGCTCTCCGATATCGACTGTCAGCTCCACTTCATGTGTCGGATAGAAGGAGAAGACATCCGTGAGCAATCCTCTGACATAGGGCTCGAGCTCAACGGTAGTCACGGCATCGTTCTGATAGAGCTTCTCGTGAAGATGGGCAATCGTGCTCACCTGGCCGCGAATATCGGATAGATCCGCCGCAGATCCGAGAGACTCATCCTTCAACGTGATCAGCGTGGAAACCATGAACAGGTGATTCTTGACGCGGTGGTTGAGCTCCCGCATGAGCTGTTGTTTGGCCTCGATGGCGGCCTCGCGTTGCCGTTTCATCTCTTCGCGCTCGGTGATGTCGATCACGAATTCGACTGCCTGGTTTTCGTCCAGGCGCGCGCCGGCGAAAAGACCCCACCAGCGCGTGCCGTCCGGCCGGATGAGCTCCTTCGCGTAGGGCTTGAAACGTCCGGTCTCCTTGAGCTCTTCGAATACCTGCCGTGTCCGTGGCATCCACTCCGGAAGTGTGACCAGCTCCGAACGCAACTCCCCGCGTTCGAGCTCCTCCCGGCCGTGCCCGATCATTTCGAGGAACGCGTCGTTCGCGTCGAGGAAGTTGCTGTCCATGTCGAAGAAGAGGACGCCGACCGATTCTATGCTGATGGCGCGATTCAACCGCTCTTGACTCGCACGCAGGAGCAGATCGCTGCGGCCGGCACTTTGGCTGGATTCAGCCCTCAGTATCGCGTTTTCTTCGCGCAGCCGGGCCACCTCGGCTTTGAGTTGCTCCAAGCTGGCGGTATCCACGTTTTCGTCCATTACAATCCGACCTTGTTGTGGGGCCGTATCTCGGATTACAGCGCGAGG
This sequence comes from uncultured Spirochaetaceae bacterium, assembly GCA_964635245.1. Lineage (GTDB taxonomy): Bacteria > Spirochaetota > Spirochaetia > DSM-27196 > PWMO01 > JAAAOH01. Next base: position 30,549 of record CAZWNS010000020.1, read on the forward strand.
ATCAAAACGTGTCAACAGGATTCCTGCAAAGCAGGCAGGTGCCGGTCGACCGCATCCCCTTCTCGCGGAGCTGTTGCGGCATTGTCTCTGCGATAGTAGGCTTCTACGTGGGGGCGGACACGAATCGCCGACTCCCCGTAAGGAGAAACTGAACATGGTGCGAGGATATGATCCTGTATTCGAGTTGATGGGCCACGGGGCGACGCGGTCGACCAGACGCACAACCGACCGCGCGGCCGCATACCGGGCGCTCGTCCTGACCGCTCTGCTTCTTGCCGTGCTCGCGACAGCACCGGCGACCGCCCAGCAGCGCACTCTCGAGCTCTCGAGTGTGGCTACCGCAGACGGCTTTGCCTCTCCGCTGATAAATCCCGCCGCGCCCGCATTCGGGAACGCCGGCGGCATCGGGGCGCTTCTCGGCTACGATGAGAGCGCCTTCGGCAGCATCGAGGACGGGGACGCGCCGGATTTCTCCCTCTATCTGAACTCGAGCCTACTGAGCTACGCCTTCGAAACGACCGCCGACGCGGACCGCCACACCGGCACCCTGTCGATGGCGCTCTTCGGCGACCTCTACGCCGGCGCGAGCCTCTCGGTACCCGATCTCTCCTTCGAGGATCCGACGACGAGGGCCGGCCTGCTCCTTCGGCCGCTGAACGTCCTCTCCCTCGGCGCGACCGGCACCTTTCCCGAGGGCGGAGATCCCGCCTTTCGCATCGGTGGGGCCGTGCGCCCGCTCTTCGTGAACCGGGAGCTCGCGCAGTTGCTCACCGTTTCCACGGACGTTCGCTACCGCGACGACGACGTTCTCGCGCCTATCCTGGGCATCGATATCAGCCCTGAAGACGGGCTCGACATCGGGGCGGCCTGGGACTTCGACTCCGACCGCCTGCAGCTGCAGGCAAGCGTGAGCTACGGCCGGGTACGCGCGGGAAACGGCGGGAGCTTCAACTTCGACGACGGCGGGCCGGGAGCGGTGGCATTTGCGCATGTCTCAACCAGGGACTTCCGGTCCTTCACCCCGATCCGGGCCCGCACGTTCGCGGAGTTCGCGCCGGGCCCCACGATCGTTGAACAGCCGTCCGCCATGCTCTTCGGCGGCTTCGAATCTATTGATCCCGCCGACACGGTCGCCGAGGTTGTCAACGACATACGGCGCCTGTCGAGAAACGACGCGGTGGCCGGCATTCTCTTCAACAATCACAATCTGCAGGCATCCTACGCCAACTTCCTCGAGATCAGACAGGCACTCGAGGAGTTCAAGTCCGCGGGCAAGCAGGTCGTCTTTTATGTCGAGCAGACCAACACCCTCAACTACGCACTGGCTGCTGCTGTCGCCGATGAGATCTATCTCAACCCGCAGGGCTCGGTGATGCTGTCCGGCCTTTCCAGCACCCGCCCCTACCTGAGGGACTTCCTCGACGATTTCGGGGTGGAGGTCGCACACATCCGAAGCGCAGAATACAAGACCACCGGAAACATCTTCTCCGAGACCGCCATGCCGGCGGAGGAACGTGAGGCGATCGAGGCTCTCCTCGATGACCAGTACGGCGTGCTGCTGGACATGATCGAGAGCGGTCGTGGCGACCGGCTCTCCGGTCCGGCCGACGAGGTGGTCGCGGACGGGCCCTATCTGGTAGCCGAGCGGGCGCTCGAGGCGGGCCTCGTGGATGACCTCATCTACGCCGACGAGCTCGAATCGCGGCTCGAGGAGCTGCAGCGCGGGGCTCGTATCGCGGAGCTCTCCGCCCGCGACCAGATCCGCTACGAGTGGAGCCGGCGACCCGCTCCGCGCGTTGCCGTCATCTACGCCACCGGCAATATCATTCGCGGGGAGAGCCGGCCGGGTCAGGCGATCGGGTCGGATACCATGGCCGCGGCCATCCGGGAGGCACGGGAGAACAACGGCATCGACGGCATCATTCTGCGCGTTTCCAGCGGCGGCGGCTCCACGCTCGGCTCGGCGGTCATCGCACGGGAGATCGAGCTCACGACCTCCGGTGAGGACGCCAAGCCGGTCGTCGTCTCGATGGCCGACAGTGCCGCCTCCGGGGGCTACTACATCTCCGCACCGGCGGACCGCATCGTGGCCCACCCGGTGACCGTCACCGGCTCCGTGGGCGTGGTGGTCCTCCTGCCGAATATCGAAGGGCTCTCCGAGGAGTACGGAGTCAATTGGGACACGGTGAAGACCGCCGAGACCGCCGACTTCGGCGCCCTGTACCGCACCCTGACGCCGGCCGAGCGTTCGCTCGTGCAGAACAGCGTCGACACGCAGTACGATCGTTTCGTGTCCTACGTCGGCGAGCACCGCGGCATGAGCACCGAAGACGTCGAGCGCGTTGCCGGCGGGCGGGTGTGGAGCGGAGAGGACGCGCTCGAGCGCGGTCTCGTCGACCGGCTCGGCGGGCTCGAGACCTCGATAGACGTGATGCAGGAGCTCCTCGAAAGCGGGGTCGAGCCGCAGATCGTAGAGGTATTCCCCGGACGCTCGCTCTTTGATGCGGTACGCGTGGGTGAATGGGCGGAGGCGCAGGCCCGAAACCGGCTGCCGGCCGAGCTGCGCACTCTGCTCGATGCGCAGGATGAGCTCTCGCGCTACGGCGACGAGATGATTCTCATGCTCGCCGCCCTGGAGGCGGAGGAGGACTGAGGGCGGGGCCCGGGGAGCGCCGCCGCAGGGCCCGGGGGGACCGCGCCCCCCCGGCGCGGCGTCACCCGCGGCCTCAGCTCGACTTGGCCTTCGTTCGCTGCAGCGCCCAGGTCGTGTATTTGCGCACGCGCTTGTCGGGATCGTTGCGGAGCTCTTCGAGGATTTCAGCGCCGGAATCGGTGTTGAGCGTCTCGAGAGCGCGGGTGACCTTGACGCGGACATCCTGGTCGGGGTCGCGCGCGGCGAGCACGATGCCGCGGAATGCGGACGGCGTGCCGATGAACGACAGTATCTCGGCGCTGTTTCGCCGCACTTCAGGGCTCCGGTGAGAGAGCCGGCGCACGAGACTCTCCACGTAGCCGACCTTCTCGAGAATCTCGGTGACGAAGGGACGGAGCGAGGGGATATCCTGCTGCAGCAGATCCACCATCGCGGCCTCGCCGTCGGTCGCCATCATGCGGAACACCTCGGTGAGCCCCTCACGGAGCGCCGGCTCGGCATCCTTCATGTGGTTCACGATCGCCTCGATATCACGTCGTCCGCGCTTCGATGCGAGTGCGTTCACGGCCTCGCTGCGCAGCTCTCCGCCGAGCTCGAGAATATCGACGAGCGTGTCGATAGAGGACTTCAACGTGGAAGCTCCGAGCCCCTGAATGGCGGCGGCCTTCACCGTGTGCACCTCGTTTTCGTCGGTGATCACGTCCTTGAACTGCTTGATCACCTGCTCACCGCCGTGGGCCCCGAGCGCCCTCGCGGCCTCGCGACGGACGCGCTCTACCGGATCCCGGAGCTTGTCGGCGGCCTGTCCGAGTGCCCGCTTGTCGTCGAAGTCGGCGAGTGCCCACACGGCTGCGATCCGTACGTCGGGATCCGCGTCGCCGACGGCCTCGCGTATCTGCCTGAGAAACCCCTGCTTCCCGGTCGCCGGAAGCGCGGAGATCAGCGCCGCGCGAATGCCGGCATCCGGTGTCTCGAGCAGCCGTTCCACCCGCGTGTCGAATTCACTTCCGGCGAAACCGGCAAGCGTGCGGGTGAACTCCCTCGCCTCCTCGTGCGGAAGGACAGCCAGGCTCTCGAGCACGAACTGCAGCACCGCGGTGTCGCCGTAGGCTCCGATCGTCTTGAGCACCCGGATACGCACCCGGTGGGGATAGCTCTCCCGTCCCGCCTTCAGAATGTCCATGAGGGCGGGCATCAGGGCCGGATAGGGCATGCGCGCCACGGTCTCGATGAGCCGTGCCTCCGCCCCGAACTCCGGATCGGTCAGACACTCCAGAAACGTATCCGAGAAGATGAGGTGTGCGCGCACGGGCACATGCGAGAGAATGCGGTCGGCGTCCTCCGAAACGTGGCGCCTTCGGCCGAGCTGCCCCCGCATCAGCGCGAGCGCGGCATCGCCTCCGCGCTTCTCGATCATCGCGAGCAGCGACTCGAAAAGCTCATCCCGAAACTCGGGCAGATCGTCGAGATGAGAGAATCCCGCCTCCGCCACCGGGGCGATCAGCGAAACGGGTCCCTTCCGCGCGAGCAGCCGGGAGGCCAGCAACAGCACGGCCGGCGATTCGGGATAGCGGGCCTGCTCGAGGAAAGCCGTCACGTTGACATCGAGGGCGTTTTCCAGCAGCCGTGCGGTCCGGCCGAACGCTTCACGGTCGCCGAGATCCGCCGCGGCAAACATCCGCGACAATGCTCCCCGGTGCTCGAGGAACCGCGCAGCCGGCAGGCGCAGCTCCCGACTCTTGTGCCCGAGGTAGGTGGTGGCAAGGTTCTCGTCTTCCGTGGACTCATCGTGGAGCTGCTCCAGGACGTGGACCAGCTGGTGCGGGGCGAGCCTCGAGGCGTCGACTTCGTAGCGGTCGCGGAACTCCTCGTCGATTCGCCGCCGCGCGGCGCGTCGAACCTCAAAAGAGGGATCGTCGAGCAGGCGCGCGTAGAGGTGCTCGTAGAGGCCTTCCCGCTCCGAAGGCTGGAACTCGATCGCGATGACCCTTCGAACCAGAGACGCGGCATCATTCACGCACTCCCATATCGCACGCTCGGAACGGGGATCATGATCGTAGAGGAGGATCTTCACGGCGAAGTACCGGACCGGCCAGTCGGGGTCCCCCGTCATTTCGCGCACCTCGTCGATGCGATGCGAGAACATCTCAAAGGCGGCACGGCCGCTGAACTCTTCCCCCCTGCCCGAGAGAGCGATATTGCGAAGCACCAGCAGATCACCGGTATCGTCGAGCCGTGCGAACAGACGCGGTCGCAGCTTCGGTCTCTCGAGGGCTGCGAGGAAACAGGCGAACAGGCCCGTGTCCCAGGAGTACTCGAGGACGCGACGGAAGTCCGAGCCTCTCCGCGTCCGAAGCAGACGCTCTTGCCACAGCTCGTCGATACCCGTTGCCGCTATGACGTTCCTGCTGTACCTGCGGGCCACCGACTCGATGAGCCGGGATCGGCGAAGCAGTTGGCCGTCGGAGTATTTCTGTCGCACCAGCAGCTCGGCCTGCTCGGGGTCTTCGGCGGCCAGTCTCAGACGACGGACGAATACCCGCCGCATCCTCGCGCTGAGGACAACCGCACCGACAACCGCCGCAATGACTGTTCCCGCCGTTATGTAAGCCCAGCCGGGCAAACCGTATACGAAGCTCAGAATCTCACGCATCCTCACGCCCCTTTTTTTCGACCCTTCACGTTGAAAATCTCGATCGGCTCATTCTTGCCCTTCACTCTCACCGGTTCGCGCTCCTCGAGCCGAAAGTCTGCGGTGAGCAGGTCCCGGGTCGCCCTGGTGATGACGACCTCGCCGGGAGCGGCAACACCCTCGAGCCGGGCCGCCACATTGACCGTATCGCCGATGACCGAGTAATCCATGCGCCGGGAGCTTCCGAGATTGCCTGCCACGAGCGGCCCCGTGTGCATGCCGATACCGATACGCAGCTTCGACGCGTCACCGCGAAAGAACGTGCGGTCCTTCGAGGAGACGAGCCTCTGAATCTCCAGCGCGCAGGACACCGCGAGCTCCGCGTCCTGCTCCCGTGACATCATCGGCACGCCCCAGGCCGCCATGATCGCATCGCCGATGAACTTGTCGATGTAGCCGCGGTACTTCACGATGACCTCGACCGCCTGACTGAAGTACTCGTTGAGGACGCCTATGATGTACTCCGGCTCCTTATTCTCGGAAAACGTGGTGTAGCCCCGGATATCGGCAAAGAATACCGTAGCGATCTTCTTGTCCCCGCCGGGCTTTATGAGCTCGGGATTGTCCATGAGGTTTTCGACGACTTCGCTGGAGAGGTAGCGGGCGAACATATCCTTGACGTAGCGCCGTTCCTCAACCGCTACATTCATCTTCTTCTTGAGCTCGCGTTCCTTCGTCTGATCGGCAAAGAGCAGGGTGATGCCCTCGTGGCGCCCGCGTTTGCCGCGGAGCGGGGAGATATTGAGGGAGTAATCCATCTCGTCGCCGTCTTTCCTGTAGATACCCTCGATGCCCACGATGAGCTCGCCCGTTCGCTCGCATTGCTCGATACGCTCGAAGACGCGCCTGTGAAGAGCGTTCTTGAACAGGCGGGCAAAGGGTGAGCCGATGTCTTCCTCGGTCAACCTGAGCCGCTCGGCGGCCGCCTCGTTGAAGTACTCGATACGGCCTTCGCGGTCGACGGTGATAAGGAGGTTCGTCATCGAGGAGAAGACGTTCTCCTGGTAGCGTTCGAGGGCCTCGACCTGCCGCAGCTGCTCTTTGAGCTCGTCGAAAAGCCGGCGATTGTCGAGCATGCCGCTTGCGAGTTTGGTGAAGGAATCGAGAAAGTAGAACCGATCCTTCCCGTAGAAACCGGGCGCCTTCGCATTGAGGACCAGCACACCGATGCGGGCCGCGGGGGTGCTCAGGGGCAGGGCGATGCCGCTGTGCATCTCGGGGTTGAGAAAGACGTCCCGGAAGAACGGCTGCCCGCGGTCAAGGACGACCAGGGATTCGTCGCTGTCTTCGAGAAACTCGACGAACTCCGCATCAGCTCCTATCGATCGGGGCGCTTGATAGCGACCCCGCCGGTAGTAGAGCTTCAGGCTTCCCCCGGAGCCTTCGGGATCCTGGTAGAGATACAGACATGCAAGCTCGGACCCGGAAATGTCAACCGCCTGCTCGACGAGCACCGACACCAGATCCTTGAACTCGAACTCCCGCGACAGCAGTGCGCTCGCGCGCACGAGCTCATCGAATACCTCCGCTTCCACGCCTGCTGCAGTTGCCATGCCGGCTCCTATTCGGCGGCCGAGGAGGTTTCGAAGTAGTAGCGGATACCGAGTCCCCCGCCGAACTCCAGGCTCGTCTCCGGAAAGATCCCCATCCCCGGAGCCACCTCGAAAAAGACATCGAGCGGCACGGTCTCGAACTCGTACGCCAGCCCCACGGGAATGCGCAAACCGAGCAGGGGGTCATCTCGAAGTGATACCATACCACCGACACCGACATAGAGCGGTAACTCGCCGGGATCGACCGTGAAGACATCGTTGAAATGCATGAGATAGTCCGCGTGGAAGTAGAACGAGCCTTCGTCGACGAACGACCATGCCGCGGCCGCATCGACGGCGGCGGTCGGCCCGAGCCGGGCTTTCGCGGACACTCCGGTGGGTTCTCCGAGCAGGACCCCGACCCCGAACACCTCAGCGTGCGCGCGGACCGTACCCAACAAACACGACGCCATGAGGAGCACTGCCGGTAATAGCCGCTTCATTCTTACCTCTCCGGTTGCTGCAGGTTGCAACAGTTCAAGACCGCGCCGAGAAGATTCCCTGCACGCGATCGACGAACTCTTTCTTGGTAATGATAATGATATTGTCCTCGGCTTGCAGCACGTAGCCTCCGTGGGGGATCACGTGCTCGTCGCCTCGCGCGACCGACACGATCAGAGACGCCGACGGAAGCTTCACGTCCTCTATGCGGTGCCCGTCACCCGGACTCCCGGCGTCGACGGTGAGCTCGAGGATTTCCACCCGACCGTCCGAAATGCTGTGGAGGCTGCGCACCTTTCCGCGGCGGATAATCTTGAGGATGGAGTTGACAACCGCGTTCTTGATGCTGACGGTGACGTCGATCCCGACATTGGCGGCGATCTTCGCGTAGTTCAGCTTGTTCACCAGCACTACCGCGCGACGAATACCGAGATTCTTGCCGTAGACGGCGCTCACGATATTGAGCTCCTGATTATCGGTCGCCGAGATGATGAGGTCGGAGTTCTGAAAGTGCTCTTCTTCGAAGATGCCCTCGTCGGTGATGTCGGCGTTGATGACGAGGGCATCGGGAAAGCGCTCCGCGATCTGCTTCGACTTGGCACGGTCGCGTTCGACCACCTTCACGCTCGGCTTGCCCACGCCGAATCCGCCGACGATGCGACGTATCATCCGCCGCCCCACCCGCGTCCGGTCCTTGGGGTGAAAGAAGTGCTCGAGGATGAGGTTACCGATCCTGCCGCCGCCGAGCATGACGACGCGCTTGAGCTCCTGTTTTCGCTTGCCGAGGTGGTCGAACAGTCCCTCGAAGTTTCCTTCGGTCGCAACGATGTAGAGGAGGTCTCCCTCGCGGATGTAGGTATCTCCGGAGGGAATGATGTAGTCGTTCCGGCGCACGATCACCGCAACGAGGAACGAGAACTCGAAGTGCTGATTGATCTCCTGAAGGGTTCTGTCCTTGAAGTAGGAGTTCCGGTCGACGTTTATGTGGCGCATCTGGACGCCGGCCCGCTCGAACAGCATAACGTCGCTGGTGGCGCCCCGCTCGATGCTGCGGAGAATCGCCTCCGCCGCCTCGATTTCCGGGTTCACGATCTGATCGATGCCGAGGAAGCTGCGCCCCGCGGTGCCCGTCGCGGCGTAATCGATGTTTCTCACTCTGGCAATCGTCTGCGGCTGCTCGAACTCCGTCGCCGCGAGGGCGCAACAGACCATGTTGAGCTCGTCGGAGTTGGTAACGGCCACCAGAAAGTCCGCCTTGTCCGCGCCGGCCTGCTTCAGCGTCTCGATGTTGTTTCCAATGCCGGTCAGCACCATGCAGTCCAGACGCTGAGAGGCGTAGTTCGCATACGCGGTGTTCTGTTCGATCAGAACCACGTCGCGCTGTTCCGCGATGAGCTGGCGAGCAAGCTGGAATCCGACGGCGCCCGCACCGACGATGACAACTTTCATGGAGATTCCGTTATAGCAAGCCCCAACCGGGGTGTCAAACCGCACGGTGGCCGCGATCCCCCATACCGTGCTATGGTGCCGAGCCATGAGCACCGCCGTCCGGTTCGGTACCTGCAGCTGGAAGTTTCCGAGCTGGGAAGGGCTCGTCTACTCCGCCGGCGAGGGCATCAACTACCTCGAGGAGTACGCCCGCGTATTCGACACGGTCGAAATCGACCAGTGGTTCTGGTCTCTCTTCGGCCGGGATACCGTGAGCCTGCCGAAGCCGGAGACCGTTGCGGAGTACCTGTCCTCCGTCCCCGAAAGCTTTCGCTTCAGCATCAAAGCACCGAACTCCATCACCCTCACCCACGTGTACACGCACGCACGAAAAGACGCGGGCGCGCCTAACCCCGGTTTTCTGTCACCCGAGCTCACCGCGAGCTTTCTCTCCCGTATCGGGCCCATGCAGGCTCAGACGAGCATCGTGATGTTCCAGTTCGAATACCTCAACAAACGGAAGATGACATCCCGCGCCGCCTTCCTCGAGGCCCTCGGCGGATATCTCGACCTCTTGCCCGAGGGCTGGTCGTACGGCGTAGAACCCCGCAATCCGCAGTATCTGAAGCCCGACTACTTCGAGCTCCTGGCCTCCCGCGGCGTATCCCACGTGTTCTGCCAGGGCTACTACATGCCGCCCATCCAGGAGCTCTATCCGAAGACGGCCCCGACACTCGTTTCGCCGGTGGTAATCCGCCTCATGGGCCCCGACCGGGCGGCAATAGAGCAAAAGACCGGCAAGCGCTGGAATGCCGCCGTCGACCCGAAGGACGAGGATCTTGCCGGCGTCGCGGAGATCATCGAGGATATGATCGCGCGCGGCCACCAGGTGATCGTCAACGTCAACAATCACTACGAGGGCTCGGCCCCGATCACTATTCGCAAGCTGCAGCAGCGCATCGGCCACGGACCGCGGTAGCCGGCCTCCGGGCGTTCGGGCCTTCGGGGCGGTCGGGCGGAGGCGTTCAGCGCTCGGTGAACGGGGTGCCCGTTGCGAGCTCCACGCAGCGGTAGCCGCCGTCGTAGATACCCGCCTGCTTGTTTGCGACGATGCGCTCGCAATACAGGCGCAGGAGGTCCTCTTCCTCGGTCAGCAGATCGACGGCCTGCAGTGTCTCGGGTATGGTTCGCGTCTCAACCGTACCATCGCCGAGCTCCGCGGAGCGGATAGCTCCCCATGCTTCGTGGCCGCCGACGCGCCGGTTGAAGATCTTCGGCACCGGATAGAAGGCAAGCTCGCTCGGCTTGGTAATCATCACATCCACGATCCGCATGAGGTAGTTGGTCGCGTAGACGGCGTGGAAGGTGGTATCGAAGAGCATGACGTGGAGGCCGGAGGCACCGCCGCTGCGGATGCCCTCCACCATCTCCTTCGCCTGGTCCCACGCGAAGTGAGTCTTGACCCTCCCGAGAGCGCCTCCGAGG